>JADIYI010000008.1:0-328666 GCA_016705365.1 Gammaproteobacteria bacterium | reverse complement strand
CCGGGATCGGAGCCGGTTGTGATGTGGCGCCATGCTACGCCATGAGAGCGGCCGAACAAATCGTGTCGTGAGGCACGTCGGCGTCGGCTGCGCTACCATGCGGGTCGCAAACCGGTAGCCGATCGCGTCCACGACCATGCCCGAAGCATTTTCCCAGCGCATTGCCGTAACTGCCCCCCATGCTCGCTCGTGGCGCGGGCGCCAATGAAGATCCTGCTCGCCAGCCTCGGCACGGCCGGCGATGTGCATCCGTTCCTCGCGATCGGACGCCACCTGGCCGATTGCGGGCATGACGTCGAGCTGCTGGGCAGCCCGGCTTACGCATCACTGGCCGCTGGCGCCGGCATCGGCTTCTGTGGTGTAGGCAGGGCCGGTGATCTGGAGGCTGCCCTCGGACATCACTATGTATGGCACCCGATCAATGGTTTCGGGGTGCTGTGGCGTTATCTGGCGCGGCCGGCGATGGCCGATACCTTCAACCGTATCGAGGCGGTGTTTCGAGCGCAGCCCTGTGTGCTGCTCTACAGCCCGTTCCTGATGCCCGCCGCGCGGATCGCCAACGAGAAGCTCGGGGTCCCGGCGATCAGCGCCTATACCGCACCGGCCATGATCCGCAACCACTATCCGCCGGTCAGCATTGCGCATTGGCAGTTGCCGCGCTGGATGCCGCGCGCGCTGTGCAAACGGGCCTGGGAGTTGCTCGACCGGCGCAAGATGCAGCCACTGGCATTGCCCGCGGTCGAGGCGATGCGCCATTCGCTGGGGCTGGCGCCCCTGCGCCAGAGCATTTTCGGTGACTGGATCCACGCGCCGGAGCGCGGGATCACGCTGTTTCCTGACTGGTTTGCGCCGGCAACCCCCGACTGGCCGGCGCAGATCCGGCAGGCCGGCTTCCCGCTCTACGATGGCGACGCTGGAGGCGGGCTGAGCCGGGCAACACGGGCTTTCCTCGCCGGCGGCAGCGCTCCGCTGGTGTTCACCGCGGGCAGCGCGATGCAGCAGGCGCGAGAGTTTTTCGCCGCCGCCGTTGCTGCCGCCAAGGCGCTCGGCGAGCGTGCGCTGCTGATGAGCAATGCCGCGGACCAGGTACCTGCGGATCTGCCCGGAACCGTGCTGCACACCCGCTACGAGCCCTACAGCCTGCTGCTGCCGGCAGCGCGCGCGTTCATCCATCATGGCGGCATCGGCAGCAGCGCGCAGGCCCTGCGCGCCGGCGTGCCCCAGCTGGTGGTACCGCACGCGTACGATCAGTTCGACAATGCCCGGCGTCTCGAACAGCTTGGCGTGGCGCGCATCCTTGGAGGTGACGCATCCGCCTCGCGGCGCCTGCAGCGACAGCTGCATGCCCTGCTGCGCGCGAGCGCTGTCGGCACCGCCTGCGCGCTGGCCGCGACGCGGTTTCAGGGGGACCGCACGCTGCAGACCATTCAGCAGGCGATCGAGGAGTTTGCTTGAGCGCCGGTCAGCAGCCGCGCGTACGCCGGCGTCACGTGCTGTTCTTTGGCGGCTTCGATCCCAAGGGCGCGTCCTGGTATCACGCGCTCTACCAGCGTCACGCGGCCCTCCAGGCCGGCGTGAACGGGCTGCCGATCGAGGTCGGGGCGCGCCGGCGCGATGCGTCCGCTCGCCAGTACTGGAGCGCCCGTGGCGCACCGCCCGGGGAGGAGGTCTGCGAGAGTTGCATCGAAGTGGTGTCCTGGGACGCCACGGTACGGCGGCACTGGCCGCGCCACGGGCTGCGGCTGATGGCGGAGATGGCGGTGGCGTACGCGCGGGTGATCGGCAACGGAATTCCGCAACTGATCAAGGTCGGGCGGATCGCGCCGCGCACGCTCTTCGCGATGATGTATCCGCTGCTGTTCTTTGTGCTGGGAATGGCAGCCTGCTTACTGGTCAGTGTACTGGGAGGATGGATTGCATTCGCGCTTTGGGGCAGCACGCTGGTGTCCATCGTGGTGGCAGCGCTGTTGTTGTCGGGCTGTGGCTGGATGATGCTGCGCATCGAGCGCTGGCTGGATACCGGCCTGCTGGCCCGCATCTACGCGTTTGTGGCGCGCTATGGCGTGCGCGGTTTGCCGGAGCTCGATCGCATCGTCGCGGATGCCGCGGCGCGTATTGCGTTGCTGGCGCGCGAGCCGGACATCGACGAGCTGCTGGTGGTCGGCTACAGCGTCGGCAGCATCCTGGCGACGCGCGCGATGGCGCTCGCGTTGCCAGCGCTCGCCGATCGCGATGGCCAATGTCCGCAACTTGCATTGCTCACGCTCGGCAACTGCATTCCGCTACTGGGCCTGTTTCCGCAGGCGCTCGACTATCGCCGCGAGCTCGGCGCGCTCGCGAGCAGTCGCATCATCAGGTGGGTGGATGTGTCCTCTCCCACCGACTGGGGAAGTTTTGCGCTGCTCAACCCGATCGAGGTGTGCGAAATCGAGGTGACGGAAAAGGGCAGCGGCTGGCCGTTGATGACCTCGCCGCGTTTCCATACCCTGTTCGATTCCGCAAGCTATCGTGCCATGATCGGCGACAAGCACCGGATGCATACGCAATATCTCATGGCGAGCGAAAAGCCCGGAAGGTACGATTATTTCGCGATCACCGCGGGCCCGATGAGCTTGCGCGAGCGTTATGCCCGGGTCCGGGAGTTGTCCGCATGAGTCCGTTCTGTCCCGCCTATCCGCCCCCGGTCCGCACCCGGCTGTCGCGAGTGCTGATGTTCTTCAGGGCGCGCCGTTCGTGGATGGACAGTCTGTCGGAGCGCAGCTACCGGATGCAGATGGGTGAAGTGCATCTGCCGGGACTCGATCTCTACATGATCAACCAGCCCTCGCTGGTGCGCCAGGTGCTGGTGGAGCAGCCGGATCGCTTTCCGAAGAGTCCGCTGCTCGGAGACGCCTTGCGCCCGTTGCTCGGTGACAGCATCTTTAGCACCAACGGCGCCGAGTGGCGGCGCCAGCGCGCGATGATGGATCCGGCCTTTGCGCATGCGCGCATGAACGTGGCGTTCCCGCGCATGCTCGATGCAGCCGAGGCGTTGTTGCAGCGCATGGCGCTGCTCGCCGACGGCAGCGAGCACGACGTCGAGGTCGAGATGACGCACGTCACCGCCGACATCATCTTCCGCACGATATTCTCGGTGCCGATGGACGGTGAGGATGCGCGCCGCGTGTTCAGCAGCTTTGCCCGCTACCAGGAACTGGCGCCACGCCTGATGTTGCCCTCGCTCTACGGGATGCGCTGGCTGGTGTGGCCGTGGCAGCGTCGCCAGAGCACTCGGGCCGCCAACGAGATCCGCGCCCTGCTCGGGCAATTGGTGGAGCCGCGTTACCGTGTATTCCGCGAGGGTGCGCCGCCCGCGCAACAGGACATCCTGCAGGCGTTCATGGAGGCCAGGGACCCCTTAAGCGGCCGGCCCTTTGATTTGCCGGAACTGGTGAACCAGGTCGCGATGCTGTTCCTGGCCGGGCATGAAACTTCCGCGAGTGCATTGACCTGGGCGCTTCACCTGCTGGCCAACGCGCCCGAAATACAGGAGCGCGCGCACCGCGAGGTCATCGAAGTGATAGGCGATCGCCAGCCGACACCGGCGGACATGAAAAAGCTGGTACTGGTCTGGAATGTTTTCCGCGAGACGCTGCGCCTGTTTCCGCCGGTGGGCTTCTTCGCGCGCCAGGCGAGCGAGAGTTGCCCGATGCGCGACAAGACGGTACCGGCGGGTGCCTCGGTCATGATCGCGCCGTGGCTGATCCAGCGTCATCGCAAGCTGTGGCAGGACCCCGACGTTTTCGATCCGGATCGCTACGCCAACGAACGCTCGCGCGAGTCGCTGCGCACTGCCTACCTTCCCTTTGGCATGGGGCAGCGCGTGTGCATGGGCGCGGCGTTTGCGCAGCAGGAGGGTGCCCTGATTCTCGCCAGCGTGTTGCGCCACTACCGGCTGCGGCCGGTGGCCGGACATGTGCCGCAGCCGGTCGGGCGCCTGACGATCCGTTCCGCCAATGGCGTGCGACTTGTGCTCGAGCGGCGCACCTGAACCGCCGCGCGTGGTTGACCGCAGCGCGGAATGCGCCAAGACTTGCTGCAACATGTGGTAAACGGAGCAAGGCGGGGCGCATGCGCAGTACATTGAACGAACGGGTGGCCGGGTTTGTCCTGGTGACCTTTTTCCTGTTGCCGCTGGCGATACTCGGCTACCTGATACTGACCTGGGTGGTATTTTTCGGGCGCACCGCGCGCGGGCGCGCCGGTGCCCGCGCGCTCGATCACTTCGTCAATGCGGCGGTGTTCAACGGCTATGCCTGGGAATCGGTTTCTTCCCACGCATGGCGCGAACAGCATCGCTGGTGGGCCCGCCTGGTCATCGCGTTCACCGACCGTATCGACGCGCAGCACTGCCGGCGCGCCAACAAGCGCGAACAGCCGGTGGTTGACCTGGTGCTTCACAAGCGACTTCACGAGCAGACCATCCTCTGAGTGCGCGGCTGCTCGTCAGCGCGCTCCCTGCGCGTGTTGCCCGGGCAGCGTCTCGTGGCACGCGTGCGCTGGCGCGAAACGGATGCGGTGTTGAAGCTGTTTTGCGCGCAGCGGCACGCCCGCGCCAACACGGCGGATTGCGCCAGTGTGCCGCAGCGGGATGAAGTGGCCGGTTATAGCGGCCGATAGATGACGATCAGGTCGCCGCGCTCGTTTTCAAAGCGTTGTACCGGTGTCAGGAAGTCTTCGTATTCCAGCAGGTCATCGACCAACTGTTGCTGCCCGCGCTTGATGTGGATGATCCAGTACGCCACATCCTCCAGCGGTGCGTGCCGATCCGCGATCAGCTGCGCCGCGCCCTGGACCTGCTGCAGGTCGATGGGGCTGCCGGTCTGTGCGATGAGCTGCTTGTCGTTGCTGAAGATCCGCATGCCCGTCGTCGTGTTCTGCCGCAACCATTCACTGCATTCGAGCAGATATGGCTTCGGTTTGTTCAGGCCGAGCGCGAAATCCGTGCCGAGCACCACCAGCACCACGGCGACGAACAGCCGCGTGCGACCGGTCGCCGCCGCACGCGCGGCCAGCAACTGCAGGCTGCGCGCGGTGGGGGCCAGCAACAGCAGGCACAGCGGCATGACATAGCGGCTGTCGAGGAACTGCCGGTAGCAAAGAAACAGGACGGGTAACAGCAGCGCGCATCCGATCATGAGTGCGAAGGCGCCACGGTTGGCGCCCGGCAGGCGCAGTTCGCCGCGGCGCAGGGCGTACCCGAGCAGCAGGAATGAAATTATGCCGATGTTGTTGAGAGTCTTCACCAGCAATATGCTCAGCAAGCCGCCCGCGAGGGACAACGCCGCCACGTCGCGCGAGTAGGGATCGAGCACCAGCGAGGCATAGCGCTCTGCCGCGGCATTGAAAGCGGCGGGAATTTCGTGAACGAGGCGCTGCGGAACGTCGGGCAGTTCACGTACGGTTTCGGGCAGATGTTGCGGATTGGCGACGCCGATCAGGGTCAGCAGCGCCATCGCGGCGGCCACCACCGCGACGGTGCCGAGCGCGCGCCGGCCGCGGGCGCCGAAGGTGCCGCTCTGCGTCCCGAGCAGTGCCAGCGGCAACATGCCGAACAGCAGCGCCTCGGGTTTGAACGCGGCGGCAAGCAGGGTGCACAGTGCCCAGCCGAGCAGGTATGCCACGCGCGGCGTGGCAATATCGCGCAGCAGCAGGCAGAACGAGGACAGCAGCAGCGCCCAGTAGCCGAGGTCGCGGATCACGAATGCGAAATAATTGTTCAGTCGCGGATGCGCGAGGAGCAGCAGTGCGGCCCACGGCAACACGCTGCGGTCGCGATACAGCAGCCGGCAGAACTCCGCAAAAGCGGCAACCAGCAGGCAGGCGAGCGCGGCATCGATCAGTCGCGCGCACTGGCGCAGCGGCAGTCCCAGCAGCGAGTGCATTGCGGCGATCAGCGCCGAATACAGCGGCTTGTCAAACAGCGCGAATGCGGCATCGAGCCCTTCGCTGCCAATCCGCTCGGCCAGCAGCAGATAGAGCACGCCGTCTTCGTTGATCAGCGGGTTGTACAGGTTGGCGAATGCAAACAACAGCAGGGTCGCGAGCAGCAGCAGGCCATGCCACAGCGACGGCCGGACCGTGCTCACGACGATGCTCCGTTTGCTCGCACCCGGTAGATGCGGATGACGCGTCCGATGTTAGCGTCCATCCCGGCGATCATCAGGTAGAGCACGCCATCGTCGTTGATCAGCAGGTCGCGCAATATCGACAACCCCGAGGCTGCGAGGCTGGCGGCGATCAGCAGCAACGGGAAGCAGCGATGGCTCTCGATTCGGGAACCCGGCATAGGGCGAGGGAGGATCCATGCGGCTTTCGGGGCGCGCGTAGTATGCAGGATGCTCATCCGCGACCGCCAGACGCATAGGGGGAGGCCATGCCCGGCGGGCGTGTCTGGAAGCGACGGTGCAACCACAGGTGCGGCTCGGGATGCCTGCGTACCTGTGCTTCGATCAACCGGCTGAGGCGGGTTGCATCCCCGAGCGCAGACCCTGTTGCGAACGTGATGCAGCGGCAGGCGAGTCACCAGCCACAGCAGGGCCATGGCAATCCAGGTTGGCCAGAAATGGGGCTGCGGGGTACGGTCCGGGTGCATCGACTGGGTGTTTTGCGGGCTGGGAAACCGATTATAGGGTGCCTCGGGAGCGGGCAGGCGCTGTGCTACCATCGCGGCCCTTTACGCAAGGGCATCTACTGATGAAAGTCCTGGTAACGGGCGCGACCGGTCAGGTCGGATGGGAACTGCAACGGTGCGTGCCGGCGGGTATCGAACTGGACGTGGCAGGGCGCGCCGGGATCGATCTCGCGGCAGATGACGTGCGGGAGCGGGTATTGGCGCGGACGCCGGAGCTGATCATCAATGCGGCGGCCTATACCGCGGTCGATCGTGCCGAGACCGAACCCGGGCTCGCGTTCGCGGTCAATGCGGCGGGCGCGGGTGCCGTGGCCGCGGCCGCGCACCAGCTCGGCGTGCGGCTGGTGCACCTGTCCACCGATTTCGTGTTCGACGGCAATGCCTCGCGCCCTTATGGACCCGACAGTTCGCCGGCGCCGCTGGGTGTCTATGGCGCGAGCAAGCGCGAGGGGGAAATCCGGGTGCTGGAAGCCAGCGCTGGTGCCGCGGTGATCGTGCGTACGTCCTGGGTCTATTCCGCTCACGGCAACAATTTCGTCAAGACCATGCTGCGACTGATGCGCGAGCGCGATCGGCTCGGGGTGGTGGCGGACCAGGTGGGATCGCCGACCTGGGCGCGGCTGCTGGCCGCGGCGGTGTGGGAAATCGCCCTGAATCCGGCGCTCGACGGGATTCTGCACTGGAGCGATCTCGGGGTGGCGAGCTGGTATGACTTTGCGATCGCGATTCACGAGCAAGCTTGCGCCCGCGGCCTGCTCGACGGGCAGCACGCGCTGGCGATCGACCCGATCGCCACCGAGGATTATCCGACGCCGGCGCGCAGGCCGGCTTACAGCGTGCTCGACAAGAGCCGTGCGCTGCGCGAGCTGCAGGCGCAACGACTACACTGGCGCGTGGCCCTTGGCGCCATGCTCGATGAGTTGAGGTTGAACCCATGACACGCAGACTGCTCGTCACCGGCGCGGCCGGTTTCATCGGCGCGAATTTCTGTCATTACTGGCATGCGCGGCACCCCGGGGACCGGGTGGTCGCTTATGACGCGCTGACCTATGCCGGAAATCGCGCCAATATCGCGGCGCTGCAGGGGAGCGACAATTTCCGCTTCGTCCACGCCGATATCATCGATTGGGAGCGGGTCCGTGCCCTGCTGGCCGAGGAAGCCATCGACACGATCGTGCACTTTGCGGCGGAAAGCCACGTCGATCGGTCGATCGACGGCCCCGATGCGTTCATTTCCACCAATGTCGGCGGAACCCACAGTCTGCTCAAGGCAGCACGGGAAGTGTGGCTGGGCGATGGGCGCCCCCATCGCTTTCACCATGTATCGACCGACGAGGTGTTCGGTTCGCTGGAGGCCGCGGACGCGCCGTTTACCGAAACGCTGGCCTACGCCCCGAATTCACCCTACTCGGCGAGCAAGGCGGCATCGGATTACCTGGTGCGCGCCTATCACCACACCTATGGATTGCAGGTCACGACCAGCAATTGCTCGAACAACTACGGGCCATGGCATTTCCCCGAAAAACTGATCCCGTTGTGCATCGTGAACCTGCTGCAGGGCAAGCCGCTGCCGGTATACGGCGACGGCCGCAATATCCGTGACTGGCTGTTCGTGAGCGATCACTGCCGCGGCATCGAGTTGGTACTCGATGGCGGGCGGGTTGGCGAAACCTACAACATCGGTGGCAACAACGAGTGGGCCAACATCGATATCGTCACCTTGCTGTGCACCCTGGTCGATGAATTCTTTGCCGCCGATGCCACCCTTGCCGCCCGCTTCCCGGCGGCGATGCCGGCACAGGGGAAGGCCTCGCGGACGCTGATAAGCTATGTGCGCGATCGCCCCGGTCACGATCGCCGTTATGCGATCGACGCCGCCAAGATCAACACCGAGCTGGGTTATGTTCCAGCCGAGAGTTTCGAGAGCGGCATTCGCAAGACGCTCGCCTGGTACCTGGCCAACGAAGCCTGGTGGCGCTCGATCCTGGACGGCAGTTATCGCAACTGAATCACGCGTTTACAGTGCCGGCGCAGCGGCAAAGCGTAGCCCGGAGGCATCTTTTGCCGACAGCGTCGGCGCAGCACCGCTCAACAGCGGCCAGTCAATCGCAAGGTCGGGATCGTCCCAGCGAATCGAGATTTCGTATTCGGGCGCATAGAAGTCGGTGCATTTGTAGACGAATTCGGCGCTCTTGGCGGTGACATAGAAGCCGTGCGCAAAGCCCGGCGGTATCCACAGCATGTGGCGATTCTCCGCCGACAGCATGGCACCCGCCCATTGGCCGAAACGGGGCGAGGAGCGGCGCATGTCGATCGCGACATCGAACACCTCGCCGGCAACCACGCGCACCAGTTTGCCCTGCACCTGGCTGGTCTGGTAATGCAGGCCGCGCAGCGTGCCCTGCGCGGACTTGCTGTGGTTGTCCTGCACGAACGTTGCGTCCAGCCCGATGCCCGCAAACGCGCGCTGGTTCCAGCTCTCGAAAAAGAAGCCGCGCTCGTCGCCGAATACCCGCGGTTCCAGCAACAGGACTTCGGGGTGCCGGGTGGGAATGATCCGCATCAGGCAGGGCTCCCTTCGTTGGCAATGCGCTCGAGATAGGAACCGTAGCCGCTCTTCTTCAGAGGTTTGGCCAGCGCCAGCAATTCGTTGCGGTCGATGAAGCCCATGCGATAGGCAATTTCCTCGGGACAGGAAATTTTCAGGCCCTGGCGTTCCTCGACCACGCGGATGAAGTTGGCCGCATCGAGCAACGAATTGTGCGTTCCGGTGTCGAGCCAGGCGGCACCGCGTGACAGCACCTCGACCCGCAACTGCCCGCGTTGCAGGTAGACGCGGTTCACGTCGGTGATCTCGAGCTCGCCCCGATCCGAGCGCTCGATACCCTTGGCCACCGAGATTACGTCATTGTCATAGAAATACAGTCCGGTGACGGCGTAGTGGGACTTTGGGGTGCGTGGTTTTTCCTCGATATCGACGGCGTGGTTGTCGGCGTCGAAGCTGACCACGCCATAGCGCTCGGGGTCCTGCACGTAGTACGCAAAAACCGTGGCGCCCGAGATCTCCTGGCTGGCGCTCGCGAGTTTCGTGGACAGGCCGCCGCCATAGAAGATGTTGTCTCCGAGCACAAGACACACCGGGCAATTGCCGATGAAGTCCTCGCCGATCAGAAATGCCTCTGCAAGCCCGCCGGGTTCCGGTTGTGCGGCATAGCTGAGCGAAACGCCCCATTGCGAGCCGTCACCGAGCAGGGCGCGAAACGCAAACTGGTCGTGCGGAGTGGTAATGATCAGGATATCGCGGATACCTGCCAGCATCAGTGTGGCCAGCGGGTAGTAGATCATCGGTTTGTCATATACCGGCATCAGTTGCTTGCTGACCGAACTGGTGAGCGGGTGCAGGCGCGTGCCACTGCCTCCGGCAAGCACGATGCCCCGGTATCGGCTTTGTTGCATGGTTGTAATGTTCCTGGCAGAAAAGTGTTGGCGATTATAGGCGAACCGGGGTGGCGCAAGCTCCTGCGGGCGTGGTGGCATGGATTTTCGGGAACTCGCTCAGTAGAATCCGCCGCTGCCCGCGCCAGCCGGCGTGGGCCAGGGATGGGTATTCGGGTGCCTGGGCACCCGTCAGCTCTTCTGTAGTCGTCAGAGGATCGTCATGCAAGCCCTCAGCCCGGCGCGGCTACCCGCCGCCCGCTATTCAGAGGCTTTGTCGCTGGAAGAGCTGGAACCAGTTCGGCCATTGCGCATCTGCCTGCTCGGATATCGCAGCCACCCCTATGGTGGCGGCCAGGGGGTCTATCTGCGTTACCTCAGCAAGGCGCTGGTCGAGTTGGGTCATCAGGTCGATGTGATTTCCGGTGAGCCCTATCCGCATCTCGATGCAGGGGTGCGTCTGATCGCCATGCCGGGCATGAATCTCTATGAGAATGGGCTGCTGTCGCTGCGTCCGCGACATTTGCGCTCGCTCAGCAACATCATCGAGTGGCTGAGCAAGCTGAGCGGAGGATTTGCCGAACCGCAGGCTTTTGGCCGGCGTGCGCTGTCCTACCTCGAGGCGCATGCGCACGAATATGACCTGGTGCACGACAACCAGAGTCTCAGTTACGCGATGCTCCACCTGCAGCGGCGCGAGGTGCCGCTGGTCACCACGATCCATCATCCGATCACCAGTGATCTGCGCCTGGTGCTCGATGCCTGCAGCTGGTGGTGGCCGCGTCTGCTGGCCTATCGCTGGTACTCGTTTCTCGGCATGCAGAAGCGCGTGGCGCTCGGTTTGAAGCACGTGGTAACGGTTTCGGCCTGCTCGCGGCGCGATGTGGCGCGCGATTTCGGTGTGACAGAGGATCGTTTGAAGCTGATCTACAACGGTGTCGATTCGGATGTGTTTGCGCCGCGCCCTGACTGCCAGCGCAAGCCGCTGCAGCTGATGGCAACAGCTTCCGCGGACCAGCCGCTGAAGGGTCTGCGGGTATTGCTGCTGGCCTTGCGCAACCTCCTGCCGCGTCATCCCGGATTGCGGTTGCTGGTGGTGGGAAAGCCAAAGGCCGGGGGCGACACCGAAAAGCTGATCCGCAAGCTCGCCCTCGCGTCGCATATCGATTTCGTGAGCGGTATCTCGACCAGCGAGCTGGTGCGTCACTATGGCGAATCCACGCTGGTGGTGGTGCCATCGCTCTATGAAGGCTTTGGCCTGCCCGCGGCGGAGGCGATGTCCTGCGCCGCGGCTGTCATTTCATCCGATGGCGGCGCGCTGCCCGAGGTCGTGGGCGATGCCGGCGTGCTGGTTCCGGCCGGTGACGAGCACGCACTTGCGCGTGCCATCGAAGAACTGCTCGGCGATCCCGCGCGGCGCACGGCCCTCGGCGAGCGGGCGCGCGAACGCATACTCGAGCAGTTCTGCTGGCGGCGCGCGGCGCGCGAGATGACGCGCTACTACGAACAGGTCCTGGCGAGCCATGGAAACCGTCAACCTTGATTATGTGCCGCTGCAGCGCGGCGACTGGGTGCTCGATCTCGGTTGCGGCGAGGGGCGGCATGCGATCGCTGCCTGGCTGTCGGCCGAGGTCAATTGCGTCGGCGTCGATCTCTGTGCCGCCGATCTGGCCGCGGCCGCGCGCAAATCCCGCTCCTTTGCCGGACAGCTTCCCGTCTCCGAGGCGCGCAGCCTGAGCCTGAGCGTCGGAGATGCGCTCAGCCTGCCGTTTGCCGATCATTGTTTCGATGTGGTGATCTGTTCCGAAGTGCTGGAGCATGTGGTGGCCTATCGCGAGGTGCTCGCGGAAATCCGCCGTGTGCTCAAGCCCGGCGGGGCGCTGATCGCGAGCGTGCCGCGATTCTGGCCCGAATGGGTCTGCTGGGCCCTGAGCGACGAGTACCATGCCAACGCAGGCGGGCATGTACGGATATTCAATGCCGCGCAGCTCAACCGCGATATCGAGGAATGCGGTTTTCGCCGTTATCGCAGGCACTGGGCGCATGCGCTGCATTCGCCGTTCTGGTGGTTGCGTTGCCTGCTCTGGGAGCGCCAGGAGCAGTCGCGGCTGGTGCGCGGCTATCACCGCCTGCTGGTATGGGACCTCATGGAACGCCCGCGCCTGACGCGCTGGCTGGAGAAGGTCCTGAACCCGCTGATGGGCAAGAGTGTCGTCATGTATTTCGAGAAGGCCGTTGCACCATGAGCGAACTGTATCTGAGCAAGGGTCTCTATCCCGAGGAATTCCTGCGTCCCACCGTGGAGTTCATCCTGGCCGCGCAGCTGCCCGATGGCTGCATCCCCTGGTTTCCCGCCGGCCATGCCGATCCGTGGGACCACGTAGAGGCGGCGATGGGGCTCAGCGTGGCCGGCGAGCATGCCGCCGCCGCGCGCGCCTACGAATGGTTGCGTGATATCCAGCTCCCGGATGGCAGCTGGTGGGTGGCTTACAAGGACGGGCAGGTGCACGACCGCGAGCGGCGCGAGACAAATTTCGTGGCCTACGTCGCCACCGGGGTATGGCACCATTACCTGGTGTGCGCCGACCGCGACTGGCTGGAATCGATGTGGCCGATGGTCGAGCAGGCGATCGGTTTCGTGCTTTCGCAGCAGACCGCGCATGGCGATGTCTGCTGGGCAGTGGACGCCGCCGGCAATACCCGTGACGATTCGCTGGTGACCGGTTGCAGTTCGATCTACAAAAGTCTCGAATGCGCCATAAATATCGCCCACACGCTCTATCGCGACAGCTCGCGCTGGATTGCCGCGCGCTGGAATCTCGGTGAGGCCCTGCGTCATCGCCCCTACCGTTTCGATCGTACCTGGGAGAGCAAGACCCGTTACTCGATGGACTGGTTCTATCCGGTGCTCGCCGGCGCGCTGAGTCGCGGGCAGAGCCGGGCGCGACTGCATGCGCGCTGGGATACCTTCGTGGTCGATGGCATGGGTTGCCGTTGTGTCTCCGATGAACCCTGGGTGACGGTCGCGGAATCGGCCGAGCTGACCATGGCGCTGCTGGGGGCCGGCGAGCATGCGCGTGCCGCGCGCCTGTTCAGCTGGCTGCATCGCTGGCGCGATCACGACGGCGCCTACTGGACCGGTTACCAGTGGGTCGAGGACCTGCTGTGGCCCGAGGAAAAGCCGACCTGGACGGCCGGCGCCATATTGCTGGCGGCCGACGCGCTCACCGAACACACCGCTGCGAGCAGCCTGCTGACCGCGGTGCGGTTAATAGATTCTCCGCAGCAGGCCAAGCGTCTCAACGCGCGCCATTTCCTCGTACAGCCCTGAGGCCAGCGCGAGCTGGTAGATCGTGTAGGGCGCCTGGCCGCCGGTGGCGGGATCCGGAAACAGATCGTGTATCGCCAGCACGCCTCCCGCTTTCAGATGACCGCTCCAGCTGCGATAGTCGGTTACCGCCGCCTCCATGCTGTGCCCTCCATCGATGAACACCAGCGATAACGGAGTCTGCCACTGGCGCGCCGCGACGCTCGTCGGCGCGACCACCGGCACCACGGTGTCCTCGAGTCCGGCGCGGCGGATGTTGGCGCGAAATTCGCGGAAGCTGTCCATCAGGCGGGCGCTGTCGTCGTAGAGCGCCGGGTCGTGATATTCCTCCCCGAGCTGGTGTTCCTCCGAACCGCGATGGTGATCCACCGCAAACAATACGCCACCCGCAGTTTTGCAACCCGCGGCCAGGTAGATGGTTGATTTGCCGCAATAGCTGCCGATTTCCAGGCAGGGGCCGAAGCGCGAGCATTCGCGGGCGGCCTGGTGGAGTGCCGCGCCCTCGACGGGGGCAAGGAAGCCTTTGACGGTATCGATATCGATCGGCAGCTCGAGTGTCATGGGTGCTCTCCGGTTCCCGGCCGGTTGCGGCCGGCGCGCACCATAACTCCGCGGATGCATGGCTGGCAATTGCGCTGCCTCGCGCGGGCCGCTTCGCGTATGCTTTCGGGGTGGCGACCGCGCCGTCCCTTGCGCACGCGTTACCGGAACCAGGGGTCCTTGTGGATGAAAGCTGAATTGCCCCGCTTTGATCGTGCTCGCGTGCTGGTCGCGGGTAATGTGATGCTCGATCGTTACCGGAGCGGTGATGCCGTGCGGATTTCTCCCGCAGCGCGGTAACGGTAGTGCGCGTGCGCCACAGCGAGGAGCACCTCGGCACTGCCGGATGCCGGCGCGGCATCGAGATCGCGCGCCGCAATCAGTATCGGCAGGCTGCTAGGGGCTGCCCTTGCTTGCCGCGGCGGGCTCGACCAGCCACCGGTTCAGTGCCTGAATGTCCTCGGGACCCAGCATGCCGCCCTGTTTGCGCAGGCGAATCAGCCGCAGCACATAATCGAAACGGGTGTTGGCATAGTCGCGGATGGCGCGATACAGCACCTGCTGCGCGTTCAGCACATCGACCACGTTGCGGGTGCCGACCTCGTAGCCGGCAGTGGTCGCATCCAGCGCGCTCTGTGCCGAGACGATGGATTGCTTGCGCGCCAGCACGCGCTGCACATCGGTAACCACGGCAATATGCAGCGAACGCGTGGCCTGCACGGTGTTGCGCATGACGGAGGTGTAGGTGTCACGCGCCACGTTGTAGCGTTCATAGGATTCGCGGCGTTGCGAACTGATGTAGCCGCCGGCGTAGAGGGGCATATCGAAATTGATCGTGAAGCTCGTTCCTTCCACGTCGGCCGAATTGTTGAGTCTCTGATTGAGCAGGTTGTCGTGATCGCGACCGTCATCGTGGGTGTTCTGCCAGTTGAGATTTCCGGTGATCTTTGGCAGATGGGCGGCGCGCAGCGACTGCGAGGCCTGGAGCGCGGCTTCGGCCGCATATTCCGCTGTCTTCAGTTCGAAATTGCCATTCACCGCCAGATCCACCCACTCTTCGGGCGTGACCGGCTGCGGATCGACAACCGGGAAATTTTCATCGAGCAGCCACAGATTGTGATGCGGTTGCCCGGTCAGGACGGACAACAGCTCGTACGACACGCCGAGTGCACCTTCGTCGGAGAGACGGTTGACCACCGCGAGGTCATAGGCGGCGCGCGCCTCGTGCACATCGGTGATCGCGATCAGGCCCACCTCGAAGCGTTGCTGGGTCTGCTCGAGCTGGCGCTGGAAAGCCGCTTCCTCGGCCTGGCTGGCTTTGAGGTTGTCGATGGCCCGCAATACGTTGGTGTAGGCCTCGACGGTGCGCAGCACCAGGTCCTGCTGGTCGGCGGCGAACTGGGTTTCGGCCTGCAGGCTGAGCTCCTTGCCCTGCTGGAAACTGAACCAGGCCGGCACGTTGAAAATATTCTGTGACAGCGTCAGATAGTAATCTTCGCGCTCTCCGTTGACATCCTGGTCGGTGTTGCTCGGAATATTGGTGCCGCCGAGCGAGAAAATGCGGGAAGTTTGCTGTTCGAGATCGGTCTCGCCGTAAACTGCCTGCGCCCCGACCTGCGGCAACAGGGCCGATCGACCCTGCACCTCGGCCTCCTGCCCGGCGCGGTAGCTCGCCTGCGCGGCCTTCAGCACCGGATCGTTCTTCAATGCCATCTCGTAGATGTCGAGCAACGTGTCGGAGTGCGCTGCCGCGTGCAGGAACATCAGCGGAACGATCAGCAGGGTGCGCAGGCCGGAATGCAGCATCGGTTGCCTCGTATGGATAAATATTCATGTTGCGCGATGAGCGCTGATGGGGCGAAGTGTAGCAGAGGAGCGATGACGCTTTAACCCGGGTTGGTGCGCATCGGCCGGGCATTTGTGCAGGAATAATTCCGGACGGCGCAATCGGGGTGTCGCCAAATGCTTATATACTCAGTTCACATGAAAGCACCCCGCCCCATCGTCAAGAGCGAGAATCGCGATCCAGTCGACTGGAGGCAATGCTCGCCGTTGCAGATTCACCATGCGCAATGCGAGGTGAACTTCCTGCGCCTGCGGAAATTGTTGCCGGGGTTCCACGAGGGGCAGTGTGTCGTCGTCGGGGCGCGGCCGCTTGGTGCGTATCAGGATACGCTCGAGGCCAGGGTGACGGAGCGTTGTCGGTATACCGCCGAGCTGCTGGTACGCCAGAAAAGACCCGTTTGGGGGCGTCGTGCGAGCGAGTTCCGGGTGCGCGTGTACCTCGATGCGCGCATGGCCGAGGTGATCGGCTGCGCGCAAGTCCGACGCCTGCTGCCCCGTTACGATTATCCGAACGCCGACGGCATGGCGCGCGACGAGAAGTGGCAGTTGAACCGTCTGCTGGGCGAGTGGCTGTCGCGCTGTCTCCTGGATGGACATGTGCTCACCGATGCCGCCCTGGCGGTTGGCGGCTGAGCGGCGGAGTGCAGACAGGCATGGTGCAGCAACGTTTCGTGGTTCCCCGCAACGCCGGACGGGTGCGGGTGGCGCAGATCACCGATACCCACCTGGAGGAGCGCGACGGCGGAACGCTGCTCGGGCTCGATACCGATGCCAGCATGGAGCATGTGCTCCGGCTGCTCGGCACGGGCGAGCAGCGCCCCGACCTGATTCTCGCAACCGGCGATCTCGCGAACCACGGTTCGCGCGCTGCCTACGAGAGATTGCGCCGGCGCTTCGATGCGCTGGGTATCCCCTGGTTGTGGCTGCCCGGAAACCATGATGACGCGGGACAGATGTGCGTGACGCTCGGCGACGGCGCGCCGATGACGCGCAGCGTGCTGGTCGGAGGCTGGCACATCGTGTTGCTCGACTCGACCATACCCGGCGCCGTGGGCGGGCGGCTCGGCGTCACCGAACTGCAACTGCTCGATCAGCTCCTTGCTCTGCAACCGGCATCGCCGACCCTGGTGTGTCTTCACCACCAGCCGGTGGCGATCGGTTGCGCATGGCTCGATGAGCAGATGATCGAGGATGCGCCGGCGCTGTTCGAGATGCTGGCGCCGCATGCACAGGTGCGCGCCCTGCTTTGGGGGCACGTGCACCAGGAATTTGCACGCCAGCGAGGAACGTTGCAGCTGCTGGCGGCGCCCTCGACCTGCGTGCAGTTCGCGCCGGATAGCGTGGGGTTCCGGGTGGACGAGCTTGCTCCGGGGATGCGCTGGCTGGAATTGCGCGCCGACGGAGGTCTTGAAACCCGCATCGAGCGGGTGCAGGGTGTCATCTTTCCGATTGATCGGGATTCGGCCGGATACCTCTGAATCGTCCGGCCCGCCCGGGATTGACCCTATCCGGGCCGGCATTTTGGGTAAACTGTCCTTCCTCCAAAACCGTGCCTGCAGATCCAGGGAGCATCATGGCGTTCAGTGGCGAATACAATGCGGAAGCAATCGAGGTATTGACCGGCCTCGACCCGGTGCGCAAGCGCCCCGGAATGTACACCGATACCACGCGCCCGAATCACCTTGCGCAGGAAGTGATCGACAACAGCATCGACGAGGCGCTGGCGGGATTTGCTCGCAACATCGACGTGATCCTGCACGCCGATGGCTCGCTCTCGGTTGCCGACGACGGGCGTGGAATGCCGGTCGATATCCATCCCGAGCAGGGCAAACCCGGGGTCGAGGTGATTCTCTGTACCCTGCACGCGGGCGGCAAATTCTCCGATCGCAGCTACCAGTTCTCCGGCGGGCTGCACGGCGTCGGCGTCTCGGTGGTCAATGCCCTGTCGCTGGAGCTGGAAGTGGCGGTGCGGCGCGATGGCAATGTCTACCGCATGCGGTTCCGCAACGGTGAAAAGGCTTCGGAACTGGAGGTAATCGATACCGTGGCCAAGCGCAACACCGGTACCACGGTGCGCTTTCGTCCGGACCCCGGGTACTTCGACACCGTCAAGTTCTCGGTCCCGCGGCTGCATCACCTGTTGCGCGCCAAGGCGGTGCTGTGCCCGGGCCTGAGCATATCGTTCACCGAGGAGGCGAGCGGTGCGCGTGAGCTGTGGTACTACGAAAACGGCTTGCCCGATTATATGCGCGCGGCAACCGCGGAGTACCCGACGCTGCCGGTCGAACCATTCGTCGGCAATTTCAGCGGCAAGACCGAAGCGGTGGAGTGGGCGGTACAGTGGCTGCACGAGGGTGGTGAGCTGATCACCGAGAGCTATGTGAACCTGATCCCGACCGTGCAGGGCGGCACCCACGTGAACGGGTTGCGCGCCGGTCTGCTCGAGGCGTTGCGCGAGTACTGTGAATTCCGCAATCTGCTGCCGCGCGGTATCAAGCTCGGTCCCGAGGACCTGTGGGATCGCTGTGCCTATGTGTTGTCGGCCAAGCTGCGCGAACCGCAGTTCAGCGGCCAGACCAAGGAGCGCCTGTCATCGCGGGAATCGGCAACCTTCATCGCCGGTGTCGCGCGCGATGCGTTCGGGCTGTGGCTGGGGCAGCATACCGGTGAAGGCGACAAGCTGGCTGAGATGGCGGTCAACGCGGCCGCGGCACGACTGCGCAAGAGCCGCCAGGTGGAGCGCAAGAAAATCACCGCGGGGCCGGCGCTGCCGGGCAAGCTGGCCGATTGTTCCTCGCAGGACCTCGAGCACACCGAGCTGTTTCTGGTCGAAGGCGATTCGGCCGGTGGCTCCGCGAAACAGGCGCGCGATCGCCAGTACCAGGCGATCATGCCGCTGAAGGGCAAGATCCTGAATTCCTGGGAAATGCAGAGCAGCGAGATTCTGGCGTCGGAAGAAATCCACAATATCGCGGTGGCGCTCGGCGTCGATCCCGGATCGGCGGATCTCGAGGGCCTGCGCTATGGCAAGGTCTGCATCCTGGCCGATGCCGACAGCGACGGGCTGCATATCGCAACGCTGCTGTGCGCGCTGTTTGTGCGCCATTTCCGTCCGCTGGTGACAGCGGGAAGAGTATTCGTGGCGATGCCGCCGTTGTACCGGATCGATATCGGCAAGGAAGTTTTTTATGCGCTCGACGAGGCGGAAAAGGAAGGAATACTGAACCTGATCGAGGCCGAGAAGAAAAAGGGCAAGGTCAATGTACAGCGTTTCAAGGGCCTTGGAGAGATGAATCCCCTGCAGCTGCGCGAGACCGTCATGACGCCGGATACGCGGCGCCTGGTGGAACTCACGATCGTCGAGGAGGACCAGGCCGATCAGCTGCTCGACATGCTGCTGGCCAAGAAGCGCGCCGGTGATCGTCGCGACTGGCTGGAGCGCAGCGGCAACCAGGCCGAGCGGATATGAGCGCGAACTCCGAGTCGACCGGGCAGCCGGCGCAATACCGCTTCGAGCAGCGCGGCGATGTGCTGGTGCTGGAGCTGGAAGGCGACTGGCTGATCGCAGCACCCGCGCCCGGCAGTGCGCGCATCGTGGGTGAACTGCAGGCACTGCCTGCGCCCCGGATCGAGTTCGATTGCACGCGTCTCGGTGCCTGGGACTCGATGCTGGTCATCCTGCTGCTTCGCTGCCGCGAGCTGTGCCGCGAGCGGGATACGGCTTTCGCTGACGCTGGCTTGCCCGAGGGGGCCCGCCGGCTGATGGCGCTGGCGCTGGAAGTGCCGGCGCACCAGCGCCCGCCGGCATCGCGCGCACCGCTGTTGCACTATCTGCTGGGCGGACAGTGGCTGCGCAGCGCGTGGCTGGATATCGCCGACTTTCTCGCCTTCATCGGCGAGCTGCAGATCGCGCTGGTACGCCTGGTGAGCGGGCGTTCCAACACCCGCATGGTGGATTTTCTCTGGTTCGTCCAGCAGGCGGGTCCGGCCGCGATCGGCATCATCACCCTGATCAGCGTTCTGGTCGGCATGATCCTCGCGTATCTCGGTTCGGTGCAGTTGCAGCAGTTCGGCGCCCAGATCTACGTGGCTGACCTGGTGGGCATCGGCATGGTGCGCGAGATGGGCGCGCTGATGACCGGAGTGATCATGGCCGGGCGTACCGGCGCGGCCTATGCCGCGCAACTCGGCACCATGCAGACGCGCGAGGAGATCGACGCGATCAGCACGCTCGGCATGTCGCCGATCGAGTTCCTGGTGGTGCCGCGGATGCTGGCGCTGGTGCTGGTGATGCCGCTGTTGTGCATATACAGCGATGTGCTCGGGATGCTGGGCGGGGCGCTGGTGGCGCTCGGCATGGACGTATCATGGAGCATGTTCGTGAACGAAACGCGCGAGGCGGTGACGCTGACCCATATCGCGACGGGGGTAGTGAAGAGCGTGGTGTTCGGAATGCTGATCGCGGTGGCCGGTTGCCGCGCCGGGATACAGTGCGGGCGCAGTTCGGAAGCAGTCGGGCAGGCCACGACCGATGCCGTGGTCACCGCCATCGTCTACCTGGTGGTTGCCGATGCCGCATTCAACATTCTCTATCAGCGGCTGGGAATCTGAATCGATGGGCATCGCGGAGGTGCATATACGGGTCGCCGGGCTGACCATGGCCTACGGCTCGCGGGTGATCCAGAAGGATCTCGACTTCGTGGTGAACCGGGGAGATGTGTTCGTGATCATGGGGGGGAGCGGTTGTGGCAAATCCACGCTGCTGAAGCATATGATCGGCCTGATGGAACCCGCGTCCGGCGAGATTCTCTATGACGGCCAGAGCTACCAGCGCGCCACCTCCCGGGAGCGGGACCGGATGCGCCAGCGCTGGGGCATCACCTATCAGTCGGGGGGGTTGTTCAGCGCCATGACGCTGGGAGAAAACGTGGCTTTGCCCTTGCAGCAATACACCGGGCTCGCGCCGGCAGCGATCCGCGAGCTGGTGGCCTACAAGCTGGCACTGGTGGGGCTGGCGGGGTTCGAGGATTATTATCCGGCGGAAATCAGCGGCGGGATGCAAAAGCGCGCCGGCCTGGCCCGGGCCATTGCGCTCGATCCGGAGATACTGTTTTTCGATGAGCCCTCGGCAGGCCTCGATCCGATCAGTTCGCGCCTGCTCGACGAACTGATCCTGCAGATGCGCGACGCCATCGGCGCCACCGTGGTGATCGTCACGCACGAGCTGGCAAGCATTTTCACGATCGCGAACAATTCGGTCTATCTCGATGCGCAGACACTCACGATGCTCGACACGGGTAATCCGCGCGAGCTGCTGCACGGCAGTGCCCATGAAGTGGTGCGACGATTCCTGTCGCGCGGTGAAGAATCCACGATGGCAGGAGTCGAGGCATGAGCAGCAAGGTGAGTGCGACCGCCATAGGCGGCTTCGTGGTCGGTGCATTGGCGCTCGTTACCGGCGGCGCGGTGTTTTTTGGCGGTTCGCTGTTCGGCACCAACAACGAGGTGCGTGCCGCATCGGTGATATTCACCGGTTCGGTGAAGGGGCTCAATGTGGGAGCGCCGGTGACCTTGCGTGGTGTCAAGATCGGCGAGGTCAGCGACATCGGCATCAGCTACGATTCCAGGAAACTCGAGTTCGTGATCCCGGTGATCGTCACGGTCAATCCGCACGAACTGGGCATTGAAACGCTGTCATCGGAAAGCGAGTTTCTCGAACCGCTGGTGGCGCGCGGGCTGCGGGCGCAGCTCAAGACCCAGAGCCTGCTGACCGGACTGCTGTACGTCGATCTGGATTTTCTTCCCGATTCACCGCCCGTCTATGCCGATTTCCCTACCGAGGAGCCACAGATCCCCACGGCACCCACCGAGCTCGAAGCCATACTCCAGCGCATCGGTTCCATCGACATACAGGCGTTTGTGGAGCATGCCGATTCCGCGTTGCGCGGCATCGACGCATTGCTCGCGGACCCGGAGACCAAGCGGATCCCGGCACAGGTCAATGCCACCCTGGAGGAGACGCAGCGCCTGGCGGCCAGCGTCGAGCGGCAAGTCGCGGACGTGAGTGCGCGGATAAACGGGCTCACGGACTCGGCCAATGGCGCGGTGGCCGATGTGCGCAAGGAAGTTAGCGAGCTTGGCGCCAACCTGGCGCGCAGCCTCGAGCAGCTCGATGCGACGCTGGCCACGATACGCGGCACCGCCGATGACCTCGGTTATGCGATGTCGGAGGAGTCGCCGGTGATGAATGAACTGACCCAGGCCGCGGCCGAACTGGGGCGCTCGGCGCGCGCGCTGCAGGCACTTGCCGACTCGCTGGAGCGCGCGCCGGAGTCGCTGATCCGAGGGCGACGCGAGATGGAGGAGAAATGAGCATGCACCGGGTACGTTTCCTGTCGCTTGCGGTCCTGGCGTTGCTGCTGGGAGGGTGTGGTTCAACGCCCCCCATCGACTATTATCTGCTGAGCGCCAATGCGCCGGCGGGTCGCGGTGCCTCGAGTCCCTCGATCGGCATCGCCGAACTGCAGGTCGCGGAATACCTGCAGCGTCCGGAAATCGTCATGATGGAAAGCGCCAATCGCGCCCGTCTCGACGGGTTCGAGCGCTGGGCAGAGCCGCTTGAAGACGGCATCCGCCGCACCCTGGCGTTGAACCTCGGCGCGCTGCTCGAGACCGACAGCGTGCGCGTACGGCCCTGGCCGCGCGACTGGAACCCGGACTGGGTTGTGCGCTGCACGGTGGCGCGCCTCGATGCCACCACCACCGCGGTGGAACTGGTAGCGAGCTGGTCGGTGCAGCGCGCAACGGGCGCCGAGCCTGCGCTCGAGCACGGCAGCAGGCTGAGGCGGGCCCGATCGGGCAGCACTGCCGACTCGCTGGCGGCCGATATCAGCGCGCTGCTGCTCGAATTGAGCGAGCAGATTGCCAACCAGATGCGCGACAACGTGCCGCCGGAATCCGCTGCGGCGCCCGTCGCGACATCCGCCCCCTAGCTGGACAGAGAGATACATGAGCGAGAACCAGATGCCGGCCGGCGGCGATATCGAGCGTATGCGGCTGCGCGACTATACCGAGCGCGCTTACCTCAATTATTCGATGTACGTGATCCTCGATCGGGCGTTGCCGCACATTGGCGACGGCCTGAAGCCGGTGCAGCGGCGCATCATCTACGCGATGCACGAACTCGGCTTGCGCAACAGCGCGAAGTACAAGAAATCGGCGCGCACCGTGGGCGATGTCATCGGCAAATTTCATCCGCACGGGGACAGCGCGGCCTACGAGGCAATGGTGTTGATGGCGCAGTCGTTCTCGTATCGCTATCCGTTGATCGACGGGCAGGGCAACTGGGGCGCGCCGGACGATCCCAAATCCTTTGCCGCGATGCGCTATACCGAGTCACGCCTGGCGGCAATCGCCGAGATGCTGCTCTCGGAGGTTGGCCAAGGCACCGTGGATTGGTCACCCAATTTCGACGGCACCATCGATGAGCCGGCCGTACTGCCGGCACGCGCTCCGCATATCCTGCTCAATGGCACGACCGGGATCGCGGTCGGCATGGCCACCGATATACCGCCGCACAACCTGCGCGAGCTGACGGCGGCCTGCATCCAGCTGCTGGACAAGCCCGGCAGCAGCCTCGAGGAACTGGGCCAGTGGGTGCAGGGTCCCGATTACCCCACCGAGGCCGAAATCATCACGCCACGCCACGAGTTGCAGGCGATGTATGCGAGCGGTCGTGGCAGTTTGCGCGCGCGCGCCGTGTGGCAGCGCGAGCAGGGGGACATCGTGATCACCGCGTTGCCGCACCAGGTCTCGGGCGCGCGCGTGCTGGAGCAGATCGCCCAGCAGATGCAGGCAAAGAAGCTGCCGATGGTCGCGGACCTGCGTGACGAATCCGATCACGAGAATCCGACCCGGTTGCTGATCGTGCTGCGCTCCAACCGCATCGATGCCGACGGCCTGATGTCGCACCTGTTCTCGACCACCGATCTCGAGCGCAGCTACCGCGTGAACATGAACGTGATCGGCATGGACGGGCGCCCGGGCGTGCGCGACCTGGGCTCGATGCTGCGCGAATGGCTGGAATTCCGCCGCGAGACGGTGCGCCGGCGCCTGCAGTACCGGCTCGAGCAGGTGCTGCGCCGGCTGCATATTCTGGATGGTCTGCTGATTGCCTTCCTCAACATCGACGAGGTGATCGCCATCATCCGTCAGGAGGACAAGCCCAAGAGCGTGCTGATGGCGCGCTTCACCCTGAGCGATGAGCAGGCCGAGGCCATTCTCGAACTGAAGTTGCGTCATCTCGCGAAGCTCGAGGAGTTCAGGATCCGCAGCGAGCAGAAAGAGCTCGCGGACGAGCGTGACACGCTGCAACTCACGCTCGGTTCCGAGGCGCGCATGAAGACGCTGATCAAGAAGGAATTGCAGGCGCTCGCCGACGAGTTCGGTGATGCGCGACGCTCGCCGATCGTGAGCCGCGAGGAAGCCCGGGCCTACAGCGATACCGAACTGGTACCGTCCGAGCCGATCACGGTAGTGCTGTCGCAGAAGGGCTGGGTCCGCGCCGCCAAGGGGCTGGATATCGATGCGGAAAAATTGAGCTACAAGGCGGGAGATGCCTTCCTGTGTGCGGTGCACGGGCGCTCGAACCAGAATGTCGTGCTGCTCGATTCCACCGGTCGCAGCTATTCGTTGGCCGCGCACAACCTGCCGTCCGCGCGGGGCCAGGGTGAGCCGCTCACGGGCAGCATCAATCCGCCATCGGGGGCGAGTTTTGCCGGTGCCCTGATGGGTGATGATGCGCAGCGCTACCTGCTCGCAACGGATGCGGGTTATGGCTTCATCGTGAGCCTCGAGGATATGCAGTCCAAGAATCGTGCCGGCAAATCGGTACTCACGGTGCCGGAGGGCGCCGTGGTGCTCGCCCCGATGCGGGTCAGGGATCCGGCTGCCGACCTGCTGGTGGCAGTGAGCAACGAAGGGCGCATGCTGGCTTTCCCGGCCAGCGAATTGCCGATGCTCTCGCGCGGCAAGGGCAACAAGATCATTGCGATTCCGGCGGCGCGCTTCAGGACCCGGGAGGAGTTCATGCTCGGCGCGGTGGTGCTGGGTGCCAGGGACTCCGTGCTGGTGCACAGCGGCAAGCGTTTCCTGCGCCTGAAGGTCGCGGACCTGGACAATTATCGGGGTGAACGCGGCCGTCGGGGCAACAAGCTGCCACGCGGTTTCCAGAAGGTCGATCGCCTCGAAGTCGCCGCGGACTGAGCGCGATGAAGGAAATCGTCCTGATCAGCATCGCGGGCGACGATCGCCCGGGAATCACCTCGATGGTGACCGGCATACTGGCGGCTCACTCGATCAACGTCCTCGACATCGGGCAGGCCGTGATCCACAACAATCTTGCGCTTGGATTGCTGGTGGAGATTCCCGAACACCGGGAGACATCCGCGGCGTTGCGCGAGTTGCTTGTTCGCAGCCAGGAAATGGGGTTGCAGCTGCGCTACACGCCGGTCAGCGCCGCGAGCTACCGGGAGTGGGTGGCGGGACAGGGCAAGGCAAGGCATATCGTGACGCTGTTGTCGCGGCGGATCCGGGGCGAGGAGATCGCACGCCTCAGCGAAGTGGTGGCGCGTCATGGGCTCAATATCGACAAGATCATGCGCCTGTCGGGGCGTGTATCGGCGGATGCCGCCGCGGTGAGCGATCGTGCCTGCGTGGAGTTCTCGGTGCGTGGCGAACTCGCGGACCCGGCCACGGTGCGACGCGATTTTCTCGAGCTGGCGAGCGAGCTCGGTGTCGATATTGCCTACCAGGAGGACAACATGTTCCGCCGTACCCGGCGGCTGGTGGCGTTCGACATGGACTCGACGCTGATCGAGGCAGAGGTCATCGACGAGCTGGCAAAGCGGGCCGGAGTCGGTGCCGAAGTGGCCGCGATCACCGAGCGGGCCATGCGCGGAGAGCTGGATTTCAGCGAGAGTTTCCGTCTTCGGGTTGCCTTGCTGGCCGGGCTCGACGAACAGGTACTCGAGGAAGTGGCTGCGGAGCTGCGGCTCAGCGAAGGCGCCGAAAAGCTGGTCAGTACGCTGCGCCGGATCGGGTTTCGCACGGCGATCATCTCCGGTGGTTTCAGCTTTTTCGGTCGCCGCCTGCAGCAACGACTGGGTATTGACTACGTGTTTGCCAATGAGCTCGATATCGTGGACGGCAAGGTGAGCGGTCGGGTGACAGGGGAGATCGTCGATGGCCGGCGCAAGGCAGAGCTGTTGCGCGAAATCGCGGCCCGCGAGGGGATTTCCCTGGAGCAGGTGATCGCGGTCGGCGACGGTGCCAATGATTTGCCGATGCTGAGCATCGCCGGCCTGGGCATTGCGTTTCGCGCCAAGCCGATCGTAAAGGAATCCGCGCGCCACGCGATCAGCACGCTGGGGCTCGACGGGATCCTCTATCTGCTCGGCATCAGCGACCGCGAAGCGGGCGCCGGCTGAGCAAGGCGGCGGGCCGCAGTCAGGCTCAGGTCAGGTCGGTGAACTCGTACTGCATTTCCGCAGTGGCGGCCTGCAGGTAATTGCCCTGAATGAAGTTCACGCCGAGCTGCCACAGTACGGCCATCACGCCCGCACCCTCCACTCCGGGCATGATCGAGGCGATCTGTTCCTGGTGCAGTGAATCGATCAGCGGTTTGAGCAGTGTATTCGTGGCGTCGCTGTCGGTGAGCGCCTGGGCAAGCGCGACATCGATACGCGCGAACTGCGGGTGCAGAAGCGCCAGGTCCGGGATCGGATTGTTGGCGCTGTGGATATCGGCGACTGCCAGCTGACAGCCGAGCGCGCGCAGGCGCTCGACAAAGTCCTTGGCCTGCTTGAGCGCACGGTTTACCGTGCGGTGTGTGAGCTGGAGCACCAGGCTGTCGGCGGGCAGCTCCGCGGCGCGCAATGCCGCCGCCAGCCAGGTGGCGAAGTCGGGATCCAGCACGCTGCCGGAGCCGAGCGGCACGATCAGCCGGGTGTCGGGATTGCGATGGCGGTGGGCAGCGAGCTTCTTCAGCGTCTGCGTCACAACCCACTGATCGAGATCCAGGGTGCGGTCGTTCAGCTGTGCGTCCTGCAGCCATTGTGCAGCGCTCTGCCTGCTCGCGGCATGCGATACCTGCACTTCGTAGTACTCGCTGGAGTCGCCGCGCAGACTGATCATCGGCTGGAACATCAGCAGGAATTCGCCGGACTGCAGGGCATCGGCCAGGCTTTGTTCAGAGCCGGGTGCGGCAGCGACTGCCACCGGTTCGCACACCTGCAGCTGCGCGCGCGCCGGGTCCGCGCCGCGCAGGCCCTGGGCACGCTCCGATGTCAGCAGCAGGGCGCCCCAGGCACGATCGATCAGCGTGCCAACGCTGCTGTCGTTGACCTCGTCGAGCGGACACACGATGGCGCTGATGCTGCCTGTGACACTCTGGTCGCCGATCTCGTGGATATGGTTGGCGACCAGGCCGACGGCCGCCTGGAGCTGCTTCAGCGCCTGTTCGGGGCTGGTGCCGACCAGCACCAGCGCGAGCGTTGCGTCGCCCACGCGCCGAAGTTGCGGCCAGCGGCTGCTGTTTGCGACGAATGCGCCGAGTTCATCGACCAGGCGGCTGGCATCGCTCACGCCGAGATTGCGGCAATGCTGCTGATAGCCATCGACGCTTATCAGCAGCAACTGGCCGCCCGCGGCTCCGGAGAGCAGATCCGCCAGCCCATCGATACCTCCGGCCACGGCCGTGGCGGGTGCCGCAGCTGTAACCGTTATGGTGGAACCGGTGGCACGAACCAGCACCTGCATGCAGGGTTCGCCTTCGAAGCTGGCCGTCGACAGCACCAGCTGGCCGGAAAATTCGCTGCCGTCGGCGCGCACCGCGGTGAGATCTATCGAAGTCTGCTCCGCGGGGTTGTCGCGGTAACGACGCAATGCATCCTTGAACGGTTGCTGCTTGTCCGCCGCGATCAGGTCGACCAGGGGTATCGAGGCGAGATCCTCGATAGCGGCGTATCCGAATGTCCTGGCGTACAGTTCGTTGGCGTGTACATGCATGCCATCGACGACGTAGGCGATGGCATCCTGCGAGGCCGCAAGCAGCAGTTCGACGCGCCGCGCGACCTCCTCGTGACGGGTGCGCAAGGCCTCCAGTTCGCGATGCTCGCGCAGCGCCTTGATTTCGCGCAATGCGCTCAGCAGCAGCCGCTCGCCCTGGTCATTGGCGATCACATCGCGCGCGCCGGCGCGCAGCCAGGCAGTGCCTTGTTCGTTTCCCGGGCTGGCGGTACGGACGATGCAGGGCAGCGGGTTCGAGGATTTTGCCATGGTCGCGATCGCCTCTGCCGGGGCGAGTTCCGGATGTTTGTCGCTGGCGATCAGCAGGTCCCATTGCGGATCACGCAGCATGTCGGAGAGATCGCGCAGCGAGGTCACGCGATGCGCGCGCGCGCTCCACCCGGCATCCCGGAACACCCCGACGCAGGCTTCGAGCTGGGCCTGGGATTCGCTGCTGACCAGCAGATGTAGGGTTTCGCTTTGCTGCATCGATGGGCGCCTTTGGCTCATGGCCCGCGGCCCTCGCGCCGTGGTGCTGCGAGGCATTGTAGAAGAGGGCCGGGCACAGTGCTACCCGGTTCCCGCGATGCCCGTCACGTCCTGCAAAGCCGGACGCGGCGCTGCCAACGGCCCGTCGAACGGAGTATCATCGCGCGCATTTCGTGGCCAGCAACCTGTCGAGGACAATCATGGCGTCGTATTCCACCAATGAATTCAAGGCCGGACTCAAGGTGATTCTCGAGGGAGATCCATGCTCGATTCTCGAGAACGAGTATGTGAAGCCCGGCAAGGGGCAGGCTTTCAACCGGGTAAAGCTGCGCAATCTGAAGACCGGGCGGGTGTGGGATCGCACCTTCAAATCGGGCGACACGCTCGACGGAGCCGATGCTGTCGACAAGGAACTGCAATATCTCTACAACGATGGCGAGTTCTGGAATTTCATGGATCCGGTGAGCTTCGAGCAATACCAGGCCTCGCGCGATATCGTCGGTGATGCCGCGCAGTGGTTGAAGGAACAGGACTCCTGCACCGTGACCCTGTGGAACGATTCGCCGCTGACGGTCTCGCCGCCGAATTTCGTGGAGCTCGAAATTGTCGAGACCGACCCCGGTCTGCGTGGTGATACGGCCACCGGCGGCACCAAGCCCGCCAAGCTGGTCACCGGGGCGGTGGTGCGCGTACCGCTGTTCCTCGATGTCGGCGCTGTCGTGCGTGTCGATACCCGCACCGGCGAATACATGAACCGCGTGCGTTCCTGAGCGCATGCGACGGGACGGCGCGGCGTGGCGTCCGGCCGCAAGCATCGAGGCATTGCGTGCCAGGGCCGCGCTGCTCGGCCGTATCCGGGCTTTTTTCGCCGAGCGCGGCGTATTCGAAGTCGACACGCCGCAGCTGTGTCCGGTGACGGCCACCGATCCATTGCTCGAGAGTATCGCGGCACGCCCGCTTGCCGATGAGGTGGACTGGTATCTGCAAACCAGTCCCGAATTCGCCATGAAGCGCCTGCTCGCGGCCGGCAGCGGTGCGATCTACCAGATGGGCAAGGCCTTCCGCCGCGGCGAGTGCGGACCACGTCACAATCCCGAATTCACGATGCTCGAGTGGTATCGCCCGGGTTTCGATACGGCACAACTGGCCGCGGAGGTGGCCCAGCTGGTGGCTGCGGTGATCGGTGGGCGTCCGGTGCGTCGCGACTCGTGGCGCAAATTGTTAATGCGCCACGCGGGGCTCGACCCGGGGGCAGCATCCCTCGCGGAGCTGCGTCAGCGGGCGAGCGGGCTGTCGGGCGAGCCAGTAGGCGACTGGCCGCCCGATGCGCTGCTCGACCTGTTGTTCAGCGAATGCGTGGAGTCGCGGCTGGGGCACGGTTGCCTGCAGTTCGTTGATGGCTTCCCGGCGGCGCGTGCGTCGCTGGCGCGCGTCACGGTGGATACCGAGGGCGTCGAGGTTGCGGACCGCTTCGAATTGTTCGTGGACGGAGTCGAACTCGCCAATGGCTACAACGAGCTGTGCGATGCCGAGGAACTGAGACGCCGCATCGGGCGCGACAATGCCGCGCGCGCCGCGGCGGGCTTGCCGGTCTGCGAACCCGACGAGCGCCTGCTCGCGGCCCTGGCCAGCGGGTTGCCGGAATCCGCCGGCGTGGCGCTCGGCGTCGACCGCCTGGTGATGATCGCGCTCGGAGCCGCGCGCATCGACGAGGTCATCGCGTTCGCGGCCGACCGCGCCTGAGTTACCCTGTTCAGCCCAGCGTCGCGATACGCGCACCCATGTGTACCGTACTGCCCTCGCCGAGTGCCGGATCCCAGCTGGCCACGCCGCGTGGCAGCAGCAGGATGACCGTTGAACCGAGCTGGAAGCGACCCATCTCGGCGCCTTTTTCCAGGCTGCGTTCGCTGGCGGGCATCTCGAGGTCGATGGCGAGCGTGTGTTGTCCGGCCGGAGTGATCGGTCCGCTCCACACGGTTTCTATGCCGGCCACGATCATTGCACCCACCAGTACCATCGCCAATGGCCCGTGCGCGGTTTCGAACTGGCATACCAGGCGTTCATTGCGCGCAAACAACCGCGGCACATGTTCGGCGGTGCTCTGGTTGACCGAGAACAGGCATCCCGGGATATAGTGCATCGCGACCAGTCGTCCCGCCAGGGGCATGTGTACGCGATGGTAATCGCGCGGCGAGAGATAGATGGTGGCGAACGAACCCTCGTCGAAGCGGCGCGCCAGTTGCGGATCGTCGAGCAACTCGGCGCTGCTGAACCAATGGCCCTTGGCCTGCACGATGCGTCCCGCCTCGATCCGCCCGAGCTGGCTGATCGCGCCGTCAGCCGGCGATACCAGTGAGTCCGGCGCGCTGTCGAGCGGGCGCGCGCCGGGGGCCAGGGCACGGGTGAAGAACGCGTTGAAATCCGCATAGGAAGACGGGTCGGGGTCGAGCGCTTCGCGCATGTCGACCGCGAATGCGGCGATGAAGCGGCGGATCAGGAAATCCTTCAGTACCGGGATGCGTGAGCCGGCCAGGTACCCGAACAGTCGCGACAGCAGGTGCTGGGGCACCAGGTACTGCAGGGCGACGAATGCGCGTCGGGGCAGGGAGTGGTTCATTGGCGGGCTCCGATGATGTGCAGATAACCGGCGTAGCGTTCCGCGCTCAGTGCCCCCTCAGCGACCGCTTCGCGTACCGCGCAGCCGGGTTCGTCGCGATGTTCGCAGTCGCGGAAGCGACACTGTCCGAGATAGCTCTTGAACTCGACGAACCCGGCTGCCGTGCTGGCAGTGTCGAGGTGTTCGAGGCTGAACTCGCGGATACCGGGCGAATCGATCAGTTCGCCGCCGCCGAGGTGATAGAGACGTGCGGTAGTCGTGGTGTGACGCCCCTTCATCGCGGCGTCCGACAGATCGCCGATCCGGATCGCTTGCTGCGGCAGCAGCGCCGAGATCAGTGAGGACTTGCCCACACCCGACTGCCCGACAAAAGCCGTGGTGTGACCCGCCAGCGCGGCGCGCAATTCGTCCAGACCACCGTCTTTCAGCGCCGAGGCACGCAGCACTGGGTAGCCGATAGCGACATAGGGACGCAGCAGTTGCCCGAGCCGGCCGTCGGGGTCGCCAAGATCGGTCTTGTTCAGCAGGATCAGCGCGCCGATGCCGGCATTTTCGGCCGCCACCAGGTAGCGATCCAGCAGGCTCGAGTGCGGTGCCGGTTCGGGCGCGATGACGATCACGATCTGGTCGAGATTGGCGGCGATGATACGCGCCCTGCCGCGTGCATCGGGGCGTCCGAGTTCGCTGCTTCGGTCGAGCCGCGCGAGGACCACTCCGGCATCGCCATCACGGCGCCAGATCACGCGGTCCCCGGTCACCACCGACTCGAGATTGGCGCGCAGATGGCAGCGCACCACGCATTGCGGCGCGCTGGCATCCTCCACTTCGACTTTCTTGCCGAAACAGGCGATCACCACACCTTGTTGATCGCCAGCCGGTGAGTCGCCAGGAGTTTCGGCGCGCTCCAGGCGGCTGCGATGCCTGCCGCTGACACGTCGCGCCTGGTTGAGGCTCAGCTTACGGCCGGCCATGCAGTTCGCGGATCGGCATCGGGCGGTGTGGTCTCAGCACGGGTTCATGGCGCTTTGCTATAGTCAGGTTGCGGATGAGCATATCGCGGAGGAGTTTATCATGGCAGCGCAGGACGTTCTGGTGTGGGTCGATATGGAGATGACCGGTCTCGACCCCGAGCGTGATGTGGTGCTTGAGATCGCGACGATCGTCACCGATGCCCATCTCGATGTGATCGAGGAGGGGCCGGTGCTGGCGATCCACCAGGACGACGCGGTGCTCGGAGCAATGGACGAATGGAATACCCGTCAGCACGGTCATTCGGGCCTGGTCGATCGGGTGCGCCGGAGCACCATGGACGAAGCCGAGGCCGAGCGCCAGACGCTGGCGTTTCTTGCCCGCCATGCCGTGGCGGGACAGTCGCCGATGTGCGGCAACAGCATCTGCCAGGATCGCCGCTTCATGGTGCGTCATATGCCGCGCCTGGAAGCTTTTTTTCACTACCGCAATCTTGACGTCAGCACCGTGAAGGAATTGGCACGTCGCTGGCGCGCGGACGTGTATGCCGGGTTCAGCAAGCAGGGCAGCCACCTCGCACTCGAGGATATCCGCGACTCGATCGCCGAACTGCGTCACTACCGCGACACGTTTTTCCGCATGAGTGTCTGAAGTCGCGCGAGCGCCCACGCCACGTGCTCGCGTACCAGGGTCGAAGGATGCTCGAGGCGCGCCTGCAGTGCCGCGCGCGCCGCCGCCGTTGCCGGCCCGTTGCCGAGCGCTACCGCGAGGTTGCGCAGCCAGCGGGCGTGGCCCAGCCGATACAGCGGTGATCCGGCGGCGCGCTCGAGGAATTGCTGCTCGCTCCAGCCGAACAGTTCGCTCAGAGCGCTGTCATCGAGTCCGTGGCGCGGTAGGAAATCTGCCTCGCAACTCGGGCGGGCGAACTTGTTCCACGGGCAGACCAGCTGGCAATCGTCGCAACCGAACACGCGATTGCCGAGCAGCGGGCGCATTTCGGGGGGTATCGAGCCCTGCAATTCGATGGTCAGATACGAGATGCAGCGGCGCGCATCGAGTTCGAAAGGGCCGACGAAGGCCTGCGTCGGACAGACTTCGAGGCAGGCGGTGCAGCTCCCGCAATGCATCGTGCTGAAAGGCAGGTCGGGCGCCAGCGCAATATCGGTATAGATCTCGCCGAGAAAAAACCACGAACCGCCGCGGGAATCGATCAGCATGGTGTTCTTGCCGATCCAGCCGATTCCCCCTTGCTGCGCGATTGCCCGCTCCAGTACCGGCGCGCTATCGACGAATACACGCTGGGCGGCGTCCGGACGGCGCGCGCGGATCCGTTTGGCGAGCTCGGCGAGACGTGCCCGCATCAGCTTGTGATAGTCGCGCCCGAGTGCGTAGCGTGCCACGTAGGCCCGGGCGGGATCTTCGAGAACCTGCAGCGGATCGGCGCCTCCCGCGCGGTAGTCCATCGTGACGGAAATCACCCGTATGGTGCCGGGAATCAATTCAGCGGGTCGCCAGCGCCGGGCGCCGTGACGCTCCATATATTCCATTTCGCCGTGGTGGCCTGCTGCCAGCCAGCGCTGGTAGTACCGGTCGTGAGGGGCAAGGTCGACGCGGCTGATGCCGAGGCGTGCGAAACCGAGCTCCGCGGCCCAGAGCCGGATATCGGTCGCCAGCCCCGTCAGCGGATCGTCGCGCATGAGGGTTGCTGCGGGTTCTTTGTCGGGGACAGCCAAGCGCTTTCTCCGTGGTATCGGGTGCCAAGCATAGCGGAGCCTTCGGATACAATGAAAACCTGTTCACAGGAGACGCAAACCATGCCGCAAGCAGGCACCGCGCTGTATACCGCGGAACAGGTGCGGGCACTCGATCGCGCCGCCATCGTCGAGCAGGGCATACCGGGGTGTGTGCTGATGGAGCGGGCAGGTCGCGCGGTGTTCGATGTGGCGCGCAAGTACTATCCGGATTCAGGGCTGCATATCGTTTGCGGTACCGGCAATAACGGTGGTGATGGGTTCGTGGTGGCACGGCTCGCGGCCGATCGAGGGGTTCCCGCACGCATTGCCCTGGTCGGGGATGCCGGGCGCATTGGCGGTGATGCGCGGCTGGCCTTTGATGCGGCAATTGCGGCGGGTGTGAGCATCGCGCCATGGGGCGAGCAGGCACCGGGCGAGGGCGAGCTGATCGTCGATGCCGTGCTCGGCACCGGTCTCAGTGGCCCGGTAAAAGAACTTCAGGCGAAGGTCATCGAAGCGATCAACGGCAGTGAATTGCCGGTAATCGCGGTGGATATACCCTCGGGCCTTTGCAGCGATACCGGCGCGGTGCGCGGGGTCGCTGTACGCGCTGCCCACACCATCAGCTTTATCGGACGCAAGCGCGGCCTCTATACCGGTGCTGCCGCCGATTTGCGCGGCGTCCTGCATTTTCACGATCTCGGTGTCCCGCCCGCAACTTACCGGGGAGTCGTGCCGGGCGCCGAGTTGCTGTCGCTGGGTTCGCTGCTCGCGGCCCTGCCGGCGCGCCCGCGCACTGCGCACAAAGGCCGTTTTGGTCATGTGCTGGTGATCGGAGGGGCGCCCGGAATGGCGGGTGCGGCGGCGATGGCTGCCGAGGCCGCGGCACGCTGCGGAGCAGGGCTGGTGTCGGTGGCCACACATGCCTCGAGCGTGGCGCCCATCGTTGCGCGTTGCCCGGAACTGATGGCGCACGCGGTGGCGTTTGTGCACGAGCTCGAGCCGATGCTGGCGCGAGCCACGGTGCTGGTGGTCGGGCCGGGGCTCGGGCGCAGCCCCTGGGCGCAGCAGATGCTGCAACGCGCGCTGGCGGCGGGTCTGCCGACCGTGCTCGACGCCGATGCGCTGAATGCCCTCGCTGCGGGTGAAGCCGATGCGCGACCCTGGCGTGACCAGTTGCTGCTGACACCACACCCCGGCGAAGCCGCCCGCCTGCTCACGATGCCGGTGACGCAGGTGAATGATGACCGCTTTGCCGCGCTGCGGCGCCTGGCCGATCCGACCGCGGTGGTGGTGCTCAAGGGGGCCGGCACGCTGGTGTCCACGCAGGATGCCGAGCTCCCGGTCGGCGTTTGTCCCTACGGCAATCCGGGCATGGCAACGGGCGGGATGGGCGATGTGCTGAGCGGAATCCTGGGTGCTTTGCTGGCGCAGGGGGCAGGCCGGGAACTGGCGGCGCGCCTCGGCGTCTGTCTGCACGGGCGCGCCGCGGATCTCGCGGCGCAGGAATCGGGTGAGCGCGGTCTGCTCGCGACCGACCTCCTGCCCTGGCTGCGTCGCCTGCTCAACGAATGACGGTCAGGGCTGCGCCGATGTCCTGCCACCTGGTTGATGAAAACGCGACGCTGGCCTTCGGCGCGCGGCTTGCGGATGCGCTGTGCGGTCCTGCCATCCTGTACCTGCATGGTGAACTCGGTGCCGGCAAGACCACGCTTTGCCGGGGTTTGTTGCGTGCGCTGGGGCACACCGGACAGGTGCGCAGTCCGACCTACACGCTGGTCGAGCCGTACGAGGTGGCGGGGCGGCAGGTGTTCCATTTCGATCTCTACCGGCTGCGTGATCCGGAGGAGCTCGAACAGTTCGGCATCCGTGATTACCTCGATCCCGCCGCGCTGCTGTTGTTCGAATGGGCCGATCATGGCGCGGGGCACCTGCCGGCAGCGGATGTGGAGTTGACGATCACCGCGGATGGCGCAGGCAGGCGGATTGCCTGGCATGCGTCAAGTGTGCGCGGCACAGCAATAGTTACGCGTCTCGAAAGCAGTCCTCGACGTGCGTAATCGTGAGCCGTTGCTATATTTGGGAACGGGACACTTCGTTTATTGCGAGCGCCATGATTTTTTCTGGATCGACCTCGGGATTCGCGCGTCTCTGCATGGGCGTGGTGCTGACGATTGCAAGCCTGCAATCGCTGGCTTCATCCGCCGTGCAGGGAGTGCGCCTGTGGCGCGCACCTGACCACACTCGCCTGGTTTTCGATCTCAGCGGTCGGCCCGAACACAGCCTGAGCGTGGTCGGCAATCCCGATCGGGTGATCATCGATCTTGGCAACAGCCGCCTGCAAGGCACCCTGCAGACGGTTGATCTTGCGGCCACCCCGATACAGCGCATTCGCAGCGGTTTGCGCGGTGAGAGCGATCTGCGCATCGTGCTGGACATGCAGAACGGCGTTCGACCCGAGAGCTTTCTGCTGGGACCGAGCGGCGATTACGGCAATCGCCTGGTGGTGGATCTCTACGACCAGACGCAACGGGACTCGAGCACGCCCCCGGAACCGCCGGCGGATACCGCGCCGGGTGCGCGCGAAGCCTCCGGCTCGTCGCCGCTTGCCGCTCCAGAGATCAGCCAGCCGGTCACCCAGCCCGAAGCGCCCGCGCAACCACAGAGCGCACCGCTGCCGCGGCCTTTGCCCGAAGGCGGGCGCGATATCCTGATTGCCATCGATGCGGGGCACGGTGGCGAGGACCCTGGTGCGATCGGGCCGCGACGCATCCGGGAGAAGGACGTGGTGCTGGCCATAGCGCGCCAACTGGAAACGCGGGTCAACCAGCAGCCCGGTTACCGCGCGACGATGATCCGCAAGGGCGATTATTTTGTGCCGCTGCAGGGGCGCCGTGACCTGGCGCGCAAGACCGGGGCCGATCTGTTCGTTTCGATCCATGCCGATGCGTTCACCCACTCGCGCGCGCGCGGCAGCTCGGTATACGCGCTGTCCCAACGCGGTGCCACCAGCGCCTCGGCGGCATTCCTGGCGCAACGTGAGAACGGCGCCGACCTGATCGGCGGCGTCAACCTGGGGGCCAAGGACAATCAGGTGGCGGAAGTGCTCACCGATCTGTCGATGACCGCCTCGCTCGATGCCAGCCTGGGGGTCGGCAGCCGGGTGTTGCACTCGGTGGGCCGGATTGCCCAGCTGCACAAGCCACACGTGGAGCAGGCTGGCTTCGTGGTGCTCAAGTCGCCGGATATGCCATCCATCCTGGTCGAAACCGGCTTCATCTCGAATCCCGGCGAAGCGGCGCGCTTGGGCAGTGCCGATTTCCAGCGCAGCATGGCGCGCGCAATCTTCAGCGGAGTCAGTGATTACTTCCTGTCCACGCCCCCGCCCGACACGCTGGTGGCAATGAGGGTGCGTAATGGCGCACGGGCCTCGGAATACGTGATCGCGCGTGGTGACACCCTGTCTGGCATCGCGGAGCGCTATCGTGTTAGTGTCGGCGAGATCGTCAAAACCAACGGCTTGGGCGACAGAGGTGGTATCCAGGCGGGGCAACGGATCGTAATCCCGCAAATCTGAATTCCCGCTGCTGCCCGGCCTGTTCTTCCTGAAGAGACAGATGGGGCGCATCCAGCATCTCAGTGAATTGCTCGCCAACCAGATCGCCGCAGGCGAGGTCGTCGAAAGGCCCGCCTCCGTGGTCAAGGAACTGGCCGAGAACAGCCTCGATGCTGGCGCGACCCGTCTCGAGATCGACCTCGAAGCCGGCGGCACGCTGCTGATTCGCGTACGCGACGATGGCGAGGGCATGTCCGTCGAGGATCTGCCACTGGCGCTCGCGCCCCACGCGACCAGCAAGATACGCACGCTCGAGGACCTCGAGCGGGTGTTGAGCCTCGGCTTTCGCGGTGAGGCGCTGGCCAGCATCGCGTCGGTCGCGCGGCTCTCGATTAGTACCGCCACCGCGGGTGCGGACCACGGGTCGCGCCTCGAAACAGGAGCGCGTGGCGAGCCACTGATCACCCCGGCGGCGCATCCGCGCGGAACGACGGTCGAAGTGCGCGATTTGTTCTTCAATACGCCGGCGCGGCGCAAATTCCTGCGCGCGGAGCGTACCGAGTTCGGTCATTGCGAAGAGGTGGTCCGGCGGTTGGCCCTGGCACGTTTCGACGCCGGGTTCACGCTGCGGCACAACCACAAGCCGGTGTTTTCGTTGCGTGCCTGCACCGGCGTTGCCGAGCGCGAGCAGCGCCTGGCAACGCTGTGCGGCGCGCCGTTTCTTGAAAGCGCGCTGGCCGTCGAGGTCGAAGCTTCCGGGGTGATGCTGCGGGGCTGGGTGGCCCAGCCGAGTTTTTCCCGCAGCCAGAGTGATCTGCAGTACTTCTTTGTCAACGGACGCATCGTGCGCGACCGGCTGGTCGCGCATGCGATCCGCCAAGCCTACCGCGACGTGCTCTATCATGACCGTCATCCGGCCTATGTGTTGTATCTCGACATCGATCCGATGCTGGTCGATGTGAACGTGCACCCGACCAAGCACGAGGTGCGTTTTCGCGAATCGAGGATGGTGCACGACTTCCTGTTTCACTCGTTGCACCGGGCGCTCGCGGGGACCCGTGCCGGTGGCGTGGAGCAATCGTCGATGGTTGCGCCGGCGCCGCCCGGCGAGCCGGGCGTGGTACAGCAGCACGGGCTGTGGAACCGTCCGGATCAGGGTGCTGTCAGGGAGAGTATCGAGGCCTACCGTGCCTTGTCCACCGGCGCGCCGCAGGGATTCCCGGCGGCGGCGATTTCCGGCGTCGCCCAGGATGTGCCGCCGCTCGGGTTTGCCGTGGCCCAGATCAAGGGTATCTATATTCTTGCCGAGAACCGCGAGGGGCTGGTTATCGTTGACATGCATGCGGCGCATGAACGCATCACCTACGAGCGCATGAAGAGCGCACGTGATGCCGGCGGTGTGCGCGCCCAGCCGCTGCTGGTGCCGCAGCAGATCGCGGTGAGCCGGCGCGAAGCGGAATGTGTCGAGGAGCACTCGGCGACGCTCGCCGCGCTGGGGCTCGAGTTGCAGCGTTCGGGGGAGGAAATGGTCACCGTGAGACAGATCCCGGCGTTGTTGTCGGGCGCCGACATCGCGGCGCTGGTACGCGATGTGGTGGCCGAGTTGCGCGAATTCGGCACCAGTTCGCGTATCGAGGCGCATGCCGACCAGATTCTCGCCGGCATGGCCTGCCACGGTGCGGTACGCGCCAATCGGCAATTGAGCATCGCGGAAATGAACGGCCTGCTGCGCGACATGGAGCGCACCGAGCGCAGCGGACAATGCAACCACGGCCGCCCCACCTGGGCGGTGCAATCGCTGGCCGAGCTCGACCGGCTCTTCCTGCGCGGTCGCTGAGCAGGCGCTGCCGTGAATGCCGCTGCGGATCGGCGTCCGCTCGTTATCTGCCTGATGGGCCCGACGGCTGCGGGCAAGACCGCGCTGGCGCTGGCGCTGTGCGATGCGCTCGATTGCACGATCGTAAGCGTCGATTCCGCGCAGGTGTACCGCGGCATGGATATCGGCACCGCAAAACCCGGGCCTGCGGTGCTCGCGCGGTATCCCCACCGGCTGATCGACATACGCGATCCGGCGGAGATCTATTCGGCGGCCGATTTTCGCCGCGATGCATGGGCCGCGATCGAGGAGATCGTCGCCAGCGGCAAGACACCGTTGCTGGTGGGCGGTTCGATGCTGTACTTCCGCGCTCTTGTCCAGGGGCTGGCCGATCTGCCACCGGCTGACCCCCGGGTGCGCGAGGAAATTCTCGCCTTGGCGGACGCCGGCGGCTGGGCAGCGGTTCACCGCCGCCTTGCCGCGGTCGATCCGCTCGCCGCCGCGCGCATTCCAGTGACCGATCCGCAGCGCCTGCAGCGGGCCATGGAAGTGTTCCTGGTTTCCGGTGACACCATCAGCAGCATTCACCAGAGGCAAGGGGCCACCGCACTACCCTGGCGGCTGCTCCAGTTGGCGGTGGCTCCCCGGGATCGGGTGGTTTTGCATCGGCGAATCGCGCTGCGTTTCGAGGCGATGCTGCAGGCAGGGTTCCTGGATGAAGTGGCTGCGCTGCGCGCGCGCGGGGACCTCGAACCTGCCCTGCCGTCCATGCGCAGCGTGGGGTATCGCCAGGCCTGGGACTACCTGGATGACCGCATTTCCTACGCCGCGATGGTCGAAAGGGCTATCATTGCCACGCGTCAACTGGCCAAGCGCCAGCACACATGGTTGCGATCCTGGCCCGAGCTGCAGTGGCTGCTCACGGACGAGTCGGCGCACGCGGGCAACGGCGCGCACGAGGAAATACTGCAGCTGGCCTTGAAATATGTGGCCGCCGCCTCCATTTGAGGTGACAAGAACGAGGAGGTCGCGCTTCCTAGTATGCAATTTCAAATAAGCGCCGATAGCATGGATTCGGTACGCCACTCTTCCAGCAGGTGTCAAGGTGTTGAGTTTCAAGTCAATCAGATCCCGTACGGGGTCATTCAAAGGAGAATCCTGAAATGTCAAAGGGGCAAACTCTACAAGACCCTTTCCTGAATGCGCTGCGCAAGGAGCGTATCCCGGTATCCATCTATCTGGTCAACGGCATCAAGCTCCAGGGCCAGATCGAATCCTTCGACCAGTTCGTCATCCTGCTCAAGAACACCGTCAGCCAGATGGTTTACAAGCACGCGGTTTCGACGGTGGTGCCCTCGCGCCCGGTGCGTCTTGCATCCGCCGATGACGAAGGCGAAGAGGCTGTCGAGTAACCGTGTTTTTCGAGCGTCCCGGAACGGGTGAGCGCGCGGTTCTCGTTCACCTCAACCTGGACGCGGACAGTCCCCAGGAAGATCCGCGCGAACTCGAGGAACTGGCCTTGTCGGCGGGTGCCGACCCGGTGGATTTCATTTTCGGACAACGACGACGCCCGGATCCGCGCAGTTTTGTCGGTAGCGGCAAGCTGGAAGAGATTCTCGCCGCGGTGCGCGGGCATTGTGCCGAGCTGGTCATCTTCAATCACGCACTGAGCCCCTCGCAGGAACGCAACCTCGAGCAGGTGCTGGAATGCCGGGTGATCGACCGTACCGGGCTGATACTCGATATCTTCGCGCAACGGGCACGCTCGCACGTCGGAAAGCTCCAGGTCGAACTCGCCCAGCTGCGTCATATCTCGACGCGCCTGGTCCGCGGCTGGACGCACCTCGAGCGCCAGAAGGGCGGCATCGGACTGCGCGGCCCCGGCGAGACCCAGCTCGAAACCGACCGCCGCCTGATCCGCGACCGCATCCGGCTGTTGACGCGCCGGCTCGAGAAGGTTCACCTGCAGCGTGAGCAGGGGCGGCGCGCGCGCCGCCGCGCGGAAATTCCCACCGTGTCACTGGTTGGCTACACGAACGCCGGCAAATCCACCCTGTTCAATGCGCTCACGGGCGCCGGCGTGCTGACGGCGGATCGGCTGTTCGCGACGCTCGATCCGACCATGCGCCGCTGTCAGCTGGCGGACGGACGTGCCATGGTGCTGGCCGATACGGTAGGCTTTGTGCGGCATTTGCCGCACCAGTTGGTGGAGGCGTTCCGGGCCACGCTCGAGGAGGCGCAACTCGCCGATCTGCTGCTCCATGTGATCGACGCGAGCGCCGCCGATCGCGACGACACCACGCATGAGGTCGAAAGTGTACTTGCCGAGATCGGCGCCGAACAGGTGCCGCGACTCAACGTGTACAACAAGATCGATCTGCTCGAGGCGCAGCCGCGTATTGACCGGGGCGAGGACGGCAGGCCGGTGCGGGTATGGGTCTCGGCGCGCAGCGGTGCGGGAATGGACCTGTTGCGCGAGGCAATTGCCGAACTGCTCGCGGAGGACATGCTGCACCAGTGGTTGCCGCTCGATCCGGCGCAGGGCAGGTTGCGTGCGCGGCTCTACGAAAAGGGCGCGGTGCTGGACGAGCGTGTCGCGCAGGATGGCTCGATCAGCCTCGAAATCCGGATTCCGCGCGGACAGTTCGCGCAGCTCATCGCCGCGGAGTGCGGGTCCGGCTCGTCACGCGAACACTTCTGATAGAATCGCGGACGCATTGTTCAAGCACTACATCGCAGGGAGATCGATATGGCCTGGAATGAACCAGGTGGCAATGGAAAGCAGCGCGACCCTTGGGGCGGTGACCAGGGGCCGCCGGATCTCGACGAGGCTTTCCGCAAGTTCCGCCAGAAGCTCGGTGCGGCCTTTGGTTCCGGTTCGGGTGGTGGATCGGGCGAGGACAAGGCACTCAACCGCGCAATTGCAGGCCTGATCGTCCTGGTTCTGGCCAGCTTGTGGTTATACGCAGGCATCAACGTGCTCGATGCGCAGGAGCGCGCAGTGGTGCTTCGCTTCGGGCGTTTTCACGAGGTGCTCGAACCGGGCTTCAACTGGAATCCGAAGTGGGTCGATCAGGTGTTTCCGGTCAACGTCACGGCGGAGCGGCAATACAATTCCACGGGGGTGATGCTCACCCAGGACGAGAATATCGTCGAGCTGCCGATTGCGGTGCAGTACAACATCGCCGATATCAAGGCTTTCGTGCTCAACGTGAACAATCCGGAGAACAGTCTGCAACAGGCGACCGACAGTGCGCTGCGCCACGTTGTGGGCAGCAGCAAGCTCGATCAGGTCCTGTCCGAGGGGCGTGGGCAGATCGGTGACGATGTGCGCTTCAAATTGCAGAGCTATCTCGACAATTACGGCACCGGTATCCAGGTCGTGAAAGTTACGATCCAGGGTGCCAAGCCTCCCGGCGAGGTCAAGGCCGCTTTCGATGACGTGATCAAGGCCAAGGAAGACGAGGAGCGGCTGAAGAACGAGGCCAGTGCCTATGCGTTCAGCGTGGTGCCGGAGGCGCGTGGCCGGGCCCAGCGCGTGTTCGAGGAGGCAGCAGCGTACCGCGGCAAGGTGGTTGCGGAAGCGCAGGGTGAAGCGCAGCGTTTCGAGAAATTGCTTGGCCAGTACGAGAAGGCGCCGGAGGTGACCCGTGAGCGTCTTTACCTGGATGCGGTGCAGCGCGTCATGAGCAACAGCTCCAAGGTGCTGGTCGATGTGCCGGGCAGCAATAACGTGATGTACCTGCCGATCGACCGCCTTGGCCGGCAGCAGCCGGAGGCGGCGCCGCCAGTGGTGCGCAGCCCGCAGGTCGAGAATGACGATGCGGCGCGCGATGCGCTGGACCGGGCGCGCCGCGATCCTGGCAACCTGCGGCAAAGGGAGCGACGCTGATGAACGGACGCATGCTGGCATTTCTCGCCGCGCTGGGCCTTGCGCTGGTGGCGCTGCTCAATACGCTGTATGTGATCAAGGCAACCGAGTGCGCCGTGGTGTTGCGCTTCGGACGTCTGCTCGATGTCGACAGCGAGCCAGGGCTCCATTTCAAGATCCCGCTGGTCGACGAGGTGCGCAAATTCAATTCCCGGATCCTGACGCTCGACTCGGAGCCCGAGAGTTTCTACACGCTCGAGAAGAAACGGTTGATCGTGGATTCATTCACGAAATGGCGTATCGAGGATGTGAAGACCTATTACCGTGCGACGGGCGGGGTGCAGTCGATAGCCGAGACGCGCCTTGCACAACGGGCCAACGACGGCTTGCGCAACCAGTTCGGCAAACGACGTCTGCACGAGGTGGTGTCGGGCCAGCGCGAGGAGCTGATGTCCGAGATCACGGATGACCTGAACAGTGCCGTAACCCAATCTCTCGGCATCCGGGTGGTCGATGTGCGGGTCAAGAAAATCGATCTTCCCGAAGAAGTGAGTGATGCGGTATTCAAGCGCATGTCCGCGGAGCGTGAGAAACTTGCGCGCGAGTACCGTGCGCAGGGCAAGGAGCAGGCAGAGAAGATCCGTGCCGATGCTGACCGACAGGTCACCATCCTCGAGGCTGAGGCCTATCGTGACGCCGAGCTGGTGCGTGGTGACGGCGATGCCGAGGCGGCTGCGATCTACGCGGTTGCGTTCAACAAGGCACCCGAGTTCTATTCGTTCACCCGTAGTCTGCGCGCCTACGAGGAATCGTTCGCGAGTCCCCAGGACATGCTGGTGCTCGATCCGAAGAGTGATTTCTTTCGTTATCTGAACCAGTCAAAACCCGGTCGTTGAGCGGCGCAAACGCCTGGGTCGGGGCGCCGCGCTTGTGGTAGGATGCGCCGCGCCTGTCGCGGCGTTTTCACCGGGTTATAAAGCAGATGTGGCACGATCTGGCAGTCGCTTTCTGTCTCATGCTGGTTATCGAAGGGCTGACGCCGTTCCTGTCTCCGCGGGCCTGGCGCGGCATGATCGCGACCGCGGCTCAACTCGATGACGGCAGCCTGCGTCTGGCGGGTCTAGGCAGCATGCTGGTAGGCACGTTGCTGTTGTACATGGTCAACTGACACGTTGTTGCTGGGGATTTGCGATGTCCACAATCAGCTCGGCATTGCCTGGCGAGGAGCGCTGGCTGCTCCCGGAAGGCGTCGAGGAACTGCTCCCGGACCAGGCCGCGCGCGTCGAGGCGATGCGCCGCGAGTTGCTGGACCTGTATGGCCGCTGGGGCTATGAACTGGTCATCCCGCCGTTGATCGAATACACCGAATCGCTGCTGATCGGTCTCGGCAGGGATCTCGAGCGCCAGACGTTCCGGCTTACCGATCAGTTGAGCGGACGGATGCTGGGCATCCGCCCCGACATCACGCCACAGGCGGCGCGTATCGACGCTCACAGCCTGCGCCGCGATGGCCCGGTGCGCCTGTGTTATGCGGGCAGCGTGCTGCACACCCGTGCGCGCTCCCCGTTTGCCTCGCGCTGCCCCATTCAACTCGGAGCCGAACTTTATGGTGACGCGAGCCTCGACGCCGATATCGAGGTGCTCGGCCTGATGCTCGAGACGCTCGGACGCATCGGTATTCGCGAGGTTACGCTGGATCTCGGCCACGTCGGGATATTTCGTGCGCTGATGGACGACATGGCACTTGCCGAGGGCGTGCGAGCTGCGCTGTTCGAGGCTCTGCAGGACAAGTCCAGCGCGGCGATCAACGCGATCGTCGATGATGCCGGGCTGGACGGGCCGCGCTCCTCGATCCTGCGCGAACTCGCCGGTCTGAACGGTGATCGTCGAGTGCTCGGCGCGGCCAGGCGTCTGTTGCAGGATGCTCCGCCGGCGGTACACCAGGTGCTTTCAGCGCTCGAGCGGGTTGCCGATATCATTGAAGAGCGCTTTCCCGGGATCAATATTCATTTCGACCTGTGCGAGTTGCATGGTTATCACTATCACACGGGGCTGGTTTTCGCGGCCTACGTGCCTGGCCAGGGCGAGGCGGTGGCGAATGGCGGACGTTATGACGATATCGGGCGGGTGTTTGGCCGCGCGCGTCCGGCAACCGGTTTCAATATGGACCTGAAAACGCTGCTGACACTGGCACCCGCGCGTGCCGGCGGGGACAACGGCGGCATATTTGTTGCACCCGCAATTGCCGCGCTTGCGTGGGGCGAGATCCAGCGCCTGCGTGATGCGGGCGAGCGCGTCGTGGTTGGCTTGTCGGCCCAGGGCAGTAGCGCCTGCTGCGATCGAGAGTTGCGCCACGCCGGTGACGATTCGTGGCAAATCCACCAGTTGAATCAGGCGCGTGCCAATGGCTAAGAACGTAGTGGTACTCGGTACCCAATGGGGTGATGAAGGGAAAGGCAAGATCGTCGATCTGCTCACCGAGAACGTGACTGCGGTGGTGCGCTTCCAGGGCGGTCACAATGCCGGTCACACGCTGGTGATCGGGGGCGAGAAGACGGTGCTGCACCTGATCCCTTCGGGGGTGTTGCGTGCGGGCGTCCTGTGCCTGATCGGTAACGGCGTGGTGCTGTCGCCCGCAGCGCTGCTCGCCGAAATCGGCGCGCTCGAATCACGTGGTGTGCCGGTGCGCGAGCGGCTGCGGCTCAGTCCCGCCTGCCCGCTGATTCTCCCCTACCACGCGGCGCTGGACCTGGCGCGCGAACAGGCCCGCGGCGATGCCAAGATCGGTACTACCGGGCGCGGCATCGGGCCGGCCTATGAGGACAAGGCCGCACGGCGTGGCTTGCGTCTGGGCGATATGCGCAACCCCGAGCGATTTGCCGCCAAGTTGCGCGAGGTGATGGATTACCACAATTTCGTGCTGCAGGGATATTACGACTCGCCCGCCATCGATTACCAGCGCACGCTGGATGAGAGCCTGCAACACGGCGCGGCGTTGCTGCCGCTGATGGCCGATGTGCCGGCGATGCTGCACGAATACCGCCTGGCCGGTAAGCGCATTCTGTTCGAAGGGGCGCAAGGTGCACTGCTTGATATCGATCACGGGACCTACCCGTTCGTGACCTCGTCGAACACCACTGCCGGCGGCACTGCCACGGGCAGTGGATTCGGTCCGCTGTATCTCGATTACGTTCTGGGAATCACCAAGGCATACACCACGCGGGTTGGTTCCGGTCCCTTCCCGACGGAGTTGTTTGACGAAGTAGGTGCCCACCTTGCGCGGCGCGGCCATGAATTCGGCGCGACGACTGGCAGGCCGCGCCGTTGCGGCTGGTTCGATGCGCTATCGCTGCGCGAGGTGGTGCGTATCAACAGCATCAGCGGTCTGTGCCTGACCAAGCTCGATGTGCTCGACGGGCTGGAATCCATCAACCTGTGCATCGGTTACGAAGACCGCTCGGGCCAGATCGTCGGCACGCCGCGTGACAGTGCCGACTTCGAGAGCCTGGTGCCGATCTACGAAACCGTTGACGGCTGGAGCGAGTCGACCGTCGGCGTCACCGAATGGGCGCAACTGCCGCTCAATGCGCGCCGCTATATCGAACGCATCGCGGAAGCCGTGGGCGCGGGTGTCGATATCATATCGACGGGCCCCGAACGCAACGAGACCATCATCCTTCGTGATCCGTTCACGGCAGGATGAGCGCGTAAATCCGGGTTCACGATGCGCCTGCGGAACATCAAAATTCTTCTGCGGCAGGCTGCTTTAATGCTGGACCAGCGCCCCATGTTTTCGGGTAGAATGCGGCGACCGGGCTCTTGATACGCCCGGTTTGTGTTGGCGCCGCCGCTTTTTTTTGGTGTTGGGGTGGTGGAGCCGGGAGACTGTTCTCGACGCCAGGATGAAGAAACGAATGAATATCTACGTTGGAAACCTGCCCTACACCGTCCGGGACAATGACCTGCTTTCGATGTTCCAGGAATATGGCAATGTATCGTCAGCAAAAGTGGTCATGGATCGTGAAACCGATCGTTCCAAGGGCTTTGGTTTCGTTGAGATGCCGTCGGATGACGAAGGCAGCAACGCTATCAACAAGCTGAACGGTCATGAGATCAATGGTCGTGCGCTGCGCGTGAACGAAGCGCGCCCGCGCGAAGATCGTCGCCCCGGTGGTGGTGGTGGTCCTGGTGGCGGCGACCGTCGCCCCAAGCGCTGGTAAATAATCAAGGCGCACGGACGCGCTGCTGAAACGGGCTGCCGTGGAAGCCCACGGCAGCTGTTCCTGACAATCAGGGCGCTTCCTGCGCGCTGATCCTATCGGGTTTGCTGGCTGGTTTCCGGCCGGATAGTTTCGTTTTGCCCGAATACCCGTTTCCCTCGCGGTTCCAGCCGCGCCAGGCAAGTGTACTAACGGCGCGTCAATCCGATGGTGCGCATCCGAAGCTGTAGAAAGAAGCGATTTCCTGCCACGCCTGTTCCGCTGTCTCGACGTAGCGAAACAACTCGATATCTTCCTCGCCGATATTGCCCGATTCCACCAGGACGTCGAAATTGACCAGACCTCGCCAGAATTCCTCGCAGAACAGCAGCACCGGTACCCGCTGCGACTTTCCGGTCTGGATCAGGGCGAGTGTTTCGAACAACTCGTCGAGTGTGCCATAACCGCCGGGGAAGGCCACCAGGGCGCGGGCGCGCATCAGGAAATGCATCTTGCGCAGTGCAAAGTAGTGAAATCTGAAACACAGCTCGGGCGTGATGTAGGGGTTTGGCTCCTGCTCGGCGGGCAACACGATATTCAACCCGATGCTCTGTCCTCCGGATTCGTGCGCGCCACGATTTGCAGCCTCCATGATGCCGGGACCGCCGCCGGTTACCACCACCAGGCGACAGCCCTCGATCCGAGCGCTGTTTTCGGTCACCAGCGCACCGAGACGGCGCGCCTGCTCGTAGAATTTGCTGTTTCCGAGCACCGTCTCCGCGCGCTTCACCGCCGCCTTTGCCCTGCTGCTGCGTGGGCTGGCGGCCAGTTGCGCATGTGCTTCGTCGAGTTGTGCCTGTGCTTCGTCGCGTGACAGGTGGCGGGCGCTGCCAAAGATCACCACAGTGGAGTCGATGCCGTGCTCTTGCTGGATGAGGTCGGGTTTCAGCAATTCGAGCTGGAACCGCACCGGGCGTAATTCCTCGCGCAGCAGGAAGTCGGTGTCAGTAAACGCCAGCCGATAGGCGCTGCTGGTATATTGCGCGCTGCCCGACAACGATTTTGTCGCATCCTCGCGCGCACTGGGGAAAATCTTGGGTGGAAGTTTTTTGCTATTGGCCATTGCTGTTCCTCACAGGCTGATTGCAGGGCGGATTGCGTGCCGTTCGATCGGCGCCGCGGGGGGCGGACTTGATGGCTACACGCTTTCCGCGCCGTGCATCCAGCGTACCAATATGCCCGAAAGCAACCACAGCACGCCGGCGAACAGGAACAGGGTGGCAGCCAGCCCGCCAAATATCGCCATATCGCCAAGACTCTCGGCATAGGAGCCGATGATACCGGCGAGCCAGTTGGCGACGAAGTTGATCAGGAACCAGACACCCATCATCAACGAGGCGAGCCGCAGCGGCGCGAGCCGGGTGATCATCGACAGACCGACCGGCGATATGCACAGTTCGCCGGTGGTATGAAACAGGTAAGCGATGACCAGCCACCACATGCTGGCCTTGCCGCCATGGGCCTGGCCCATCACCGCGGCGATCATGGCGAGGAAGCCGACCGCGGTCAGTACCAGTCCCAATACCATCTTCTGCGGAGTCGGCGGGTTTCTGCCGATACTTCCCAGGCGGATCCATGCCGCCGAAAACAGCGGTGCCAGCAACACGATATAGAGCGGGTTGAGCGACTGGAACCAGCCCGCGGGTACTTCGAATTCTCCTATCATGCGGTCAGTCTTGTCGGCTGCGTAGAGATTCATCAGTCCCCCGGCCTGCTCGAACGCCGCCCAGAACAGCACGATGAAAACAAACAGCATGAAGATCACGCGTAGCCGGTCGAGCTCGATCGCGGTCAGCGGCTTCTTTACGCCGCCATCCAGCAGCAGCGAGCGTCGTGCGGATGGTGTCATCCCGATCTCCTGCAGAAAGCGCGGCCCCAGGGCAAGCTGGATGATCACCGACAGGATCATGCCGCAACCGGCCGCGAAATATCCGTAACGCCAGCCCAGTTCCGGGTTTTCTCCGAGCGTGGAGCACACCAGCGGAGCAAGAAATGCTCCGAGATTGATGCCCATGTAGAAAATCGTGAACGCGCCATCGAGACGGGCGTCGCCCTTCTGGTAGAGGTCGCCGACCATGGTCGAAATATTGGCCTTGAAAAACCCGTTGCCGATCACCAGCAGGAGCAGCCCGGAGTAGAACAGTTGCAGGTTGCCCGGGATCGACGCGGCGAGGATGAATTGACCGAGCGCCATGACCACGCCGCCAATGATCACCGAGCGACGCTGGCCGAGGTAGTTGTCGGCGAGCCAGCCCCCGATCAGTGGCGTGAAGTACACAAAACCCGTGAACAGCCCATACAGGCGCAACGCTTCGGCCGATGTCCAGCCAAAGCCCGGGTTGGCGGTTTCGGCCCCGGCCACCATCGACAATACCAGCAGCGCACGCATGCCGTAGTAGCTGAATCGCTCCCACATTTCGGTGGCGAACAGCAGAAACAGGCCCTTGGGGTGACCGAGGAGGGTATCGCCCCCGGGTATGGCCGTGGCAGGGTTGCTCATCCGGGTTTCCATTGTGCTTGCAGACGTCGCGGGGTGCGAGGCGCACCCGCCACGAATGATACACGCGATGCGTGCCGCCATTGCAGCAGTGAATGGGGAGCGCAACAAGAGACGCAGGACCACACCAGTGCAGGCCGGGCTGCGAACGGAGATTCGGGAATTGGTGCCCAGGAGAGGACTTGAACCTCCACTACCTTTCGATAACTAGCACCTGAAGCTAGCGCGTCTACCAGTTCCGCCACCTGGGCTTTAGGCAAGCGGGAGCGAGGCTCCCGCGGGCAGGCGGCGCACTGTACTCAGCGTCACCCCGGCTGTCAATCCCTGTGGCTATAATGCCCGCTCAGCTATCACGCGGCCAGGCCGCAGCAAGGAGAAATCCGTTGGTACCGAGGAAAAAGCCGGTCACTGCGCGCGAGCGCGATCCGCAGCTTGCGCGCGAGTCCGAGCGCTACGCGAACCCCATCGCGAGCCGCGAATACATTCTGGAGATCCTGGCGAAAGCAGGCGTCCCGCTGACCATCGACGAGATCGCCACGCGTCTCGATTTGCTCGACGAGGAGCCGCGCGAAGCGCTGCGCCGGCGCTTGCGGGCGATGGAGCGCGACGGGCAGCTGATGTGCAACCGCCGTGGCGCTTATTGCTCTGTCGCGCGCATGGACCTGGTGCGGGGCACGGTGCAGGCGAACCGCGAGGGTTACGGCTTCCTGATTCCTGCAGAAGGCGGCGAGGACCTGTATCTGCACGGGCGCCAGATGCGCCAGGTCTTTCATGGTGACGAGGTTCTGGCGCGTGCTACCGGCGAGGATCATCGCGGGCGCCGCGAGGCAACCATTGTCGAAGTGCTGAAGCGCAACACCACGCATATGGTCGGGCGCATGCGCCGCTCGCGCGGCGTGAATTACGTGGTTGCCGAGAATCCGCGGATCCAGCACGAAGTACTGGTGGCGGATGCCGATTGCGTGGCGGCACGCGAAGGACAGTACGTCAGCGTCGAGATACTCACGCCGCCGGCCGCCGATGGTCCACCCACCGGGCGGGTCGTGGAGGTGCTCGGCGAGCACATGGCACCGGGAATGGAAATCGAGGTGTCGCTGCGTATGCACGATATCCCTCATATCTGGCCGCAGGAAGTCGTCGAGCAGGCGGCGGCATTCGACTCCGAGCCGCGACGCGCGGACAAGGCCCGTCGTTTCGATCTGCGCGAGTTGCCGTTCGTCACCATCGACGGCGAGGACGCCAAGGACTTCGACGATGCGGTCTACTGCGAGCGGCGCCGGGGCGGAGGCTGGTTGCTGAGCGTCGCAATCGCGGACGTTTCGCACTATGTGATGCCCGGCACGGCGCTCGATGTGGAAGCCAGGCGCCGTGGCACCTCGGTGTATTTTCCGGGCCGGGTGGTGCCGATGCTGCCGGAGGAGTTGTCGAACGGATTGTGCTCGCTGAAGCCCGAGGTCGATCGCCTGGCGCTGGTCTGCGAGATGGAGATCGGGCGCAACGGCGCGCTTGGCCGCTACCGCTTCTGCGAAGCGGTGATCCGCTCGTCCGCGCGACTCACCTATACGCGCGTTGCGTTGACGCTCGACGGCGAGGATGCCGGGATCGACGACGCATTGGTGCCACACCTGAGAGAGCTCCACGCGCTCTACAAGGCACTGCGTGCCGCGCGCGAGGAGCGCGGTGCGATCGATTTCGAGACCACCGAGACACGCATCGTGTTTGGCGTCGATCGCAAGATCGAGGAGGTGGTGCCGGTGGAGCGCAACGAGGCGCACAAGCTGATCGAGGAGTGCATGCTCAGCGCGAACGTTGCAACCGCGCGCTTCCTGATGAAACACAAGTTGATCGGGTTGTACCGAGTGCACGAGGGGCCGAGCGGCGAAAAATTGCTGTCGTTGCGCCAGTTCCTCGGTGAGCTGGGCCTGTCATTGCGCGGCGGCGACAAGCCGCAGCCGGGCGATTATCAGCAGCTGCTGGGTTCGGTGCATGAGCGGCCTGACCGCCACGTGATTGAAACCGTGATGTTGCGTTCGCTCAGCCAGGCGCGCTATCAGCCCGTGAACGAGGGTCATTTTGGCCTCAACTACCCCGCTTATGCGCATTTCACCTCGCCGATCCGCCGCTATCCGGACCTGATGGTGCATCGCGCGCTACGTGCCGTGATCCGCTCGGCGGAAGACACTGGCCAGGTCCGGCGTGCCGAAGGGCTGAAGTCCGTGCCGCGCGAACGCTCCTACCCCTACGAACTCAAGGCAATGATCGAGCTCGGCGAACACTGTTCGATGGCCGAGCGCCGCGCCGACGAGGCCGTACGCGACGTGATGATCTGGCTGAAATGCGAGTACCTGCAGGATCGCGTCGGCGAGAGTTTCGATGGTGTGATAAGCGGAGTGACCGGTTTTGGCCTCTTTATCGAGATCCAGGAAATCTACGCCGATGGCCTGGTACATGTGTCCAGCCTGCAAAATGACTACTACCATTTCGACGCCTCCGGCAGGCGCCTGGTGGGTGAACGCACGCGGCGTGTCTACCGTCTGGGTGACCGGATCCGGGTGCGCATCCTTCGGGTCGATCTCGATGAGCGCAAGATAGACCTGCAGATAGATGAAGGCAGTGGAGAGGGCAATTCTCCGGTGCGGCGCGTGAAAGCGGGCGGCAGCAGCGGCGCAAGGAAGCCGTTGATGTCGGGCAAGCCGGAGAAAAAGAAGACTTCATCGTCGCGCAAGCGCGGCCGGCGACGCTGAGCTGACGCCGTGACGGAAGAGCAAAGCGTTCACGGGCTGCACCCGGTAGGTGCGCTGCTCAAGCGGGCACCGGAGCGCGTTCAGACGCTGTTCGTGCTGGGCGGGCGGCGTGATCGACGCCTGCAGGAACTGCTCGATTCCGCCGCGCGCCACGGTGTGAGTGTGCGCGAGCAAAGCCGCGAGGAGCTGGACCGCCGGGCACCGGGCGCGGTGCACCAGGGTGTGATCGCCGAAGTCAGGGCTGCCCAGGCGCTGGGCGAGGCCTTCCTGTTCGATCAACTGCTCACCGGGCTCGAGGGGCCGGCGCTGCTGCTGGTGCTCGATGGCGTCACCGACCCCCACAACCTCGGCGCCTGCCTGCGCTCGGCCGATGCGTTTGGCGCCCATGCGCTGATCGTGCCGCGTGACAATGCCGCGCCGCTGAACGCCACCGCCCGCAAGGTGGCCTCGGGCGCCGCGGAGGTCGTGCCGCTGGTGAGCGTCACCAATCTTGCGCGCACCTTGCGTGCCCTGCAGCAAGCCGGCGTGTGGATCGTGGGGGCCGCCGGGGACGCGGAACAGGACATCAGCCAGGTGGATCTGCGCGGGCCGGTCGCGCTGGTGATGGGCGCCGAAGGGGCCGGGATGCGCCGCCTGACGCGCGAGCATTGCGATTACCTGGCCTCGATTCCAATGGCCGGCGAGGTCAGCAGCCTCAATGTGTCGGTGGCGACCGGGGTGTTTCTCTATGAGACGTTTCGCCAGCGGCGCAGCAACAAATAGAGGCACGCGGGCGCTGTCGGCAGGCAAAACCCGCGTCCGGCGGTGAGCGCGGGGCAAATTCTGCACAAATACCGCGCTTGCGATTGCGCCGGGCGGTGCTCTTCTCTAGAATCCGCCCTCCCTCGCGCCAGCTGCCGGGGGAAACTCCTTGCCTTACCGCCCGTGCGGAAGGCTGCTCAATCCACGAGGAGCGACAATGAGACATTATGAAGTCGTGTTCCTGGTCCATCCGGACCAGAGCGAACAAGTGCCGGGCATGATCGAAAGATATACCCAGGCCGTGCAGAAAGACGGCGGAAAGATCCACCGGCTCGAAGACTGGGGGCGCCGCCAGCTTGCCCACCTGATCAACAAGGTCCACAAGGCGCACTACGTTCTGATGAACGTCGAGGCCTCCGACGCCGTGATGCAGGAGCTCGAAACGACGTTCCGCTACAACGACGCGATCCTGCGCCACCTGATCCTGCGCCGTGACGAGGCAATTACCGAGGAATCGCCGATCATGCGCGTGGAGCGCGAAGGGCGTGACCGTCGTGGCCGTGACGATTCGCGCGAGGGCCGTCGTCCGCGTCCGGATCGCAGCGAGGAGTCGTCCGAGGAAGAGACCGAGAACGAGAGCGCCGACTAGGCGGCTTTCCGTTTTCCGGACCCAGGAATCTGTTGAATCGAGGAGTAAGGACGATGGCACGCTATTTCCGTCGCCGCAAGTTTTGCCGTTTCACCGCCGAAGGCGTCAAGGAGATCGATTACAAGGATCTCGATGTGCTGCGCGAGTATGTGAACGAGACCGGTACCATCGTGCCGAGCCGGATCACGGGCACCAAGGCACATTATCAGCGCCAGCTGTCCACCGCGATCAAGCGCGCCCGTTTCCTCGCGCTGCTGCCCTACACGGACCAGCACCGCTGATGGTTGCCCGCTGTTCGGGCGGGCAGAGGTAGGACAGGATGCGCGGCGTTGCTGAATACGTGATGCGCGGGCGCAGGCAAGCCCTGCTCGTCGCGGTGATTACTGCTGCCATACCGATGTTTTCCTGGGTCAGCGCGGCGGTGGTTGGCCTGGTGGTCCTGCGGCGTGGTTTGCGTGACGGGCTGAACATCATGCTTGCCGCGCTGGTGCCCGGATTGCTCGTGGCGTATTACGGCGAAATCATGCCGGCCGCGGGATTGCTGAGTGTAACCGCCGTGGCGTGGCTGTTGCGCAGCACGGGCTCATGGAACCTGGCGCTGTGCGCCGCCGCTGCGATGGGCTTACTGCTGAGCGCCGGACTCCATACCGTCGGCAGCAATTACCTGGCCGGGGTCGAGACGCTGTTTGCGCAGGTGTTCCAGAGCATGCCAGTGCCTGCCGCGGAAAATGGCGCACCGGTGCTGATGCCGCCCGCAGCGGTGGATATTGCCGGCATGTTTGGCCTGGTGCACAGCGTGACGCTGGTGATCTGCCTGATCATCGCCCGCTGGTGGCAGGCGCAACTGTATAACGCGGGCGGTTTTCGCCTCGAGTTTCACGCGCTGCGGCTGAGCCCGGTGCAAGTGGTGGGCCTGATGCTGGTGGCCGCGTCGTTGCTGGCGATGGGCCCTGCATTCCGGTTGTGGGCCTGGCTGCCGCTGGTGCCGATGCTGTTTGCGGGCCTGGCGTTGACGCATGCCATGCTGACCGCGCGCGGTTGGGGCGGCTGGTTGGGGCTGTTTTACGCGGTATTGTTGTTGCTGCCGCCGATAAAGCAGTTTCTGGTGGTGCTGGCCGCGATGGACGGCTGGCTGGATTTTCGCCGACGCTGGCTCAAGCCGCCCGGCGGTTGAACTGACACCCGGAAACGGGAACCTGGAGAGGACGATAGCAATGGACGTCATTCTGCTTGAAAAGGTAGGTGGGCTCGGCAACCTTGGCGACAAGGTGAAAGTGAAAAGCGGCTTCGGCCGCAACTTCCTGGTCCCCTACGGCAAGGCGGTTTCGGCTACGGCCGAAAACGTGGCGCGTTTCGAGGCGCAGCGTGCCGAGCTCGAGAAGGTCGCCGCGGAGCGCACGGCCGAGGCGCAGGCACGTGCCGAAAAGCTCGCGGGGCTCAGGATAACGATCGCCGCCAATGCCGGTGACGAGGGCAAGCTGTTCGGTTCGGTGGGCACGCGCGATATCGCCGATGCCATTACTGCGGCCGGAAATGCGGTCAGCAAGAGTGAAGTGCGCATGCCAAATGGCGTGATCCGCACCATCGGTGACTTCGAGATCGCTCTGCATCTGCATTCGGATATCACGCAGACCATCACGGTTTCCGTGGTCCCGGGCTGAGGTTTCGGGTGGCGGCTTTCAGCCGCCACGTGCGGCCGAGGTTGACAGTCAAATTTGCATGGTGGGAACATCGCTCTCCCACCCTGCCCGGCGCGTGCAATGGCTGATCCACTGACCCAGCAGGCAAAGAGCCCTGGCCTGTCGCTGGATGTCAGCAGCCTGAAGGTTCCGCCACATTCCATCGAGGCCGAGCAATCGCTGCTCGGCGGACTCATGTTGTCCAACGAGGCATGGGACCGGGTGATGGAGCTGGTCACAGAGGCGGATTTCTACCGCCACGAACACCGGCTGATTTTTGCGGCGCTGGCGGCGCTTGCTGCCGCCAGCCATCCCTTCGATGTCATCACCCTTTCCGAATATCTGAACGGCAAGGACGAGCTCGACAGCGTCGGGGGGCTCCCCTATCTCGGTGACCTGGTGCGCAATACCCCGAGTGCGGCCAATGTGCAGGCCTACGCGCTGATCGTTCGCGAGCGCTCCACGATGCGCCAGCTGATCGCGGCGGCCACCGAGATCAGCACCCTCAACTTCAACCCCGAGGGGCGCACCGGCGCCGAGCTGCTCGAGGAAGCCGAGCGGCGCATCATGGAGATCGGCGAGAACCGCGTGCAGCGCGGCGGGCCGGAAGCGGTGAACGAATTGTTGCGCCGGGCGGTCGATCGCATCGACGAACTCTACGATTCCAAAAGCAAGATCACCGGGCAGAGTACCGGCTTCATCGATCTCGATGATCGCACCTCCGGTCTGCAGCGCGCGGACCTGGTGATCGTTGCCGGCCGCCCCTCGATGGGCAAGACCGCGTTTGCGATGAACCTGGTCGAGAACGCGGTGCTGAAACAGGACCGGCCGGTACTGGTGTTCAGCATGGAAATGCCCGCCGAATCACTGATCATCCGCATGCTGTCCTCGATCGGGCGCATCGATCAGCACCGGCTGCGCAACGGTCAATTGCTGCAGGAAGACTGGCCACGTCTGACCGCGGCGGTCAGCACCCTGAAGGACCGTCCCCTGTTCATCGACGACACGGCGGCGCTGTCGCCGGGCGAGCTGCGCTCGCGGGCGCGCCGGCTGAAGCGCGAACACGGTGATCTGGCGTTGATCATGGTCGATTATCTGCAGTTGATGCAGGTGCCGGGCTCCAAGGAGGGCCGCGTCAACGAAGTTTCCGAAATCTCGCGGACCCTGAAAGCGATCGCCAAGGAGTTCAATTGCCCGATGGTTGCGCTGTCGCAGCTGAATCGCGCCCTCGAGCAGCGCCCCAACAAGCGTCCGGTGATGTCGGACCTGCGCGAATCGGGTTCGATCGAACAGGATGCCGACGTGATAGCGTTCATCTACCGTGACGAGGTCTACCACGAGGATACCCCCGACAAGGGCGTGGCAGAGATCATCATCGGCAAGCAGCGTAACGGACCGATCGGCACCGTGCGTCTCGCCTTCATCAAGGAATTCACCCGCTTCGAGAATCTCGCGAATTCCTCCTACGCCTACGATCAATGATTTCCTGCCGGCGGCGCGCGACAACGGGAGAGACATGAGCACGCAAGCACGATTCGAGCGCCTCGATCCTGCCGTGCGCAAGGCACGCCTGGTGGAGGCGACGCTGGTTTGCCTGCAACGCTTCGGTTTCCAGGGCGCGTCGATCCGCCGGATCTGTGCCGAGGCGGGCGTATCCGTGGGACTCATCAACCATCATTACGCGAGCAAGGACGAGCTGGTTGCGGAGGCCTATCTCGCGATCACGCGCCGCCTCACCGAGCAGCTGCGCGCGGCCATCGACGGCGCCGCCCCGGATGCGCGCTCGCGATTGTCGGCGTTCTTCAGCGGCTCGTTTTCGGAAGAACTGCTCAACCCCCGGTTGCTCGATGCGTGGCTCGCGTTCTGGGTCGCGGTAAAGAGTGCCGACACCATCAGCCGAGCCCACGACCAATCCTACGCGGAGTATCGGGCCACGATCTCGCAGACCCTGATGCAACTCGCGCGCGAGAATCGCTGGCGCCGTTTCGACAGCGATCTCGCTGCCATCGCGCTCAGTGCACTGCTCGACGGTTTATGGCTGGAATACGGGCTCGATCCGAACACCTTCAGCCCGCAACAGGGTGTGCAGATCTGCGAAGCCTGGGTGGATGGATTGACTGGAGGCGGGTACCGGCGCTTTGCGCGCAGTGCCTGAAAAAGCTCGGCAGGGGAAATTGCGCGCCATGGACTGCAACCCGAACTACTCGATACTTTTCGAGCCGGTGAAAATCGGACCGGTAACCGCGCCCAACCGCTTCTACCAGGTACCCCACGCGAGTGGCATGACCGAGGCCAACCCGCGGGTGCGCGCCGCGTTTCGCGCCACCAAGGCCGAGGGCGGCTGGGGCGTGGTCACCACGGGGGCTGCCTCGATTCATCCCTCCTCGGATGACAGCCCGCTGCCGTTCGCGCGCCTGTGGGACGAGAACGATGTGCGTTCGCACGCGCTGATGACCGAGGCGGTACACGCACACGGCGCACTCGCCGCGATCGAACTCTGGCATGGCGGCGCGTCGGTAATGAACCGCAGTTCGCGCATCGCGCCCTATTCGCCCTCGGGTATTCCGTGGGCCGCGACCCACGTGGGATTCATGGGCAACCTGCGTCCGCGCATCATGGATGCGGGCGATATCCGTGATGTGATCCGCTGGCAGGTCGCGGCGGCAAAACGCGCGCGCCAAGCCGGTTTCGACATCGTCTATGTCTATGCCGGCATGGGCTATCTCGGCTATGAATTCCTGCTGCCCGAATACAACCAGCGCACCGATGCCTATGGTGGCAGCGTTGCCAACCGGGTGCGCTTCGTACGCGAAATGCTCGAGGCGACGCGGGATGCGGTGGGGGATACCTGTGCGGTGGCGTTGCGCATTTCGCTCGAGGAATTGCGCGCGAAAGCCAGCGACAACCATGCCTCGCAGGCCCACGAGGTGGTCACGCTGCTCAGCGACGTGCCCGATCTGTGGGATGTGAAAATGGATTCCAGCCCCACCGATTGCGGCGCTTCGCGTTTTCGTCCCGAAGGCGCGCACGAACCGGTCATCGAGTTCGTGCGCAAACTGACCACCAAGCCCGTCGTGGGTGTGGGGCGCTTCACCTCGCCCGATACCATGGTGTCGCAGATCCGCCGCGGCATTCTCGACCTGATCGGCGGTGCGCGGGCCTCGATTGCCGACCCCTTCCTGCCGGCGAAGATCCGCAGCGGGCGCGAGGACGAGATCCGCGAGTGCATCGGCTGCAATATCTGCATATCGAGCTGGCACGACGGGGTGCCGGTGCGTTGCACCCAGAACGCCACGGCCGGCGAGGAATGGCGGCGCGGCTGGCATCCGGAACGGTTCGCACCGGCGGCGAGCAATGACCGGATCCTGGTGGTCGGTGGCGGGCCGGCAGGACTCGAGGCGGCATTGATCGCCGCGCGCCGCGGCTACCAGGTCACGGTGGCGGAAAAGCACAGCGCCTTCGGGGGCCGCCTGCGTTTCGAGACCACCCTGCCGGGTCTCGGTGCCTGGGGGCGGGTGCGCGATTATCGTCTCTACGCCCTGCAGCGCATGGCGAACGTGAATCTCTACGCCGAGAGCGATCTCGGGGTCGATGACATCCTCGAACTCGGCGCCTCACGCGTGGCGATCGCCACCGGTGCACGCTGGACCCGCTCGCTCTATTCCTCGCTGGAAATACCGGTCGGCACGCTCGAGGGGCCGCAGGTATTCACGCCCGACGATCTCGCGGCAGGCGTGGTCCCGCAAGGCCCCGTGCTGGTCTATGACTTCGACAACTACTATCTCGGCGGCCTGGTCGCCGAGCATCTCGCGGCCAATGGCCGCGAGGTTCGCTACGCGACGCCCGCCGGGCATGCCTCGGCGTGGACCATCATGACCAACGAGTTGCCCTACGTGCACCAGGCATTGCACCGCCGTGGCGTGACGGTCGATACCATGAGTCTGCTGGCGGGTTTCGATGGCACTACCGCACTGCTGCAGAATATCTTCACCCGCCATGAAACCCCGCTCGCAGTACGCTCGGTGGTGATCGTCGGCCTGCGCCTGCCGAATGATGCGCTGTACCACGCGATGCGCGAGCGCAGCGCTGACTGGGCTGGCGCGGGGATCAAATCGGTGGATCGAATCGGTGACGCGCACGCGGCCGGTGCGCTGGTGCACGCGGTGTATTCCGGTCACGAGTACGCGCGCGCTCTCGATGCCAGCCCGGAGCTCTATCTGCGCGATCTGCCGATCACCGCCGATGCCCCGTCGCCGGCCTACACCGAGCGCCACTGAAAGCCCGCTTCGCGGTGCTCAGGATAAAATTCGGCGCCTATCGCGGCGATGGATACCGCGCCAACGCAGCCAGGAAGCGCGCTGGGTCACGCCTGCCTCGTAATAGCATATCGACTGCAACCCGCCGAAAAGGAGACCCCATGAGCACACAACCGGTCCGCAACCTCGAGGGAAAGGTGGTCATCGTCACAGGTGGCGCATCCGGGATCGGTGGTGCGGTCACGCGAGCGTTCGTCAAGCGTGGCGCGAAAGTTGTAGCGGTCGACCTCGATACGCAGGCCGGCGAGGCGCTCGCCTCCGAGCTGGGTGAGAGCGTGGCGTTCATGACTGGCGACGTTGCGAATCCCGCGGTTGCGCAGGCGGCGGTCGAGCGGGCCGTCGGGCGCTTCGGCAAGCTCGATGCCCTGGTCAACAACGCGCACGCCTCCAGCCAGGGAACGTTTCTGGAGCATACCCCGCAGATGTGGGAGCTCTCATTCAACACCGGTTTGTTTGCCACCCGGAACTTCATGCTGGCGGCCTACGCGGAGTTGAAGAAGTCGCGGGGGGCGGTGGTCAACTTTGGCTCTGGAGCCGGAATCGAAGGCCAGCCGACCCAGGCTTCCTACGCGGCGGCGAAGGAGGCCATCCGTGGCCTCAGCCGAGTTGTCGCGAACGAGTGGGCACTTGAGGGGATCAGGGTCAACGTGATCTGCCCGATAGCGATGACCGAGGGTGTCGCCCGCTGGAAGCAGAGCTACCCGGAGATGTTTGCGGAATCCGCGGCGAGGGTCCCGCTCGGCCGGTTCGGTGATCCCGAGACGGATGTCGCTCCGATCGTCGCGTTCCTGTGCTCCGATGACTCGCGGTACATGACCGGCCAGACAGTCATGGCCGATGGCGGGACGATGAAGCTACGCTGATCGGTGAAGCACGAACCGCGCTCGAACAACCGGCCCGATCCCTGGGCAACGCGTCGGCGCGAGGCCGCGCTGCCATAAAAGCACGGGAAATCTGCTGTTCGGAAATGTGCCGCAATTGTCCGCCTGGATCGTGGGCGATTGAAATCCTGCTTCATGGCTGGGTAGAATCGCTCCGGTACTGATCAGGCTGAATGCATCAGCACCAGAAAATCCTGCGGGTGTAGTTCAATGGCAGAACTGCAGCTTCCCAAGCTGCTAGCGTGGGGCTCGACAAATCGGCAGGACTGCCGATTTGGACGCCGAAGCGAAGCGTAGGCGCCCCGGAGGGGCGAGCGACACGGATGTCGCGAGTCATTCCCATCACGAGTGATGGGAATCTTTGATAAGGTAAAACGCGGGTGTAGTTCAATGGTAGAACTGCAGCTTCCCAAGCTGCTAGCGTGGGTTCGATTCCCATCACCCGCTCCAAACAAAGAAGGCCACTTGTAGTGGCCTTCTTTGTTTGGGGTGTGCGATAGGATGAGTGCCCACAACGGGTTCGACAAATCGGCAGGACTGCCGATTTGGACGGCGGAGCGAAGCGCAGGCGCCCGCCAGGGCGAGCGACAGGGATGTCGCGAGTCATTCCCATCACCTCCATGACCCTCCCCATAATGTCCCGCGCCATTTCCGGACATCGGTGGCGCTCTGTCGGTACATTCGCTGACATTAGCGGATAGACCAACAATGGCCACTGCCAAACCTTCCGATGTAGCGATCGAGAATGCCGGGCTGAATGACGCGGCGTGTCGCCTGGGCAGTCGCGGGCTGTAATACCAGCAACAGGACGAGCCTTGCGAGGCATCCTGGGGCATACTGGCAGACCCCCGCTAACTTCGGGGTCGGTGAGAAGTGTTTGCAGGGCACCGCCGTTCAGGTGAGTGCTGCTTTCCAGCCCGCTCCAGGGCAAGGACAGGGTCATCGTCTCCAGAGTCTTCAGTTTTTTTTCACGCGCGCGCAGTACGCGGATGCGCGACCACGACACCGAACTGCTGCGTTCGGAGCTGCTCAGCATCGAGCAGTTGAAGCGTCACGCCGTGACGCTGGCGGGCCAGCACCGGATTGATCCGGGTCCGGGCCCCGACAGGTTGTTGCCGCGGCTGGATGACAATGAACAGGTCCTGTTGGCAGCGTACGATATTGTCACAGCGACGGCGACGCCGGGACAACGGCCGGTACCGGCCGAGGCCTGGTTGCTCGACAATTTCTACCTGATCGAGCAACAGATCGGAATGGCGCGGCGGCATCTGCCACGCGGCTATAGCCGTCAATTGCCGCGGCTCGCCGATGGCATGGCGGCGGGTTTCCCGCGCATTTACGATCTCGCGCTGGAGTTGATCTCGCACACGGATGGACGTGTCGGTAGCGACAACTGCGCCCAATTCATCGCTGCCTACCAGACTGCCCATCCCCTGCTCCTGGGCGAGTTGTGGGCATTTCCGATCATGCTGCAGCTGGCGCTGTTCGAGAATCTTCGTCGCGTCGCGGTACGCATAGCCCGTCGTCGCGAGGAACGCGATGCGGCGATCCTCTGGGCGGACCGCATGCTCGAGGCCGCCGAGCGCGAACCCAAGCAACTGATCCAGTTGCTGGCCGCGTTCGCCAACGCCGACGTGCCGCTGACCGCGCCGTTCGTGGAAGAGTTCTACGCCAGGCTCCAGTCCCAGGGCGCCGCCATGGCGTTCGTCCAGACCTGGGTCGAGCAAAAGCTGCTGGAGCAGGGCGTGACCGCCGCCCAGTTGTCGGAAGTGGCCGGTCGAACGGCCGCGACCAACCAGATATCCATCGCGAACAGCATCGGCAGTCTGCGTTTCATCGGCAACATGGACTGGCGCAATTACGTCGAGTCGCTGAGCGTCGTCGAACAGACCTTGCGTGAGGACCCGGTGGCGATGCACGCCCGCCAGGATTTCGCCACTCGCGACCGCTGCCGGCATGCGGTCGAGGACCTGGCGCGAGGCTGTGCTTGCAGTGAAATCGGCGTGGCACGCGAGGCCATCGTTCTCGCGCAGTCGGCGGCTGAGCTGCGAGGAACCGGCGATCGCAGCGCGCACGTCGGGTATTACCTGATTGATCGCGGACGGCAGGAACTGGAGCGTGCCGTCAGTTGCCGTCTGTCGTGGAAAGCGCGGTTCGAATTGGCGAGCCGGCACATCCGGTTGTTTCTGTACCTCGGCCCCATCCTGTTGCTCACGGCGCTGGCGACCGCCGTCGTGCTGTTCTCGTTCGGCGGCCTCACGCCAGGTGACTGGCGGGCCTGGTTCTTCGCGCTCACTGGAGCTGTCGGCACCTCGGCGCTGGCGGTCGCGCTGGTCAACCGGGTCGTCACGCTGCTGCTGCCACCGCGTGCGTTGCCGCGTCTCGATTTTTCCAGGGGGATTCCGGATGGGCACCGCACCATGGTGGTCGTACCGACCTTGCTGGGCACGCTGCAGGATATCGATGATCTCCTCGAAGCCCTGGAGATCCGCTATCTCGGCAATCGCGATCCCAACCTGTACTTTGCGTTACTGACGGATTTTCGCGACGCGCCCGAGCAGACACAACCGGGCGACGAGGCGTTGCTTGCTCATGCACGGTCCGCAGTCGAGGCGCTCAACGCGACTTATTGCGAGGACCGCCCGTGCATTTTCTACCTGTTTCACCGTCCGCGCCTGTGGAATCCCGTCGAGCGGGTCTGGATGGGTTACGAGCGCAAGCGTGGCAAGCTGGAACAATTCAACTCCCGCCTGAGGGGCGGTGCGCAAACCGCCTTCTCGGACATCATCGGTGATGTCTCCATTCTCGGTTCCATCCGCTACGTGATAACTCTCGATACCGACACCCAACTGCCGCGTGACGCCGCGCGCACGCTGATCGGCAACCTCGCGCACCCGCTCAACCGGCCGGTCTTCGATGCCGCCAAAGGGCGCATTGTCGACGGCTACGCAATCCTGCAGCCCCGCGCCTCGATCGGCTTCAGCAGCGCGCGCCAGTCACGATTCACCCGGCTGTTCGCCGGTGACTCGGGTATCGATCCGTATACCCGCGAGGTCTCGGATGTCTACCAGGATGCTTTCGGGGAGGGCTCGTTCATCGGCAAGGGCATCTATGACGTTGATGCGTTTCGCCAGGCCGTGGATGGTCGGTTTCCGGAAGATCTCATTCTGAGTCACGACCTGCTGGAAAGCGGGTATGCGCGCTCGGCCCTGGTGAGCGATGTCGACCTCATCGAGGAGCATCCCGGCAGTTACATCGTCGAGGCCAGCCGGCGTCACCGGTGGATACGCGGTGACTGGCAGATTGCCGGGTGGCTCCTGCCGAGTGTGCCTGGAGCGGCAGGCTCAGGTGGCACCACGACCAGGCGTCAACCCAATCCTCTCTCGTGGCTGTCGCGGTGGAAGATTCTCGACAACCTCCGACGCAGTCTCGTATCGTTATCGCTGCTCGCCATGCTGGCAGGCGGATGGTTGTTCGGTCCGGGGCCGGCGTGGTTCTGGCTTCTCGTGGTCGCCGCGGTGGTGTGCGTGCCGCCGCTGCTGTCTGCCGTGATCGAACTCCTCCGCAAGCCCGCGCAGCGCAACTGGCTGGTGCACGCGGGCCTGACAGGAGGGTCCGTGCTCCGGCCGATAGTGCTTGCAGTGCTGAGCCTGGTCCTGTTGCCTTATGACGCGCTGATTTGTACGGATGCAATCCTGCGCTCGGGTGTGCGTATGCTGTTCACGCAACGCGGATTGTTGCTCTGGCAACTGCCGTCCTATGCGCGCCGCAACGAGCGTCGCACCCTGGCCGGATTCTTTGCCGAGATGTGGGCCGGGCCCGCTGTAGCTGCCGCGCTGGGGCTGGCATTGGTATGGCGAGCGAATGCCGCCGGCTCGGCGGAGTCGCTCGTCCTCGGTGCGCCGCTGCTGCTCCTCTGGCTGGCATCTCCGGTTGCGGGCTGGTGGATCAGCCGGCCGCTTGTGACGCCCGATCCCGAGCTGAGCGTGAAACAGCAGGCGTTTCTGCGTTCGGCGGCCCGGCGGACCTGGCGCTACTTCGCGGACTTCGTCGGTCCGACGGATAACTGGCTTCCACCCGACAACTATCAGGAGTATCCCGCACCCGCCATCGCGTCGCGCACTTCGCCTACCAATATGGGCATGTCGCTGCTGGCAGACCTTGCCGCGCACGATTTTGGCTATATCCCTGCCGGAGAATTCCTGCGGCGCGCCGCCAATACTCTCGCGACGATGGACAAGCTGGAACGCCACCGCGGTCATTTCTACAACTGGTACGACACGCGTACGCTGCAACCGCTCCACCCGCGATACGTCTCGTCGGTGGACAGCGGCAACCTGGCCGGCAGCCTGCTCACCTTGCAGGCGGGACTGGCCGAACTGAAAGACCAGCCCGTGTTGTCAGCCAACGCTTTTCAGGGTCTGCAGGACACACTGCAGGTGTTGTCCGAGCATGTGCCCGGGTTACCGGCCCCGGAGCTTGCCGGGAAAATACGGGCGCTGCAGGACACCCTTCGTCCATTCACGCCGCCCCAGACCGTGGCGGGTGTGCCGTCTCTGGCGGCAGCCACCAGCGTGCTCGACGCAATCCACGATGCGGGCAAGGGGCTGATCGCGTGGCTGCCCGCGGATATCGACATCGACGGCGAACTGTATTACTGGGCGCAGGCCTTTGACGGCCAATGCCGCGCGCTTCGCGACGAACTCGGGTTCCTGGTCCACGATCCGGAGCGCTTCGTTGGCATCCCCACGCTGGCGGAGCTGAGTACCCCGCCAGTGGGGACGCAGGCGCAGGCAGCGTCCGGGGCAGCACTGGCGCATTATCCGGGCGCCGTGGAGCGAATCGGAGCAATCGAAGAACTGATCAATCGATGCAGTGCGCTGGCGGAGATGGATTGCGAGTTTCTCTACGACGGCGCGAGTGGCTTGCTGAGCATTGGCTACGACGTGGACGAACGGCGCCGTGACCCGGCCTGCTACGATCTTCTGGCCTCCGAGGCACGCCTGGCCAGTTTTCTTCTCATCGCTCAGGGACAGCTGCCGCAGAAGCACTGGTTCGCGCTGGGCCGCCTGCTGACCAGCCATGGCGGTGAGTTGAGCCTGATCTCCTGGAGCGGGTCGATGTTCGAGTATCTCATGCCGCTGCTGCTCATGCCGGGTTACGAGAATACCCTGCTCGACCAGAGTTGCAGGGCCGCCGTGTCACGCCAGATCGAATACGGCCGGCAACGTGCCGTGCCATGGGGGATTTCGGAGTCCTGCTACAACGCCACCGATGTGCAACACGTCTATCAGTACCGGGCGTTCGGAGTCCCCGGGCTCGGTTTCAAGCGCGGGCTTGGCGACGACCTCGTCATCGCGCCCTACGCCAGCGCACTGGCGCTGATGGTGATGCCGAGGGAGGCCTGCCGGAATCTGCAAACACTGGCTGAACAGGGGTTCCTCGGCGCTTGTGGCTTCTACGAAGCGATCGACTACACCCCGACACGCGTGCCGAGGGGCAAGAATCACGCCGTCGTACGCGCATTCATGGCGCATCACCAGGGGATGAGTCTCCTCGCTTTTGCGCACGTGTTGCTGCAACAGCCGATGCAGCGCCGGTTCATGTCCGATCCGCTGGTACGCGCAACGGAATTGCTGCTGCAGGAGCGGGTGCCGAAGAAGGGTGCGACGCTGCACCCGCACGCGGCCGAGGTGAGCGCCGCTGCTCATCCAGCCGCCGCGGAAATCGGCGCGATAATGCGCGTGTTCACCGACGTCAACACGGCCATACCACAGGTTCACCTGCTGTCCAACGGGCGCTACCACGTCATGGCGACCCATGCGGGCGGCAGTTACAGCCGGTGGCACGAACTCGCGGTCACCCGCTGGCGGGAGGATGCCACGCGCGACTGCTGGGGCACATTCATTTACCTGCGCGACCGCGACAGCGGACACTATTGGTCCACTGCATATCAGCCGACGATGCGCCGCGCCGATCATTACGAGGCGATCTTCGTTCAGGCGCGGGCCGAATACCGGCGTCGTGACCAGGCGATAGAGGCGCACACCGAGATCAGCGTGTCACCGGAGGACGACGTCGAGATCCGCCGGGTAACGCTCGTCAACCACTCATCACGTACTCGTCGCATCGAGGTGACGAGTTACGCGGAGGTTGTGCTGGCGCCATTGAATGCCGACCTGGCGCATCGTTCTTTCAGCAATTTGTTCGTGCAAACCGAAATCCTGCAGGAGCGTCATGCGATCCTCTGCACCCGGCGACCGCGGACGCCGGGCGAGCGGACACCCTGGATGTTTCACCTGTTTGCGGCACCCGGTGCCGTTGTCGACGAACCGACATACGAGACCGACCGCGCCCGATTCATCGGGCGTGGGCGGACGGCAGCGAATCCGGAGGTGCTGGACGACGATGGCCCCGAGGCCCTGTCGAACACCGCGGGCGCGGTGCTCGATCCCATTGTGGCGATCCGCCGTACCCTGAGCCTGGCGCCCGACGAGGCGGTTACGGTACAGATTATCTCGGGTGTCGCGGAGACGCGCGAGGCCGCACTTGCCTTGATCGACAAGTACTGCGACCGGCATTTCGTCGAGCGCGCTTTCGAGATGGCGTGGTTTCAAAGCCAGGAGGTGCTGCGCCACCTCAGCGCGACCGAGGCCGATGCGCAGGTCTATGGGCAGCTGGCGTCCTCAATGATTTACGGCAACGACCTGCGCCGTGCCGCGCCCGGCATCATTGCCCGTAACCAGCGGGGGCAATCCGGGCTCTGGCGGTTTGCCATTTCGGGCGATTTGCCGATCATGCTGCTGCACATCGGCGACCTCGATCGCATCGGCGTGGTCAGGCAGGCGCTCCAGGCGCACGCCTATTGGCGCAGGAAAGGCCTGACAACGGACCTGGTGATCGTAAACGAGGATTTCTCCGGCTATCGGGCGCTGCTGCATGATCAGATCATGGGGTTGATCAATACGGGCCCCGAAGCGCAGCTTCTCGACAAGCCGGGCGGAGTATTCGTGCGCCGTGCCGAGGAACTCTCCGAGGACGAGCGGGTTCTGCTGCAGACCGTCGCGCGCATCGTTTTCAGCGATACGGTCAAAACGCTGGCCGAACTGCTCGATCGCAGGCGTCAGGGCGCGCGGCTGTCCGACCGCCTGGAGCCCCCGCAGGAAGCGTTGGCCGAACCGGTGTATCAGCTGCCTGCCCGCGAGCGAATTTTCAGCAATGGACTTGGCGGCTTCACGCCTGACGGGCGCGAGTATGTCATCACCCTCGAACCCGGGCAGGATACGCCGGCGCCCTGGGTCAACGTGATTGCCAGCCCGCTCATCGGTACGGTCGTCAGCGAGAGCGGCGGTGCGTACACCTGGGCTGGCAATGCCCACGAGTTCCGGCTCACCACCTGGCACAACGATCCTCTGAGTGATACCAGTGGCGAGGCGTTCTACATCCGCGACGAGGATTCGGGGGCATTCTGGTCGCCGACACCGCTGCCCGCGCGCGGGCGCTCCGGTTATGTGTGCCGGCATGGATTCGGATACAGCGCGTTCGAGCACTACGAAGCAGGCATTGACTCCGAACTGTTCACCTACGTCGCAATGGATGCGCCGGTCAAGTTTGTGGTGATCAAGCTGCGCAACGCCTCGAAACGCACCCGCAGCCTGTCCTTGACCGGATACTGGGAACTGGTGCTCGGCGAGTGGCGACATACCAACCTGATGCACGTGGTGACGGAAACCGATCCGCACAGCGGTGCGCTCTTTGCCCGCAATGCCTACGGCCGAGAATGCGCCAACCGGGTGGTCTTTGCGCACGTCAACGAACCGGATCGGTCCGTCAGCGGCAACCGCACCGAGTTCATCGGGCGCAACGGTTCGCTGGCGAGTCCGGCCGCGATGCGCTCCAAGCGCCTGTCGGGCAGGACAGGTGCCGGCTTCGATCCGTGTGCGGCAATACAGGCCCGGATCGATCTCGCCGCGGGCCAGGCACGCGAGATCGTGTTCGTTTTCGGCGCTGGCGCAGATGCGGAGGAGGCGCGGCATTTCGTCGCCCGATTTGGTGGACGCGTGGGTTCGCGGCAGGCGCTGGAGGCGGTGTGGGAGCACTGGAACCGCGCCCTCGGGGCGGTGAACGTGACGACGCCGGACCCCGCACTCGATATGCTGGCCAACGGCTGGCTGGTCTACCAGACGCTGTCCAGCAGGGTGTGGGGCCGCAGCGGCTATTACCAGTCCGGCGGCGCCTACGGTTTCCGTGACCAACTGCAGGACACCATGGCGCTGATCCATACCATGCCCTGGCTCGCACGCGAGCAGCTGATCCGCTGCGCCGAGCGCCAGTTCCTCCAGGGTGATGTGCAGCACTGGTGGCATCCGCCAAATGGCCAGGGTGTGCGCACGCATTTTTCCGACGACTACCTCTGGCTGCCGTACGCAGCCTGTCACTATGTGCGGGCAACCGGTGATATTGGCGTGCTCGACGAGACAATCCATTTCCTGGAGGGTCGCGAGCTGAATCCGCATGAGGAGTCGTATTACGACCAGCCCCAACGTTCGCCCGAGGCCGCCAGCCTCTACGAGCACTGTGTGCGTGCCATCAGGCGTGGCCTGCGCTTTGGCGCGCACGATCTGCCGCTGATGGGCTGCGGCGACTGGAACGACGGCATGAACCTGGTGGGGCGCGACGGCAGGGGCGAGAGCGTGTGGCTGGCATGGTTCCTGTACGAGAACCTCGTATCGTTCGCGGGGCTGGCGCGTGAGCGCGAGGACCAGGACGTTGCCGAGCTGTACAGCGGCGAGGCGGCGCGGCTGCGCGCCAACATCGAGACCCACGCCTGGGACGGCGCCTGGTATCGGCGCGCCTGGTTCGATGACGGGACTCCGCTCGGATCGTCCGTCAACGATGAGTGCCAGATCGACTCGATCAGCCAGAGTTGGGCGGTCATCTCCGGCGGCGGAGATCCCGTGCGTGCCGGCCAGGCGATGGCGGCGGTGGACGATCGTCTCGTGCGGCGCGATGCGCAACTGATCAAGCTGCTCGACCCGCCGTTCGATCGATCGGAAATGCAACCCGGTTACATCAGGGGCTATGTACCCGGCGTCCGCGAGAACGGCGGCCAATACACCCATGCGGCGATCTGGGCGACAATGGCCTTTGCCATGCGGGGTGACCGGGAGCGCGCGTGGGAACTGGTTGGCATGCTCAATCCCGTCAATCACGGCAGTACGCCGGATGCGATCGAGTGCTACAAGGTCGAGCCCTACGTCATGAGCGCGGATGTCTACGCGCGCTCGCCGCACGCCGGCCGCGGCGGCTGGACCTGGTACACCGGTGCCGCGGGCTGGATGTACCGGCTGATCGTGGAGACTCTGCTGGGCCTGCAGCTGGAAGTTGACTACCTGCGGATTGCGCCGTGCATCCCGGCGCACTGGGATACATACACGATCCGCTATCGCTACCGGGAGACGTACTACCAGATCACCGTGAGGTGCGACGGCACAACACCTGCGCGAGTGATCCGCCTGGTGCTGGATGGAACCGAGATCAACGGCGCCGGCGTCGAAGGGCCCGGCAGAGGGCGGTTCCGTCTCGTGGACGACCGCCGCGCGCATCAGGTCGAGGTGGAGCTGGGTTGAAGGCAGGTTCGATTCGCGGCTGCGATTCAGTGATCGACGCGGTGGTCGTCGACGCGCGGGATCCGCGCCGAGAGGAGAAAGTAGGTGCTGCTGTCGCCGAGCGCGGGCTGGCGCAGGCCTGAGCGGACCCAATTCGATTCAACATGGGAGGTGAATACGGTGTATCAAGTGAATCTGGAAGGCAAGGTGGCACTGGTCACCGGCGGCAGCCGGGGCCTGGGGCGGGCGATGGTGCTCGGCCTGGCACGCGCCGGCGCCGATGTGGTGATCGCCAGCCGCAAGCTGGCGGGCTGTGAGGCGGTGGCGGAGGAAGTGCGTGCGCTGGGGCGCCAGGCGCTGCCCGTCGCGGCCCACGCCGGACAGATGGAAAGCCTCGATGCGCTGCTGGAGGCGACCTACCAGCGCTTTGGCAGGCTGGACATCCTGATCAACAACGCCGGCACCAACCCGGTGACCGCGGGGCTCTCCGAGCACACGCCGGAACTGTTCCAGAAGGTGTTCGAGGTCAACACCAAGGGTCCGTGGTACCTCGCTTCGCGCGCAGCGCCGCGCATGGCGGCGCATGGCGGAGGCTCGATCATCAACGTGCTTTCGGTGAGTGCGCTGAAGCCGTCGCCTTACCAGGGTTTCTACGCTGCCACCAAGGCGGCGTTGCACGCGCTCACCAGTGTCATGGCGGCGGAATGGGCTGCTATGGGTATTCGGGTCAACGCCCTTGCTCCGGGCAGCTTCCACTCGGACATGTTCGACAATTCGGCCAAGGTCCTGCCCGGTTTCATGGAAGGTTCCATTGCGAAAACGCTGCAGAAACGCGTCGCGGAGACAGATGAAATCATCGGTTCGGTGATGTATCTGGCGAGCGATATGTCCAGCTACACCACGGGCTCCACGCTGGTGACCGACGGCGGCTACCTGGTGCTGTGAGATGAGCATGACAACCATCGCCTGCAATGAACTCGATGACGGTATCCTCGAGGTTCGTCTGAACCGGCCGGAGCGGCTCAACGCGATCAACCCCGCGCTGATAGGAGAATTGATCGAGGTGTTCCGTGGCTTGCAACGCGACCGCCAGATCCGTGTGGTGATCCTGACTGGTGCGGGAAAAGGATTTTGTGCGGGAGCCGACCTGCAGGAATTCGTTGCTCCGGGTGGAATTCCCGGGACCGCGGGCATGTCGCAACTGGGCTTCGTCTACAAGTTCCAGGAATACCTGGCCGAATTGATGCTGGCCATCCATGAATGCGACAAGCCGGTGATTGCCGCCGTGAACGGGGCCGCCGTGGGTGGCGGGCTGGCGATCGCGCTGGCCAGCGATATCCGCATCGCCTCGGACAGGGCCCGGTTCGGCGCCGTGTTCATCAAGACCGGGTTGTCGAGTTGCGATGTGGGTACCAGCTATTTCCTGCCGCGCCTGGTCGGGGCGGGTGTCGCCGCCGACCTGATGCTGAGCGGCCGGATCATCGACGCCGCCGAGGCGCGCGAAATTCGTCTCGTGTCGCGGGTGGTGACGTCGGCGGATCTGGCGAGCACTGCCATGGATGCGGCACGGTCCATCCGGGAAAATTCGGAGTACGGCGTGTGGATGACGAAGAAGGGTCTGTGGGCGAATGTCGATGCACCGAGCCTGCGTCATGCCATGGAGCTGGAGAACCGCACCCAGGTTCTGGGGAGTTTCACCGGCTGCATGGAGGAGTCCATGCAGGCATTCGGCGAGGGACGCAAACCGTCGTGGAAACCGCTGTGAGGTTTGATTCCTGCTGCCGCGGCGATGTGGCGGGGCCTCGATCGATGCGCGCCATTTGTTGCGATATTTCCCTGGCCCGTTAGCTGCCTTGCAATCCGCCGAACGGCGCGATGCAAAAAAGATCCCTGACATCCGGTGATCTCTGCAGGAAGAACCGTAGCCGGGTGCATTGCCGATATTTTTCCTTGCATTGTGCGTGAATGAAGCATACCCTCCTTGTGCGATCTACGTTTTGGCCTGTCTATCTATACTACCCGTCCGGTTCCCGGGCGTTCGGTTCAAGTCACCCACTACGCTAAGGTTGTTCGTTACTGCGCACGATTTGCGCCTGTTAATCATGTAATGGAGGCCATAATGGCTATCGGAACCGTAAAATTTTTCAACACGACGAAAGGCTTTGGATTCATCCAGCCGGAAGGCGGCGACAAGGACGTGTTCGTCCACATCAGCGCAGTCGAGCGCGCCGGCATGGGCACGCTGAGCGAAGGCCAGCGCGTCAGCTTTGAAGTTGTCTCGGAGCGCGGCAAGAACGCGGCTGACAACCTGAAGCCTGCCTGAATCCGGGCGTGGGGCACTCGTAGAGTGCCCTCCTGCCGGTAAATGAAAGCGGTCCCTCGGGGCCGCTTTTTTTATGCGCACTCAACCCCGCATGGCGGCGCGACGGGACGCGTGTTGCGCACGATGTTCCCGGTTATCATTGCGCATGCCGTCGTGCGGAATTCGGTCGCGAAATGCTCGCATTGCCCGCCCCAGCCGTTGCTTTGCCGCGTTTGCCACGCGTCGCAGGAGAATCAAGCAGATGAAGATTGCCGCAACAGCGTTCGCACTGGCTTGCCTGCTTGCCATTCGGCAACCGCGATCGATACGGCTATAGTTCCTGTTTTTGCGCCGCCTCATTACCGGATGCAGGGTGTGATTGACGTCGGATGAATTTCTACTCGGTTCAATTCCTGCCGTCGCTGATCGGTGCCGCCCTGGCGCTGTTCGTTGCGTTCATCGCCGAGCGGCATCGCCCCGGACCTGCATGGCGCTACATGGTCGCGCTGGGCATTGCAGTTGCCTGGTGGTGCGCGGTGGAGATCCTCTGGCTCGGCAGTGAAACGCCTGCGCAAGCATTGCTCGCGAACCGCATCCAGTACCCGGCGATCACACTGTCGCCGGTGCTGTGGCTGTTTGTGGCGCTTGCGCAGACCGGCAACCGGCAATGGTTGAACCCGACGCGTGCGTGGATATTCCTGGTGCCGCCGGTGATCACGATGATGCTGGGCATTGGCTGCGAGCCAAATGCCGACTCGCTGCTCTGGCGCGGATTTCTCGTGCCGCCGGAGGTTCCGGTACCCCAGACGCTCTACGGGCCGTTGTTCTGGGTGATGGTCGGCTGGGTCTACCTGGTTTTCCTCGCCGGCTGTCTGTTGTTGTTGAAGCATTATGCGCAATCGCCTTATTACCGTACCCAGCTCTATGTCACGGGAATCATCCCGATCGGATTGATCGGCGTGAACGTGGTGTTCCTTGCCGGTTACTGGCCACTGGATTCGGATCCGACACCGCTCGGTTTTGCCGGCTGCTTTGCCCTGCTGTTGTGGGCGATGCTGCGTCATCGCCTGCTCGATCTGTCCCCGATTGGTCGTGGAATCGCGTTTGACAGTCTGCTCGAAGGAGTGCTGATCCTGGACGCCCGCGAAAGGGTGGTGGATGTCAACACCGCGGCCTGCAAGCTGCTGCGACGCAGCGCCGATGCGGTCCTCGGCCGTTCGCTCGCCGAACTGTTGCCGAACGCGGCGCTGGCGATGCTGCTTGCCGAACCCCGCGAGCAGCAGCTGGTGTCGGCCACCGGCGCGACGCTGCTGGTGCAGATCAGGGCGGCGGCGATATCCGATGCGGAAGGTGGAATGGCCGGTGCCGTGGCGATCCTGCGCGATACCACCACCGAGCAGCACGCCCAGCGGACATTGCTCGAAACCCAGCAACGCCTGCAGGATGCGAATGCGGAACTCGAGCGCATGGCTCACACCGACGTGCTGACGGGTCTCGCCAACCGGCGTTTGTTGCTGTCGCGTCTGGAGGAAGAATACGCGCGTGCCCGCCGCCACGGCAGCTCGCTTGCGTTATTGATGATCGATCTCGATCATTTCAAGCAGGTGAACGATACCCGTGGTCACCTGTGCGGTGACCGGGTGCTGGAGACCATCGGCGTCTTGTTGCGCGCACTGAAACGCCCGGCCGATGTCGCGGCGCGCTACGGCGGCGAAGAGTTTGCATTGCTGCTCACCGATACCGACGAGGCGGGTGCCCATGCGGCGGCGAGGCGCGTGCACGAGACCCTGCGCAGCGTCGATCACAGCGATGCCGAAGGCAGGGAGTTTCGCGTCACCTCGAGCGTGGGTGTGGCGCTGCTGGAAGCGCAGGATGCCAACGGCGAGGCGTTGATCGCACGTGCCGACCAGGCGCTATACGCCGCCAAGGCGGCTGGTCGCGATCGGGTTTGCCGGGCCCGCTTTGACCGATTCGAGTTGGTCGTGGGCGGTTGAGAGCGTTCAGATCCCGGTATCGCTGCGCAAGCGCGCGAGTTGTGCGCGTTGTCGTTCGGGATCCGGTGCGTCCGCATGAGCCGCAACCGATTCACCGCGAGATGGCAGTGCCAGCGTGACACCCGCGGCGATCTGGTCGCACAGAGCGCGATAACAGCGCTCGAAGGCCGGAAATGATTTGCTTTCCGGGCTCGAGGCGAGCAGGAACCAGCCGGTTTCACGTCCCGCAAGATACACCGCGGGATGGCTCCAAGCCTGGGCCTGTTTCGGCTCCGGCGCCAGGCAGGCTTCGCGATAGGCCGCATGCACCTCGGGGAGGCCCTGCGCGTCGAGGCGCGCGCTGCGGCAACATTCGAGCATGCGGTGCAGGGTCGGCAGGTACTCCGAGGTTTCTATGCAGCGGCGGGCGCCGAGCAAAATCGTCTCGGCGCTGTGCGAAGCGAGGCTATCGAGCCACAGTTTCTTGACCTGGTTGAGCTGTGATCCGTCGCCGAAGGCGCTGTAATACTGGTTGTGATAGTTGAGCCGGAACAGCGCAAACACCTGGTTGATCGCGTCGACCAGTGCGCTGTCACCGCGTGCATCAGTCGGCCCAGCTGCGGTCCGTGAGGTCCTCGACGAGGCTGCGAGCCCGCGTGCTGCCTGTTGCGCCAGGTCCTTGCCGGTTTTCATTCGAGTGCCCTCCGTTCTTGCCCGGCTGGTGGCTACGGGCCCAATGGTGCTTGACGTGCTGCAGGAACTTGCTGTTCCACGACGGGTAGGCCTCGCCGCTGTCGCTCCAGTACATCTGGAACTCGGGCAGCAAGGCCAGCGCAAACGTCTCGTCGATGTTGGCCATGCGCAGAATGTCGTGTACATCCCCGCTCGGTTGCCAGTTTGCCGGGATGCGGCGCGGTTCGCTGTCGAGTTCCATGGTCGCGGTGTAGCGCGCCCATTGCCGTTTGACGTGCGCGACGAAGCGCGAATTCCAGGTCCGCGCCGCTTCACCGCGCTCGGTCCAGTACAGCACGAATTCGGGCACCGCATCCTCGATGAAGTGGCGGCTGACGCCGGCGCGCTGCAGGATCTCCAGGGCATCGGTATCCGGTTGCCAGTCGGGCCCGATACGACTCGGCAGATCATCGCGATCATCGCTGGCGGCCTGGTGTTCGCGCCAGCGGCGAATCACATGGCCGCGAAACTTCGCATTCCATGAAAAAGCCGGGTCGCCGCGATCGGACCAGTACATCACGAACTCATCGAGCTGAGCAGCGGCAAAGTCGCGCGAGATGCCATGCAGCGCAAGCTGGCGCAACAGTTCCTCGTCGGGCTGCCAGCGACCGGCGATCAGCGACTTGCCTGCGCTCGCCTTCGCCGCGCTCTGTTGCGGCACGCGCATGCGTGGCTGCGAGGCGTCGAGGCAAAAGCGCAGGGCGGCGCATTGCTCGAGCGGTGGTGAATCGATCCACAACACGCCCTTTTCGCGCAGGCTGGCCGATACGCGCTGGCAGTCTCGCTCGTTCCAGAACGGCAGCAGGCGCAGCAGTTCCTCCTTGGCGATTTCACGCCACTGCCCCTGGCCCGCGCCGGGCACGAGCTGGGTGAATTCGTGCAGGAATTGCAGCAACAGCGCCTCCTCGAGGCCGATGGTCGCGGCCAGGGTAGGGGAGATCACCAGCGGACGTTCGTGAATGAGACTGGATGCCATGCGCTCGTTTCGGGTGTGCCTGCCTTTGTCTTGGCGCCGTCACCCTGACACAATCGCCTCCAGCGCTCAAGGGAGCCAAGCCTAAGGATAGAGAGTGGCGAAGTCTAGAGTGGTTTTCGTCTGCCAGGACTGCGGTTCCGAGCAGAACAAGTGGGCGGGCCAGTGCCCGGACTGCAATGCGTGGAATACGCTCAGCCAGTTCGTGCAGGCCGGCGGTGCGCGGGCGCCCGCCAGGCGTGGCGGCTATGCGGGAGCGCCGGCCGAGGTGCAGACACTCGACCAGATCGACCTTGCCGAGGTGCCGAGGTTCTCGACCGGTTTCAGCGAGCTCGACCGGGTACTCGGCGGCGGAGTCGTGCCCGGCTCGGTGAACCTGATCGGCGGGCAGCCGGGTGCCGGCAAGAGCACGCTGCTGCTCCAGGCCATGTGCCAGCTGTCGCAGGGCATGGAATCGCTGTATGTCACCGGCGAGGAGTCCCTGCAGCAGGTCGCGCTGCGCGCTCATCGGCTTGGCCTGCCCACGGACAAGCTGAAGATGCTGGCCGAAACCAGTGTCGAGGCCATCACCAAGGCCGCGCAGCAGCTGGCGCCACGGGTGATGGTGATCGATTCGATCCAGGTGGTGCACTGCGAGGAAGTCCCGTCGGCGCCGGGTGGCGTCGCGCAGGTGCGCGAGAGCGCCGCGTATTTCACCCGTTTTGCCAAGGCGAGTGGCGCCGCGATGTTCCTGGTCGGTCACGTGACCAAGGACGGCACGCTGGCTGGACCCAAGGTGCTCGAGCACATCATCGATTGCTCGATCATGCTCGAGGCCGAAGGGGATTCCCGCTACCGCTCGCTGCGCGCCAGCAAGAACCGTTTCGGCGCGGTCAACGAACTCGGGGTGTTCGCGATGACCGATCGCGGCATGCGCGAGGTGCGCAATCCCTCGGCAATATTCCTGTCGCGGGGTGAGGAAGTCTCGCCGGGCAGCGTGGTGATGGTGGTTTGGGAGGGCACGCGCCCCTTGCTGGTCGAGATCCAGGCACTGGTCGACGATAGCATGGGCAGCAACCCGCGGCGGGTCGCGGTGGGTGTGGACCAGAACCGGCTGGCGATGCTGCTGGCGGTGCTGCACCGCCATGGCGGACTGCAGATCGGGGATCAGGACGTTTTTGCCAACGTGGTCGGTGGCATCAAGGTCGCCGAGACCAGCGCCGATCTGGCCCTGTTGCTGGCGATCGTGTCGAGCTACCGGGATCGTAGCCTGCCGGCCGAGCTGGTGAGTTTTGGAGAGGTCGGACTATCCGGTGAGATTCGACCCGTTCCCAGCGGCGGTGAGCGCCTGCTCGAGGCGGCCAAGCACGGCTTTCGCCGGGCCATCGTGCCGCTGGCCAACGTGCCCCGCAAACCCGTCGAGGGCATGGAGGTGGTTGGCGTCACCAGCCTGGCCCAGGCGCTGGAGGCGTTGTAGCCCGTCGCTCAGGCAAAGATTTCCTCGTAGAAATCAAGCAGTGCACACCACGAGCGGCGTGCGGCACGCGCATCGTAGAGTGTCCCCAGCTTGGGGTCGTTGGCGTCGGGCACGGTAAAGGCGTGCAGCACGCCGCCGTAGGCGTGGAGTTGCCAGTCGACCCCGGCATCGCTCATTTCGCGGCCAAAATCCACCACCTGCTGTGGTGGCACCATCGGGTCGGCGTAGCCGTGCAGGGCAAGCACGCGCGCCTTGATCGGGTGCGGCTCGAGGCCGGGTGGCACAAACAGCCCATGCAGTGACACCGCACCGCGGATATCGGCACCGCTGCGCGCCAGGTCGAGCGCACACAGCCCGCCAAAACAGTAGCCCATGATGGCAATGCGCCCGGTATCTACTCCGGGCTGTGCCCGCAGGCAATCCAGCCCCGCGGTGAGTCGATCGCGCAGCAGCGCGCGGTCGGCCAGCAACGGCGCCATCAATTGCGAGTTTTGTTCGGGCCCGCTGCCGAGCACTCCCTTGCCGTAGACATCGAGCGCGAATGCGGCATAGCCGAGGCCGGCGAGCGTGCGCGCCTTGTCGAGCACGAACTCGTCGCGCCCGCCCCAGGCATGCGCGATCAGAATGCCGGGCCTGCGGTCGTCACCATCGGGTCGCGCAAGGAAGCCCTGCAGTGCCTGGCCGGCATGCCCGTAATCGACGTGTTGCTGTTGCATGGAGGTTCCTCGCTCAGTGGCCACGGATCTTTGACTGGGTTTTCTCGGGATGACCCTCCAGGTGGAGCATGCGGTGGTGGGCAGCTTCCGCGAAGCGCCGCATGATGGCCGCGAGATCGGAATCCTCGAGCGCGCGGGCATAGGCAGGCTCGGTCTGCAGCCGCTGGCTCACCTGGTAATGGGCGTCGTCCGCGGAAAGGCTGATGTCTTCATAGTGCAGGGCGACGCTGTCGCCGAGCACCCGGCCGAGCAGTTCGCGGAGCGTGTAGGCGAAAAATTTCTTCACGTCTTCCGCCGATTCGGCGTGGTTGAGGTTGTTGCGGAACTTGTGGGCCAATTCGTTCTCGACCCGGGAATAAGACCTGAAATCCGTCATGGAATGGTACATCTCCTCTGCGCGGCGGGTTTGGCGGTGCGCGGGGCCACTGGCAAGCGGCCATTGGCGGGCGTGAGCCTCCATACTACCGTGCGGTTGCGGCGGCGGTAAACCGCTGGCTCCGGCTGCCTTTTGCAACCCGCGCGGACTCGGGGGTGCGCGGGTTTTGCTGCTATGATGCGCTGCTTTGCAGACCCTGCAGCGGACACAATGCGCAAGACCAAGATCATCTGCACCATCGGCCCGGCCACCAGTTCCTACGAGATGCTGGAGCGGCTCTACAACGCCGGAATGAATATCGTGCGGCTCAATATGTCTCACGGCGATCATGCCTCGCACGAGCGCATCATCAAGGCCATCCGCACCCTGAATCGCAAGGTCAAGTACACGATCCCGGTGATGCTCGACACCCAGGGACCGGAGATCCGCACCGGCCACCTGTCGGCCAGCCTCGACCTGCGCGAGGGCGAGGAAATCACGATCGTCGTGCGTGGCGCCGATGATGTCGAGGAGAGCTCGATACAGATCGATTATGCCGACATCATCCAGGCGGTGAGCGTGGGTGACAAGATCACGGTCGACAACGGACTGATCAATCTCGAGGTGCTGAGCAAGCAGGAGCGGGTGATGCGCTGCCGCGTGATCGACGGCGGTTTCCTGAAGAGCAAGAGTCACGTGAACCTGCCGGGAGTGCGGGTCAACCTGCCGGCCATCACCGAGAAAGACCGCCACGACATCGCCTTCGGAATGGAACAGGAGGTGGATTTCATCGCCCTGTCGTTCGTGCGCGAGGCCAAGGACGTGCGCGAGTTGCGCGAATTCCTCGGCGCGAAGGCCGGCAAGATCAAGATCATCGCCAAGATCGAGGACCAGGAGGGGGTGCGCAATCTCGACGAGATCGTGCGCGAGGCCGATGGCATCATGGTCGCGCGCGGGGATCTCGGTGTTGAAGTGAATTTCTACGAATTGCCCAATATCCAGCGCCGTATCGTGCGCGCTTGCGCCGAGCAGGGCAAGCGGGTGATCGTGGCCACGCACCTGCTCGAATCGATGATCCAGAACCCGGTGCCGACGCGCGCCGAGGTGACTGATGTGGCCAATGCGGTCTATGAAGAGGCGGACGCCGTCATGCTCTCGGGCGAGACCACCATCGGCAAGTATCCGGTCAAGTGCGTGGAATACCTCGATCGCATCTGCCAGGCCGTCGAGCCGCAGCGCGGGCTGCAGTTCACCGAAAAACTGGTGCTGACCGAGCAGAAGCAAAGCCTCGCGGCCAGCGCCGCACATCTCGCGGAGCTGGTCTCGGCACGCGGCATCGTGGTGATCACCCGCCGTGGCCGGATGGCAAGTTTCGTGACCAATTGCCACCCGTTCACCCCGACGGTGTTCGCTTTTTCCAATGACAGCCGCACCCGTCGGCAACTTGCGCTGAATCGCGGCGTATACGCGTTTCGCAGCAACTTCAGCAACAATCCGGAGAAGACCCTCGCCAATGCGTTCGCCATCCTGGTCGAGCGCGAGGGCTTCAGTGCCGGCGACAAGGTGGTGGTGATCTCGGATATTCTCGAGGGTGCCGGCGTCGAGGCGATCCATGTGCGGGAAGTGCCAGCGCTGGACGCTGCCATGCTGGCCGCGGCAAAAAAGGCGGATAGATGAGCCTGTTCCGGACAACCGCGCAGAAACAAGAAGCAACATTGCCATGAACGAGAATGTAGAAGTCAGCGTGCGCTGCGAGTTCCGCCCCGAGAGTTCCAAGCCGGCGGCGAAGCGTTACGCATTTGCCTACCACGTCACGATCAGCAACCGCGGTCCCGAGCATGCGCAGCTGATCAGCCGCCACTGGATCATCACCGATGGCAACCAGCGGCGCGAGGAGGTGCGTGGCCTCGGTGTGGTCGGCGAGCAGCCGCGGATCCCGCCCGGTCAGGCTTATCATTACTCGAGCGGCGCGGTGCTGGAAACCGCAGTCGGCACCATGGAAGGGAGTTATCGCATGGTGCGCGATGACGGGCGCGAGTTCAGTGTGCCGATTCCGGCGTTCCGCCTCGCCGTGCCGCATGCCGTCAACTGATCTGGCTGGCATCCACGCGTTCCTCGGTTGCCTGACGCCGGACGCCTGGATCGAAGCTGCGCTGCTGAACCAGTCGATTCTGTTGATCGATCACGCGAATTGCGAAAAAAAAGCGGCAAGCACCGCTCTGAACCTCATGTTTCGTTATGGCGGAGATTTCGCCTTTCTGGGTAGTTTCTCACGTCTGGCACGCGAGGAACTGCGCCATTTCGAGCAGGTCATCGCGCTGATGCAAAAGCGCGGCATCGATTATCGGCCGCTCGGTGCTGCCCGCTATGCGAGCGGCTTGCGTGACCTGGTGCGCACCCACGAACCGGCCCGCCTGGTCGATACCCTGATAGCCGGTGCCTTCATCGAAGCGCGCTCCTGCGAGCGCTTCGCCGCGCTTGCGCCGCACCTCGATGCCGAGCTGGCGCGGTTCTACACCTCGTTGCTGCGCTCCGAAGCGCGTCACTTCGAGGGCTACCTGGCAGCCGCACAAAAGGCCGCGGGAAAAACCGACATCGGTTCGCGCATTGCGCTGTTCGCGGAGCGCGAACGCACGCTGATCGAGGATGCAGACAGCGACTTTCGCTTCCACAGCGGCTGTCCGGCCTGAGTTCGGAAGAGGAGCCCGCCTGCGCGGGACCTCCGGTCTCAGGGCGTCTTGCACATCAACAGGGCGAGCGGTGATTGTGCGGTTACTTTCACCATGCCGACCAGGTACGTGAGAGCGATGGTGCCATCGAACGCCACCAGCGCATATTCCCATTGCTCCGACAGGCCGTGTGGCACGCCGTAGAGCACGCTGCAAACCGCGGTCAGACGCACCAGCCCCTGCCAGAAAATCACCGGCGCACGGTTGATCATGTCCTTCGATGCCCACATCAGGCAGGCTGCTGCCATCATCAGGAACATGCCGAGCGTCATCAGCGCAACGAACTGCCCGGGCCGGGGATCGGACAGTGCGCCATACCAGGTTCCGGCACCTACCAGAAAATCGAGCGCACCGGTGATGTAGACAAATTTTTGCAACATGAACAGGTTCTCACTGTGTTGTGATTATCAGACGTAGCCGTTGTCACGGTACCACTGAACGGCGTCCGCGAGTGCCGTTGCAACAGGAGTTTGCGGCATTCCGAGTTCATTGATCGCCTTGGCGGGATCCACGTAGACTCGCTGCATCGCAAACAGCGAGGTCTTGTAGGTGGTGATCGGCGGGCGCTTGGTGATGTCGGCCCACAGTTCCATGGCGCGCGCGACCGCCTTCATCACCCAGGGCGGCACCGGTTTGGTGGCGACGTCGGCAATGCCGGCAATCTTTCCTACCAGCCGCGCCAGCTCCTTTTGCTCCAGGTTGCCTTCCTTGTTGGCCAGCAGGTAGACCTCGCCAACGCGGCCCCTCTGCATTGCGAGCAGATGACCGCGTGCCACGTCGCGGACATCGACCACGCAGATGCCGCCATCGAAATAATTCTTCATTTCGCCCTTGAGTATCGAAATGATCAGTTTGCCGGTCGGCGTCGGGGCACGGTCGCCGGGACCGAAGGGCAGGCCGGGACAAACGATCGTGGCCGGGAGGCCCTTGCCGATCAGCCCCAGCACCAGGTGATGGCTCATGAACTTCGACAATACATAATCGCTGCCGCACTCCCAGGCATTGAACATCGTCTCCTCGTTGGCAAGTTCGCCTTCGCGGGGAATGCCGATTGCGGCGATGCTGCTGGTGAACACCACTTTTGTCACGCCCGCCTGCATGGCCGCGCGCATCATGTGGTTCGCGCCTTCGACGTTTATACGAAAATGCAAGGTGGGGTCGCGGGTCCACACCGCGAACAGCGCCGCAAGATGGTAGAGCCCCTCGACGCCCGCGACGCATTTTGCCAGCGATGCCGGGTCGAGCAGATTGCCCTCGACGAATTCCACGTCCATGCCGGCAAGCGGCGAGCGATCCTCGCCCGGCATCACCATCACGCGCACGTCGTCGCCCTGTTCCAGGCACATGCGTGCCACGTGATTGCCGATGAAACCGGTGGCACCGGTAACCAGTACTTTCATGTCCTGTTCTCCAGGTGCCGGCAGAAATCCGGGTCAGCGGCTGATGGGTTTGTAACGAATGCGGTGCGGTTTGGCCCCTTCCTCGCCGAGGCGCTTCTTCTTGTCGGCCTCGTATTCCTGGTAATTGCCCGCGAAAAAGCTCCATTGCGAGTCGCCTTCGGCGGCGAGAATATGGGTCGCTATACGATCGAGAAACCAGCGGTCGTGGCTGATCACCAGCACGCAGCCGGCAAATTCCAGCAGTGCATCCTCGAGTGCCCGCAACGTCTCGACATCGAGATCGTTCGAGGGCTCGTCGAGCAGCAGCACGTTGGCGCCGGTGATCAATGTCCGGGCGAGGTGCAAACGTCCGCGCTCGCCGCCGGAAAGATTGCCGACGATTTTCTGCTGGTCGCCGCCCTTGAAGTTGAAGCGCCCGAGGTAGGCCCGGCTCGGCATCGTGAACTTGCCGACGGTGAGGATATCGGCACCGCCCGAGATGGCCTCGAACACGCTTTTGTCATTGTCGAGACCTTCGCGCGACTGGTCGACGGAGGCGAGTTTCACGGTCGGGCCGATGCGTACCGTGCCCGAATCGGGCTGTTCCTTGCCCGTCAGCATGCGGAACAAGGTCGATTTGCCGGCGCCGTTCGGGCCGATGATGCCGACGATCGCACCCTGTGGCACGCTGAAACTCAGCTTGTCCATCAGCAGGCGTTCGCCGAAGGCCTTTGAAACCTTGTCGAGTTCGATCACCAGTTCGCCGAGACGCTCGCCCGGCGGGATGAATATCTCCTGGGTCTCGTTGCGGCGCTGGTAATCGGCGCTCGCGAGCTCCTCGAAGCGGTTGAGGCGCGCCTTGCTCTTGGCCTGGCGTGCCTTGGGATTGCTGCGCACCCATTCCAGTTCCTGCTTCATGGTCCTGATGCGCGCGGCCTCGCCCTTGGCTTCCTGCTCCAGGCGTGCCTCCTTCTGCTCCAGCCACGAGGAGTAGTTGCCTTTCCACGGAATCCCGTGACCGCGGTCGAGTTCGAGAATCCATTCCGCCGCGTTGTCGAGAAAGTAGCGATCGTGGGTGATCGCAACCACGGTGCCCGGGAAACGCGCCAGAAATTGCTCCAGCCAGTCCACCGATTCCGCATCGAGGTGGTTGGTGGGCTCGTCGAGCAGCAGCATGTCGGGTTTGGACAGCAGCAACTTGCACAGGGCGATGCGGCGCTTCTCGCCACCGGAGAGTTTTTCTATCGAGGCATCCCAGACCGGAAGGCGCAGTGCGTCAGCCGCAATTTCCATCTGCGTCTCGGTGTCCGAACCCGCCGCGGCCAGCACCGCTTCGTATTTGGCCTGCTGTTCGGCGAGCTTGTCGAAATCGGCCTCGGGTTCGGCATAGGCCGCGTAGATTTCCTCGAGCCTCTGACGCGCCTCGAGTATCTCGCCAAGCCCGGATTCCACCTCCTCGCGCACGGTCCTGGCGGGGTCGAGCAGCGGCTCCTGCGGCAGGTAGCCGATCTTGATTCCGGGCTGGGCACGCGCCTCGCCGAGGATATCGGTGTCGATGCCGGCCATGATGCGCAGCAGGCTCGATTTGCCCGAGCCGTTCACCCCGAGTACGCCGATCTTGGCACCCGGAAAGAAGGACAGCGATATATCCTTCAGGATCTCGCGCTTGGGTGGGACGATCTTGCCCACCCGGTTCATCGTGTAGACATACTGAGCCATGGCCGGTATCCGTTCGCAACGACAGGGCGGCGAAATTACCGCAGCGGCGCCTGGTTGGCAAACTTCCGTATATTTATTGCGATCACGCCCCTACCATCGCCACTGACCGATTTACCCGAGCGGGAGATTGCCGTGAAACTGCTTCGCCTGTTGTTGTGCATTCTTGTTTGCGGGGCGTCTGCGGCGAGTCATGCGCTGATTGACGACGTGGCCTGGGAGGCCACCCGCATCGTGCGGGTCGACGGGCGCGAGCTCGTTACCCGCGTCAACCACACACTGCTCAAGGAACGCATCAGCGCGGTGCTGGGCGGTATCGAAGTCACCGTGATCCTGCGCTCCGACCGCAATATCCTGTGGCAGCTGATGCCGATCCTGAACCTTGCCGGAGAGACCGACATCTCCGCCATGGACACGCCTGGCAACATCAAGGTTCTGAGCCGCGAACGGCTTGGCGAGGAACAGGTCGCGGGCCAGCCCGTGGTGAAATACCGCGCCCGCTTCGAAACCCGCAGCGGCAAGCGCCAGGATGGCTATTTCTGGCAGAACGCCGCTGGAGTGCACGTCAGGAGCCTGTTTCCGGTGGTGGACAACAATGGCACCCTGCGCGAGGTCGAGCTGGAATTGCGTGATCTGAAGGTGGGCCCGCAGGCCGCCGCGCTGTTCGAGGTGCCAGAGAGTTTCCGGCGCGTGCCGCTCGATGGCAGCGCGCTGCTTCAGGGCCTGCTCGGAATGTGAGCCGGGTTCCGGCCCGGGCGCTTAGCGGGTAGAATGCGCCGCTTTTCCGCCAGACTTCCCCCGGAGAATGCCATGTTCGACATGCAGATGAGCGTTGCCGATTTCGATCCCGAGTTGTGGACTGCGATCCAGGACGAGGAACGGCGCCAGGAAGAGCATATCGAGCTGATCGCCTCCGAGAACTACACCAGTCCGCGCGTCTTGCAGATGCAGGGCACGGTGCTCACCAACAAGTATGCCGAGGGCTACCCGGGCAAGCGTTACTACGGCGGTTGCGAATACGTGGATCGTGCCGAGCAACTGGCGATCGAGCGCGCCAAGCAGCTGTTTGGCGCGGATTTCGCCAATGTGCAGCCGCATTCGGGCTCGCAGGCCAACAGCGCGGTGTACCTGGCGTTGTGCAAACCGGGCGATGTGGTGCTTGGCATGAGCCTGGCCGATGGCGGACATCTCACCCATGGCGCCAAGCCAAATTTTTCCGGCAAACTCTACAACGCCGTCCAGTACGGCCTGGTTGCGGCGACCGGTGAGGTCGATTACGAGCAGGTCGAGCGCCTTGCGCTGGAGCACCGCCCGCGGATGATCGTGGCCGGGTTCTCGGCCTATTCGCGCGTCATGGACTGGGCGCGCTTTCGGGCGATTGCCGACAAGGTCGGTGCCTACCTGTTGATCGACATGGCCCACGTTGCCGGTTTGGTGGCCGCGGGCCTTTATCCGAACCCGGTGCCGCATGCCGATGTGGTCACCACCACCACCCACAAGACCCTGCGCGGACCGCGTGGCGGGCTGATCCTGGCGCGCAAGAACGATGAACTGACCAGGAAATTCAATTCCGCGGTCTTTCCGGGCGGGCAAGGTGGTCCGCTGATGCACGTGATTGCGGCCAAGGCAGTCAGCTTCAAGGAAGCGCTGGAGCCGGATTTTCGCGCATACCAGCAGCGCGTGGTGGACAACGCGCGCGCGATGGCGCGCACCTTCAACGAGCGCGGCATCGATATCGTCTCGGGTGGCACCGACAATCACCTGATGCTGGTCAACCTGATCGGCAAGCCCTACACCGGCGCGGATGCCGATGAGGCGCTCGGCAACGCCTTCATCACGGTGAACAAGAACGCGGTTCCGAACGATCCCCGCCCGCCGGCCGTGACCAGCGGATTGCGCGTGGGCACTCCGGCCATCACCACGCGCGGTTTCGGCGAAGCGGAAACGGTGCAGCTCACGCACTGGATGTGCGATGTGCTGGCGTCGCTGGAGGACGGCACCAGCGCTGCCGTGATCACCACGGTAAAGGGAAGGGTGCTGGATATCTGCGCGCGTTTCCCGGTGTACCAGCGCTGATCGGAAGCCCGCGCCCGGGTGTGCAGTCAGCAGATCAGCCGAAGAACGAGAAGCGAGTGAAGCGCCCGCCACCGCCGCCCCGATGGCGACGGGCCATGCGCTCGCGCATATTGTCGCGAATTTCCCGGCGTTTCGAATTCAGCCAGTCCTCACGCGAGATGTTCTTGCCGCTCAGGGATTCCTGCGAGCTGCGGAAACGGCAGAACTCTTCATAGGCGGAGATTTCATTCTGCATCTCGCGCACCACCAGCTCGATCATGATCGCGTCATCGAGCAACCCCAGTACCGGCAGGCTGTCATCGATCAGGTCCTTGGCATGGTAGAAATAGGCCAGCGCGCTGATCACGTCCTGGTGCTCGCTTTCGGCAAGCGGCCAGTCCGCGTCATCAAGCATGCTGATCAATGATTGCAGCCTTCCCAGTCGCTGCAGTACGAACTGCGGCGCTTTGACGTCGTTGCGAACCTCGTCCAGCATCGCCTGGGCGCGCTTGACCACGTCGATCTCGCTGAGCGATTCGGCGGCATCCTGCGCCTTGTTCATCACATCACGGAAATAGTCCAGATCCTGATCGTCGAGGGTAAACGTGACTTCGAGTGGCATCGCGGGCCTCCGTGCAAGAGAGTCGGTGTTATTCGGTGCGGCTTGACCGCCTGGCGCATCATAAATCAGCGGCATCGAGATTGCCAAAGACAAAAGCGCCGGAACGGCCTGAAAGGCAAATGACCATGCTGCGGGCGTGCTCGTGCTTGTCAGCCCCGCCGCGTTTGGTCCATGATGTGACAAGCGTGCACGATCGCTTGTTCCGGGGGCACCATGCCGACAGTCAAACAGATTCTCGCGGCCAAGTCCGCCGGCGTCAGAACCATCGAGGCCACGCATACCGTATACGCTGCGGTGACTCTTCTCGCAGCCTACGAGATCGGTGCGCTGGTGGTGGTCGAGGGCAGCCGCGCGGTGGGGATTTTTTCGGAACGCGATTATGCCCGCAAGGGCATTCTCAAGGCGCGTCGGGCGCACGAGACGCTGGTGAGCGAACTGATGAGCTCCCCGCTGATCACGGTGCTGCCCGATCAGCCAATGGAAGATTGCATGCAACTGATGACCGAGCGGCACATCCGCCATTTGCCGGTCATGGACGGCGAGGAACTGGTTGGCATGGTCACGATCGGGGACGTGGTGATGCACACCATCCGCCAGCAGCAGAGCACGATCGAGCAGCTCGAAGGCTACATCATCGGCAAGTACTGATGCACTTGCTCAGCGCAGCAGCTCGAGCAGCGGTTGTGGGTAAAGTCCGATCGCCAGCGTGAACGCCGCCAGCGCCAGGGTCAGGATCCCGCCCGAATGCTGGCCCCAGTCGCGTTCGGCATCCAGGCGCCGCCTGCCAGGTGGCGCAAGAAAAAGCGTCGTCATCACCCGCAGGTAGTAATAGATTCCGATTGCGCTGCCCACCACCAGCGCCGCGAGCAGCCACCACATGCTGGCCTTGAACGTGGTCGCAATCACATAGAACTTGGCGATGAATCCCGCGGTCAGTGGTATGCCTGCCAGCGACAGCACCGATACGGTCATCACCGCCGCCAGCAACGGGCGCTGCCAGAACAAGCCGCGCAGATCGCCAAGCCCCTGCGCATCATCGCCGCGATAGGGCGAGGAGAGCAGCGTCAGGACGCCGAAAGCGCCGAGCGTGGCCGCCATGTACGTGAGCAGGTAGAGCAATACTGCCTCGCGGCTGAGTTCGTTGCCGGCCACGATCGCGGCCAGCATATAGCCGAAGTGCGCGATGGAAGAATAGCCGAGCAGCCGTTTCAGGTTGTTCTGCTGCAACGCCAGCAGGTTGCCGCCGATGATCGATACCGCGGCAAGAACCGCAAGCATGGCGTGAAACAGCGGTGCGGCGGCGATTTCCATCGCGTTCCACCAGCGCAACAGCACCAGCATCACCGCGATCTTGCTGACCGTGGCCAGAAATGCGCCGACCGGGGCCGGTGCGCCGTGGTACACGTCAGGCGTCCACAGGTGAAACGGTACCAGCGAGAGCTTGAAGGCGATGCCGATCAGCATCATGGCCACACCCGTGGCGACCAGCGGCGCCTCGAGCTGCCCGCTGCCGTGCAGCGCGCGGAATTCGAGCGAGCCGGTGTGCGCGTAGATCAGTGCCATCCCGAACAACAGGAACGTGGATGCCCCGGCCGAAAGCACCAGGTATTTCAGGGCGGCCTCCAGCGAGCGCTTGTCACGGTAGATATACCCGACCATTCCATATATCGGGACCGACATCAGCTCGAGCCCGATGAAGAACGACATCAGGTGTTGCGCGCTGACCAGCACCAGTGCTCCGGAAGCCGCAATCAGCAGCATCAGGTACATCTCTTCGCGGTTGTCGTTCAGGCCCTCGAGGTAGGCATGGCACAGCGTGGCGCAGCCGAGCGTCGAAACCAGCACCGCGCAGGTGCCGAACAGTGAATACTGGTCGTGGACCAGGAGGCCGGTGATGGCCAGCGCGTCCGGTATCTGCTCGCGCGCGACAAAGGTTGCCAGCAGCGCGGCATTGAGTCCGACCACGGTCAGCGTGGCGTTGAAGAAATGGTGGCGGCGTACGGACACCGAGATCATGACCACGACCGCGGTCGCAACCGTGATCAACAGCGGTGACAGCGCCAGGAAATGCTGGGATCCGATCATCGTGGCACGCTCGCGTGGGTTTGGCTGGCGGGTGGCACATAGATCTGCTGCACCCGCGCCACCGGAGCGGAGGCCATGTCGAGTACCGGTTGCGGATAGATGCCAAGTGCGATGATGCCGCCGACCAGGCTGAGAAGCATCGCCAGTTCGCGCAGCGAGGGTCCGGTGACAGGCGCGTCCGAGCGTGCCGGTCCGAACATGCTGCGATGCACCAGGGCCAGCGAATAGGCCGAGGCGAATACCAGCCCGCCGGTGGCGAGCGCGACCACCAGCGGTGCCGCGGTGTAGCTGCCGGCGAGAATCAGGAATTCACCGATGAAATTGCCGGTGCCCGGCAGGCCGAGCGAGGCGGCGGCAAAGAACATCGCCATCGCGGGCAGCCATGGCAGGCGTGCCCACAGCCCGCCCATCTGGCGCATGTCGCGGGTATGCAGGCGTTCGTAGAGCTGGCCGCAGAGAATGAACAGTGCCGAGGCCGATAGGCCATGCGCGATCATCTGCACCACCGTGCCCTGCAGTGCCATCGCGCTACCGGCGTAAATTCCGATCAGCACATAGCCCATATGCGAGATCGATGTGTAGGCAACCATGCGTTTGATGTCGGTCTGCGCGAAGGCCTGAAACGCGCCATAGAAGATGCCGCCCAGACCCAGCCACATCGCGACCGGGGCAAAGCTGGCCGATGACTCCGGAAACAGTGGCAGCGCAAAACGCAGCAGTCCGTAGGCGGCAGTCTTCAGCAGCAGACCGGCCAGATCGACCGAGCCCGCGGTTGGTGCCTGGGAGTGCGCATCCGGCAGCCAGCCATGCAGCGGAACCACCGGCAGCTTGACCGCGAACGCGACAAAGAAACCGAGCATCAGCAGGAATTCGAACCCGGGCGCCAGGGACGTGCCGCGCAGCACCTCGTAATCGAAGCTCAGCACCCCGGTGATATCGGCGTGCGCAAACGCGAGTCCCAGAATCGACAACAGCATCACCAGTCCGGACGCCTGGGTGTAGATGAAAAACTTGGTTGCGGCCGAGATACGCGATTTTCCCGAGGAGGCGCGATGTCCCCACAGTGCAATCAGGAAATACATCGGCACCAGCATCATTTCCCAGAACAGGAAAAACAGGAACAGGTCGAGCGCGAGGAATACGCCGATCACGCCACCGAGAATCCACAGCAGGTTGAGGTGGAAGAAACCGGTGCTGCGCTGGATCTCGCGCCACGAGCACAGGATCGAGAGAATGCCGATAAACCCGGTGAGGATCACCAGGGCCAGCGACAGGCCGTCCACGCCAAGGTGCAGGCTGATGCCGAGGTGCGGAATCCACGCTTGCCTGAATTGCATCTGCCACTGGGGCGCATCGTGAATGCCACGTGCAAGGCTGTAGTCGCCGACCGACCACAGCCACAATGACAGCGCGAATACGGTGAGCATTGTCAGCAGCGCGATCCAGCGCGGCAGGTTGCCGAAACGATCGCTCTGCCAGCACAGCAGCCCGCCGATCAGGGGAATCAGAATCAGCCAGGCGAGCAGCATGTCCCTTGTGCTTCCTTATGAAAGGGTGATCACGACGGCGCCGAGTACCAGCACCGCGCCGATTGCCATGGAGGCGACGTACCAGCGCAGCTTGCCGGTTTGGGGCAGCACCACCATCCGGTTCAGCGCGCGCACCGCGGACGGTATCAGGGTCATCGTGCCGTCGAGCACATCACGTCGCCCCTGACGCGCCGCGAACAGGAACGGTCGCACCAGAATCAATCGGTACAGCGCATCGAAACCGAAGGCATGCAGCCACCAGTTGCCGATGAAGCGGCCGGCAGCGCTTTGCGCGATGGCGTTCACCAGTCGGCGCCGGCCGAGGAACAGCAACGCCGCGAGCGCTATGCCGCCGATGCCGACCACGGCGGATGCGAGCTCGACCGCATGCTTTGCTTCGCCGCCCGCGGCACCGGGCGAGGGCGGCAGCACCGTGCCAAGCGGCGGATGAATCAGCGCGCCGATCCCGGTGGACAGCACCAGCAGGCTCAGCAGGGGCAAATGATGCGCGATGCCATGGCCGGCGTGTGCCGCGGTTTTCTCCGCGCCGTGAAACACCGTGAAAATCAGCCTGAAGGTGTAGAGCGAGGTCAGCAGCGCGCCCGCCAGCCCGGCAAAAAACAGGTGGCGGTTGCCTCCGGCCCAGGCCGACCAGAGTATTTCGTCCTTGGAAAAGAAGCCTGCGGTCACGAAGGGCAGCGCGCACAGCGCGGAGCCGCCCACCAGGAAACAGGCGTATTCGAGCGGCAGTCGCTTGCGCAGGCCGCCCATCCGGAATATGTCCTGCTGGTGATGGCAGGCGACGATCACCGCGCCGGCCGACAGGAACAGCAGCGCCTTGAAGAACGCATGCGTCATCAGGTGAAAGATGGCCGCCGACCACGCGCCGGCGCCGAGCGCGAGGAACATGTAGCCGATCTGGCTCATCGTCGAGTAGGCGAGCACGCGCTTGATATCGGTCTGCACCAGCGCGCACAGACCCGCGATCAGCAGCGTCACCGCGCCGATGTTTCCGACCAGTGCGAGCACCGCGGGCGCAAGCAGGAACAGTCCGTGGGTGCGCGCGACCAGGTACACGCCGGCAGTCACCATGGTTGCGGCATGGATCAGCGCCGAGACCGGCGTGGGGCCGGCCATCGCATCCGCGAGCCAGGTTTGCAGCGGCAGCTGTGCCGATTTGCCCACCGCGCCGCCAAGCAGCAGCAAGGTGGCAAGAGTGATCAGGGTGTCGCCGCTGTGGAAGTGCAGTGGCGCGCGGACCATCAGCTCCTGTATGTCCAGGGTGCCGAGTTCGGCCAGCAGGATGAACATGCCGATGGCCATGAACACATCGCCGACCCGCGTGACGATGAAAGCCTTGATTGCCGCGTTGCCGTTGGCGACCGTACGGTAATAAAAGCCGATCAGCAGATAGGAGCACATCCCGACGCCTTCCCAGCCGAGATAGAGAAACACCAGGTTGTCGCCCAGCACCAGCATCACCATGCTGGAAACGAACAGGTTCATGTACGCGAAAAAGCGGGTGTAGCCCTCTTCGCCGCGCATGTACCAGGAGGCGAACAGATGGATCAGGAAACCGACACCGGTGATCACGCCGAGCATCGTGAGCGACAGACCATCGAGGTACAGTCCCAGCCGGGGAGCAAAGTCGCCGATCTCCATCCAGGTCCACAGTGTCTGGGTGTAGGGGCCGGAAAACCGCGCAGCCAGCAATGCCGTGGTGAGCGCGCTGATGCCGATCGAGCCGACACCGATAACGGCTGCTTTCGTCTCGGACAAGCGGCCGCGCGCGAACGCCAGTATCGTGTAGCCGATCAGCGGCGCAAGAAAGGTCAGGAACAGCAGGTTCATCCGTGCATCTCGCTGACGACGTCGACATCCAGGGTCTGGTAGCGGCGATAGAGTTGCAGCAGCAGCGCGAGCCCGATGGAGGCTTCGGCTGCGGCCAGGGTCAGAACCAGGATGAACATGATCTGCCCGTCGGCGTTCAGCCAGCGGCTGCCGCCGACCACGAAAGCCAGCGCCACCGCATTGGTCATGATTTCCAGGGACATCAGCATGAACAGGAAATTGCGGCGCACCATCAAGCCTGCGAGACCGGTGCAGAACAGCACTGCAGCCAGCATCAAGCCGTGTTCGAGCGGGATCGAGGCCGCTTCAATCATTGCTTTCTTCCCTGGGCAGCGATGCCTGTGGTGGCGTTCATCGCTGGTCGTCCCGTCCGAGATGATAGGCCACCACGAGTGCGCCGAGCAGCAGCAACGAGGCGAGCTCGACTGCCAGCAGGTAGGGACCGAACAGCGCGATGCCTACCTCCTTGGGACTCACCGTGCCAGACCCTATTGCTCCTTCCGCGCCGAGCATTGCATCGAGCAGCGCGGCCAGCACCAGTGCGGCGAGCAGCATCGGGCCGATCCATGCCGAGGGTTTCAGCCACTGCCGTTCGCGCTCGACGGTGTCGGGCCCCAGATTCAGCATCATCACCACGAACACGAACAGCACCAGGATCGCGCCCGCATAGACAATGATTTCGAGCGCGCCCGCGAACGGGGCGCCGAGTGCGAAGAAAATTCCGGATACCGCGAGCAATGACACGATCAGGTACAGCAGCGCATGCACCGGGTTGCGATTGCCGACCACCAGCAGCGTCGAGACGATCGCCACCAGCGCACAGGTATAAAACGTCAGTTCCACCTTGGAAACCTCCTACGGCAGCAGCGTGCGCACATCGATCGGCTGCGCCTCGCATTGTGCCGCCCCCTTGGGTTTGCCCGCGATCGAAAGCCCGGCCAGGCGATAGAAGTTGTAATCGGGATTCTTGCCGGTACCCGCAATCAGCAGATCGTGCTTTTCATAGACCAGGTCCTGGCGCTTGTACTCGGCGAGTTCGAAATCCGGAGTCAACTGGATTGCAGTGGTCGGGCAAGCCTCCTCGCACATGCCGCAAAAGATGCAGCGCGAGAAATTGATCCTGAAGAACTCGGGGTACCAGCGACCGTCATCGGTTTCGGCCTTCTGCAGCGAGATGCAACCGACCGGACAGGCTACCGCACACAGATTGCAGGCGACGCAGCGCTCATCGCCATCGGGGTCGCGCGTCAGGACGATCCGTCCGCGATAGCGGGGTGGCAGATACACCGCCTGCTCGGGATACTGGATCGTTGCGCGTTTGCGGAATGCGCGCATGAAGATCATCCACATGCTGCGCAGATTGGTCCCGAACCCGATGAGTATGCGCGCCGGTAGATTCATGGTTCAGCCCTTTGCCAGCAGCACGACGCCGGTGAGCAGCAGATTGAGCAGCGTGACCGGCAGGCACACCATCCACCCGGCCGCCATCAGGTGGTCGTAGCGCGGGCGTGGCAGTGCCGCGCGCAACAGGATGAACAGGGTCACGAAGAACAGGGTCTTGATCACGAACCAGAATACCGCCAGCCATTGCGGTCCCGGTCCCAGCCAGCCGCCGAGAAACAGCGTGGTGAGCAATGCCGAGACCACCACCACGCCCACGTATTCACCAACGAAAAACAGCGCCCATTTCATCCCCGCGTACTCGGTGTGATAGCCGGCGGCGAGTTCCTGCTCGGCTTCGGGCAGGTCGAAGGGGCTGCGGTGCGTCACCGCGACACCGGCCAGGGCAAAGGTGATGAAACCGAAAAACTGCGGCACGATGAACCACAGATCGCGTTGTGCCTCGACGATCGCGCGCATGTTGAACGAGCCGGCCTGTGCCACCACACCCATCAGCGCCAGCCCCATGAAGACTTCGTAGCTCACGGTCTGGGCCGCCGAGCGCAGGCCGCCGATCAACGCGTACTTGCTGTTGCTCGACCAGCCCGCGAACAGCACCGCGTATACCGCGAGCCCCGCCATCGCCATGAAAAACAGGATGCCGATATCGAAATCCGCGACCCCCCAGGTGGGAGTGATGGGCACGATGCAATAGGAGATCAGCAGTGCACTCATCGCGATCACCGGTGCGATCAGGAACGTGAGGCGGTCGGCGAAAGGCGGAATCCAGTCTTCCTTGAACAGCATCTTCACCACGTCGGCCGGCAGTTGCCAGATACCGAATGGCCCGACGCGGTTGGGTCCGTAGCGATCCTGCCACAATGCCAGCACTCGCCGCTCGATGAAACTCAGGTAGGCCGCAAACAACACCGAAACCAGCAGGATGATAACGGCCTTGGTGACGGCCCATGCGATGCTCAGCAGTGCCGGCGTGAACAGGCTCACGAATCACCCCCCCTGGCTACGCTGCCGGTGGCCGCGACGAACGCGAATGGAGCATCGGGCAAGCCGAACGGGATCCCGAGTGCGCCTTCGGCAAGATCCGGATGCAACGCCAGCGGCGCGTTGTAGCGAACCGCGCCGACGCGAACCGAAACCGTGTCGCCGTCCTTCAGTTCCAGCCGTTCGGCGTCGCGCGGGTTCAGCGCGACGTAGACGGCAGGAATGTTCGCAGTCGTCACGACGGCACGCGCCGACAATTCCTCGCTGCCGAAAATATGATACAGCGGCGCGACCTGCAGCCCCGGCCCGTGTGGTGCCGGTGCCGCCGCATAGGGACGCGTGCCGTCGGCCTCGATCAGGCGTTTGCCGGGATCGCCCGCGCTCAGCCGGCCGCCAACCTCGTCCTGGAACTTGTTCCAGGCCTGCGGCGAGTTCCAGCCGGGTGTCCAGGCAAACGGAATCAGTGCGCCGGGCTCCTCGGGTCCGCCATAACCCTCCATCGAGAACGCCAGCGCGCTGTCGACATCCTGCGGCGCCCGCACCTCGTGCACCGACACATTGGCACGCATCGCGGTGCGCCCCGAATAGCGGTTCGGCTGACGCGCGATGCGTTTGCCCTCCACGCGCTCGCCGGCACCCGGCGCGGCCTCGATGATGCCCGCCAGGTCGGGATGGGCCTGCGCGCAGGCGGCCGTGATCTGGTCGAGCGTGTCCCACGCCTGCGGTGCGCGGTGGGTGGCTCCCGCAAGCGCGCCGAGCCAGCGCCAGCTCTCGCGGATCTGGGTCGCGAGGTTGTAGTAGGCGGGGTCGTAGACCTGGAAGAAGCGTTGCGCGCGGCCTTCGCTGCTCACCAGGGTGCCATCGCCTTCGGCGAAACTCGCGGCCGGGAGTACCACGTGCGCCTGTCCGGCGGTGGCGCCGAGTTGATGATCGATGACCAGCACGCAGCGCGCTCGCGCCAGCGCCGCATCGACCAGCGCGTGCTCCGCGCGACGGTACAGATCGTTCTCGAGTACCACGACCACGCTCGACTCGTCGATCGATTGCAGCGCGGTGCTGACCGAGTGCCCGCCGAGCATCGCGATTCCGAGGCTGTTGGCCTCGGGCAACGCCAGTGACAGTGCCGGTTCGCTGCCGCGGGCCTTCAGGGCCCGGGCGATATTGGCGGCGGCATCGAGGATCGCAGCCGAGCGCAACCCGGTTCCGGTCACGATCAGCGGTTTGCGTGCCGCGCCCAGGGCCGTTGCGATGCGCTGCGCCAGTTCCGCGACACCGGCGTCGGCGTCGGCGTCGGCGCAGGACGGCGCCGCGGCATCGAGTGCGTGCGCGATAGCAAAACCCAGCGTGGCGATGCGCTCCGGAGTTCCCCGCCAACAAACGCTGGCGGCATCGTCAAGGCGCGTATGGTCGACGCTCGCGATGTAGAGCGGGTGCCGTTCGTGCTGGGCAATATTGGCGAGCGCCTCGGCCTGCCACGCGCATATTTTCTTGTCGGCTGCGAGTTCGGCGGCACGACCGCGCACCGCCTGGCGCAATGCGAGCGCAATGCGCGGTGCGGTCTGCGTGACGTCCTCCCCGAGCACCAGTATCGCGTCGTGATCCTCGATTTCGCGCAATGACGGAGTGCGGGCCGCGCCGTTACGCAGGATTTCCAGCGAACGGGCGAGCAGGGACGTCTCGGCCTCGTCCATGCCACAGCTGAAGCTGTCCGCGCCGACCAGCTGCAGGAGCGCGAAATTGGCTTCGATGCTGGCACGCGGAGAGCCGATTCCGACCAGGCGCGCGGCGTCGCGCACGGTATCCGCGAGGCGGTTCAGCTCGCCCTGTGCCGAGGCGGCCTCGTACTCGGTGCCGGCACGCGCCAGCATCTGGCGCGGACGGTCGGCGCGGTTGACGTAGCCATAACCGAAGCGGCCGCGATCGCACAGGAAGTAGTGATTCACTGCTCCGTTGTAGCGGTTCTCGATGCGGCGCAGTTCGCCGTAGCGTTCGCCCGGACTGGTGTTGCAGCCCACTGCGCATTGCTGGCAGACACTGGGCGCGAACTGCATATCCCATTTGCGGTTGTAGCGCGCGGAGTGGGTCTTGTCGGTGAACACGCCGGTCGGGCACACCTCGGTGAGGTTGCCCGAGAACTCGCTCTCGAGCTGGCCGTCCGCAACCCGTCCGAAATAGACGTTGTCATGCGCGCCGAACACGCCGAGATCGCCACCGTCCGCATAATCGTTGTAATAACGCACGCAGCGATAGCACGCTATGCAGCGGTTCATCTCGTGATTGACGAACGGCCCGAGTTCCTGGTTTTGGTGGGTACGTTTGGTGAAGCGGTAGCGGCGCGTGTTTTGCCCGGCCATCACCGTCATGTCCTGCAGATGGCAATGACCTCCTTCCTCGCACACCGGGCAATCGTGCGGATGATTGACCATCAGCCATTCGATCACGCTCTTGCGAAACTCCTTCGCCTCGGCGTCCGCGATCGAGATATAGGTGTTGTCAAAGGCCTGCGTCATGCACGACATGACCAGCCGTCCCTGCTGGTCGTCGGCGTCGCGGTACATCTTGACGGCACACTGGCGGCAGGCGCCCACCGAGCCCAGTGCCGGATGCCAGCAGAAATACGGCACGTCGAGACCGAGCGACAGGCAGGCATGCAGCAGGTTGTCGGCGCCGTCGACTTCGTAGCGCTTGCCGTCGATATGGATGATCGCCATCAGGCGTGACCCCCGCTGGCGACGCGGTGATCGTGGTGGCGGATGCCACGCTCGAACTCGCCGCGGAAAAAGCGGATCGCGCTCTGCAAGGGTTCCGCGGCCCCCGGCGCCAGTGCGCAGTAGGTCTTGCCCGGCCCCAGCAGGCGGCTGAGGTCCTCGAGCAATTCGATGTCGCCGGGCGCCCCCTCACCCCGTTCGATCGCGCGCAACAGTTTCTCGGCCCATGGCAGTCCGTCACGACAGGGGGTGCACCAGCCGCAGGATTCGCGCGCGAAAAATTCCTCGATATTGCGAACCACCGCAACCATGTCCTGCTTGTGATCCACCACCGTGATCAGGCCGGTACCCATGCGGCTGCGTGCCTTGGCGATGGTGTCATAGTCCATCGCGAGGTCGAGGTGTTCGGGCAACAGGAAATCGGTCGAGGCGCCACCGGGCAGCCAGGCTTTCAGGCGCAATCCGTCCTGCATTCCCCCGGCGTGTTCCTCGAGAATTTCCCGCGCCGTGGTCCCCATCGGCAGTTCCCACAACCCGGTGCGGCAGGCGCGCCCGGACACCCCGAACAGCTTGGTGCCGCCATCGGTGCTCCTGTTGCTGGAGAGGCCGGTGAACCAGTCGGCGCCATGAAGCACGATATCGGGGATATTGCACAGCGTTTCGACATTGTTGACGATGGTCGGCCTGCCCCAGGCGCCGGCGATCTGCGGAAACGGGGGCTTGGCGCGCGGGTTGGCACGGCGGCCCTCCAGCGCATTGATCAGGGCCGTCTCCTCGCCGCAGATGTAGCGTCCCGCACCAGTGTGCAGGAACAGATCGAAGTCCCAGCCCGATCCGCGAATGTTCGCGCCCAGGTAGCCGCGTTCGCGCGCTGCCGCCAGGGCGCGGGTCAGGCGCTCGGCAGCTTCTATATATTCGCCGCGCAGAAAGATGTATCCGCGGCTTGCCTGGATCGCGTAGGCTGCCACGATCATCGATTCGATCAGCAGATGCGGCAACTGCTCGAGCAGCATGCGGTCCTTGAAAGTTCCGGGTTCCATCTCGTCGGCATTGCACAGCAGGTATTTCACACCCGCATCGGGCCCCATCGGCACCAGGCTCCACTTGATGCCGGTCGGAAAGCCGGCGCCACCGCGCCCACGCAAACCCGAATCCTTCATCAGTTGTGTCACATCGCCCGGCTGCATGCTGCCCAGCGCCTTGCGTACGGCGGCATAACCGTCGAGCGCCTCGTAGGCGGCGATATCGAGCACCGGCGCGCCGTGCTGCAGCCGCCAGGTAAGCGGGTGCGTTTCGCGCTGCGGCCGGTAATCCGCGCTCATCGGTAACGCTCCAGCAACGCCGGCACCTGTTCGGGTGCAACCGGTCCGTGGGTGTCGTCATCGATCATCAGCGTCGGCCCCTTGTCGCAATTGCCGAGGCAGCATACCGGCAGCAGGGTGAAGCGTTCGTCCGTCGTGGTTGCACCATAACCGATGCCGGTGTGCGCGACGATGGCCTGCTTCAGCGCTTCCTGGCCGGTCAGGAAACAGGCGATGCTGTCGCATACCTTGATCACGTGACGCCCGACCGGCTGACGGAAGATCATGTTGTAGAACGTTGCCACGCCCTCGATATCGGCTGCGGAAATGCCGAGTACGGTGGCAAGCGCCTCGATCGCACCGTCGGCGACCCAGCCGTGGGCGGCCTGCACGATTTTCAGCGCCTCGATGGAGGCCGCGCGTGGGTCCTCGTAATGCCCCATCTCGTGATGGATGGCTGCGAGTTCGCCAGCCGACAGCGTGAAGCCGCCGTTGCTGCTCGCAATCAGGCTGCCCGCCCGCGGGGGTGAAGGTGTGCTATCTGTCGACATCGGCCATCACGAAATCAATGCTGGCGAGATAGGCTATCAGGTCCGCGATCAAGCTGCCCCGGATTACCGAGGGGATCTGCTGCAGGTGCGCGAAGCTTGGGGTGCGAATCCGCGTTCGGTAACTCATGGTGCCGCCATCCGAGTTCAGGTAGTAGCTGTTGATTCCCTTGGTGGCCTCGATCATCTGGCAGCACTCGCCGGCCGGAATCACCGGGCCCCAGGACACCCCGAGAAAATGGTTGATCAGCGTTTCGATGTGTACGAGCGTACGTTCCTTCGGCGGCGGAGTGGTCAGCGGGTGATCAGCCTTGTAGGCGCCGGCCGGCATGTTCTCGAGGCACTGGCGAATGATGCGCAGGCTCTGGCGCATTTCCTCGACGCGGATCGTGGCGCGGTCGTAGGCATCGCCGTTTTGCGTCAGCGGCACCTCGAATTCGAAGTTCTCGTAACCGGAGTAGGGCCGCGCCTTGCGCAGATCGAAGTCGACGCCGGTTGCCCGAAGGCCGCTGCCGGTAGTGCCCCATTCGATGGCCTGGGTGCTGTTGTAGGCCGCCACGCCGATGGTGCGCGAGCGCAGGATGCCGTTGCGCATTGCGGCCTTGTCGTACTCGTCGAGGCGTCCCGGCATCCAGTCGCAGAATTCGCGCACCAGGCGATCCCAGCCGGCGGGCAGGTCGTTCGTCACGCCGCCGATGCGATACCACGCCGGATGCATGCGCCCGCCGGTGATTGCCTCGATCACGTCGTAGGCTTTCATGCGGTCGGTGAAGATGAAGAAGATCGGCGACATGCCGCCCACGTCCTGGATGTAAGTGCCGAGGAACAGCAAGTGGCTGGTGATGCGGAACATTTCGGCAAGCATCACCCGGATGGTCTTCACCCGGTCCGGAACCTCGATGCCGGCGAGTTTCTCGACCGCGAGTACATAAGGGAGGTTGTTCATCACCCCGCCGAGATAGTCGATACGGTCGGTATAGGGGATATAGCTGTGCCAGGACTGGCGCTCGGCCATTTTCTCGGCACCGCGGTGGTGATAGCCGATATCCGGCACGCAGTCGACGATTTCCTCGCCGTTCAGTTGCAGCACGATGCGAAATGCGCCGTGTGCCGACGGGTGGTTGGGACCGAGGTTGAGGAACATGTAATCGGCGTGCGCCGAGTGCCGGCTCATGCCCCACTCCTCGGGTACGAAGCGCAGCGACTCCTGCTCCATGTCCTGCTTTGCGGCATCCAGCGCATACGGGTCGAATTCCGTGGCGCGCGCCGGGTAGTCCTTGCGTAACGGGTGTCCCTGCCAGGTGCGAGGCATCATGATGCGCTGCAGGTTCGGGTGACCGCTGAATTCGATTCCGAAAAGATCCCATACCTCGCGTTCGTACCAGTTCGCATTGGGCCAGATACCCGCCACGCTTGGTAACACGAGATCGGTTGCGGACAATGCCACCTTGATCCGCACATCGCGGTTTCGCTCCAGCGACAGCAGATGGTAGAACACGCTGTAATCCGCCTCCGGCAGCCCGTCGCGATGCACGCGCAGACGTTCGTCCGTGGCATGCAGGTCGTAGAGCATCGAAAAGGGTCGCGGCTGGCTGCGCAGGAACCGCAGTATCTCGGGCAACTGCTCGCGCGCCACCCAGGCGGTGGCCAGCCCGTCGGTGGTCGACTGGTAACAGAGGGCCTCGGCGCCAAAGTGCCGGTAGAGTTCGGCCATGACCTCCTGTTCGGCTCCCGGCAGCGAGGCCAGGGCTTCCCGGTGCTTCATGCGCGTGCTTGCCTGATCGATGATGGCACGTCGATTCCTCGGCTCAGATCCTGTCCGGTGTTCGAAGGGTGGTGGTTGCCATCCGCTTGTCGCGACGCAATTCCTTTTGCGAGGGCACTTCCAGCTTGTGGACGCCCTGGTCGCCAACCATCCAGGACAGCGGTCGGCGTTCGTTCGCGATCGAGTCCTGCAACAGCATCAGACCCTGCAGGAATGCCTCGGGGCGTGGCGGACAGCCCGGTATGTAAACATCGACCGGAAGAAACTTGTCGACGCCCTGTACTACCGAGTAGATATCGTACATGCCACCGGAATTGGCGCAGGAGCCCATCGAAATCACCCACCGCGGTTCCAGCATCTGCTCGTAGAGGCGCTGGATGACCGGTGCCATCTTGATGAAGCAGGTGCCGGCAATCACCATGAAGTCAGCCTGGCGCGGCGAGGCGCGTATCACCTCGGCGCCGAAACGCGCCACGTCATGCGGAGCGGTGAATGCGGTCGCCATCTCGACGTAGCAGCAGGACAGCCCAAAGTTGTAGGGCCAGAGCGAGTTCTTGCGGCCCCAACTCACCGCCTTCTGCAGCGTGTCTTCCAGCTTGCCCATGAAGACGCTGCGGTGCACCTGCTGGGCGAGCGGGTCACCCGCTTGCTCTGCCGTGCTCGGGAGCGGTGCGTCGGTGGCGATCGGTGTCAAGGTGTATTGCATCGTGACCTCAGCGCTCCGGCGGCCGGCGCCGTGTAACCGGCGCCCAGCGCAATGCGCCGATCCGCCACAGGTAGACCAGTCCCGCCAGCAAAATGAAAATGAAGGTTGCCGCCTCGATCAGGCCGGGCCAGCTGTTCTCGCGCAGCGACACGGCCCAGGCGTAGAGGTAAAGCGCCTCGACGTCGAAAATCACGAAGAACATCGCAACCAGGTAGAACTTCGCCGAAAGACGCAGATGCGCGCTCCCGACGGATACGATGCCTGACTCGAACGGCTCGATCTTGGCGCGTCCGCGGGTACGCCCGCCGAGCAGGGCTGAAATGCCCAGCATGGCGCCACACACAAAAAGAATTGCGAGCACGAAAATTGCAACGGCCCAGTTATGTGCGAGCGAATCGAGATTCTGGCTCATAAATACTGCCTGCAATTCCGGGCGAGTGGCGTGGAACCGCGCGCCGGACCTCCGTGGCTTGCCGATAGCGCGCCAGTATAGGGCACCAGAAGATTTCGCGAAAAGCAATTTTTATTCGGCCTTCGGTCGTGCCGTCATGTATGGTTTTTGATACATGTCATTTAATTAATTAATTGCTTGCCAGCCGCAAATCGCTCAATTACAGTAGGTCCCGCTGTCGTAGGCGCGAGCGGCTGACCCGCGCCTCAGAAGAAAATTAATGAAGGCCCCGGAATGTCGTTAAACCCGTTGTTTTCCATGGTTCCCGCAGAGTCGGACTCTTTGATCAGGAGGCGCTACCCGTCATGACCCCTTCCAACCACAGGATCACGAGGGCCCTGGCTCTTTTGATGTTTGCCGGCGCAGTGACTGCCCTCGCTGTCCCCGCAAATGCCCAGACGCTCGACAAGGCGCTGGCCGTGCAGGGCCAGGCCGACAAGGCAGCGGCTGAATCGCAGAAACGGATCAACGAGATCCGGGACCGCACGCAGGATGCTGCGAGCCGCTATGCGACCGCGCTCGCAGACTCCGAGAGTCTCGAGAAATACAACAAGCAGCTCGACAAGCAGGTCAGCGCGCAACGCGAGGAGATGACCTCGATCGAGGCTCAGCTGCTGCAGATCGAGACGACCAACCGTGAAGTCCAGCCGCTGATGCAGCGGATGGTCAACACGCTCGAGCGCTTCGTGGGGCTGGATGTGCCGTTCCTGCTGGCGGAGCGCACGCAGCGCGTGAAGACGCTGCAGGAAATCATGCCGCGCGCCGACGTGACGATCTCGGAGAAATACCGCCGTATCATCGAGGCCTACCAGATCGAGCTCGAGTACGGTCGCACGCTCGATACCTACGAAGGCCTGATCGGCACTGGAGCCGATACGCGTACCGTCTCGTTCGTGCGCCTGGGTCGCGTCGCGCTGATGTACCAGTCGCTCGATGGCGAGGAAACGGCCTACTGGGATGCGAAGAACAAGTCCTGGGTGGTTGACAACAGTTACGCCGACGCTGTCGCCGAGGCGCGCCGCGTAGCCAGGAAGGACGGGCCGCCCGAACTGCTGACCGTTCCTGTTCCCGCCCCCCAGGAGATACGGTCGTGAGCAAGTTGAGCAAGGTTTTCACCCATGTCGCGGCGCTGGTCCTGCTGCAGGCGGGAGCGTCCGCCATCGCCCAGGACACCCTGGATTCCCTGATGCAGGAAGTGGCGACGGTACGCGCCTCCGAGCAGCAGGTGTTCCAGGACCGTGCCGCCAAGTTCAATGCAGCCGCACCCGCGGAACAGCAAAGCATGCTGAATGAAGCGCAGGCCCGGCGCGAGACGCTGGCAGCGGCATCGGACGCCCTGTCCGCGAAGTTTTCCGCCAACGAGCTGAAGATCAACGAACTCGACAAGCAACTGCGCGAGAAGGCTTCCGCCCTTGGCCTCTCCGAGGTTTTCGGCCTGGCACGACAGGTCGCGGGCGATACCGCCACCGTGCTCGAGCAATCGCTGATCTCCACGCAGTTCCCCGCGGTCGAGGGTCAGCTCGACCGCGACGACTGGCTGCGCGCTTTTGCCACCTCCGCGGAAATTCCCACTACTTCCGACCTCGAACGGATGTGGTTCGAATTGCAGCGCGAGATGGTCGCGGGCGGGCAGGTCGCGAAGTACCAGACAAAAATCGTGGAGCCGGGTGGACAGTCGGTTGATGCCGAGGTGATCCGGATCGGTCCGTTCTCGGTTACCACGGGCGACAGGTTCCTCCAATATCTGCCGTCGCTGCAGTCGCTCAACGTCTACCCGCGCCAGCCACCGTCGGATATACGGCAGTACGCATCCGCGATTTCGTCGGCGAGCGATGGTTATGTGCAGGCGATCGTCGATTCTTCCCGTGGCGTGCTGATGGCGCTCTATGTGGAGCGCCCGACCTGGGGGCAGCGCATCGAGAACGGCGAGGACATCAACTACGTGATCCTGCTGGTGGGGTTCGTGGCCTTCCTGTGCTTCCTGGTCCAGCTTGTTTACCTGGTCGTGGTTCGCGTCGGCGTATCGGCACAGTTGAAGCATCTTGACAAACCGACCGCGAACAATCCGCTTGGTCGCGTGCTGCTTGCGTTCAAGGGCGATCCGAACAATATCGAACAGGACGCCGACGTTGCCGAGTTGCGAATCTCCGAGGCGGTTTTCCGCGAGGTGCCGAAGCTCGAGCGTTATCAGGCGCTGTTGCGGCTTTCGGTTGCCGCCGGCCCGCTGCTCGGCCTGATCGGTACGGTAATGGGCATGATCATGACCTTCCAGGCCATCACGGAGTCCGGTTCGAGCGATCCGAAGCTGATGGCCGAGGGTATCGGCGCGGCGATGATCGCGACGGTTCTGGGTCTTGGCATTGCGATACCGCTGTTGTTCGCCAATGCCCTGCTCACTTCCCTGTCCAAGGGAGTGACCCAGGTCATCGAGGAGCAGGCGGCCGGCATGCTGGCCGAGAGCATCGAGAGGCAGCGTCGTGGTTGAAAACATCCCGTTGTTGCGCGGCGTCATCCATCTGGTGGGAGATGGTGGTCCGTACGTCGCGTGGATTTTCGCGTCCGGCGTGCTGATGTGGGCGATGGTGATCGAGCGTTACTGGTATTTCCGCCGCATCCTGCCGCAGCAGGCCATGGAAATGCAGGCGCAGTGGAATGCGCGTACCGATCACAGTTCCTGGTGTGCCCGCCAGATCCGCCAGACGATGATCTCGCGGCTCAATGCGTCGATGACGGTGGGCTTCCCGGTATTGCAGGTGCTGGTGCCGATGTCACCCCTGCTCGGACTGATCGGTACCGTTACCGGCATGCTTGGCGTGTTCGATTCGATGGCGCTGCGCGGAAACGCGGATGCGCGCAGCATGGCGAGTGGCGTTTCGCAGGCGATGATCTGCACGATGACGGGGCTGGCGGTGAGCATCACCGGCCTTTACCCAGTGCATTATTTTCGCACCCGCGCCAGTCATGAAACTGAACTTCTAGCAGACAGGTTGCCATTGTAATCATGCGCCTAAAACGCCGCGTAAATGCCGAACACGAATCGTCCCATGGGATCGACCTCGCGCCCATGCTCGATTTTGTCATCAATCTGCTGATTTTCTTCATTATCACCGCGGTGTTCGTGAAAGCGACCGCGGTGGAAGTGAGCCGGCCGACCGGCTTCGAGCAACCGAATGAAGACGATTCGAAAAGCATCCAGATCCAGGTGCTCGACAACGGTGAGGTCTGGGTCGACAACCGTGCCGTCGATGTTCGAGCCATTCGCGCCAACGTAGAACGCATGAGCGCGGTGAATGCGGACAGCGGCGTGCTGATACTGGCCAACGAGATGGCGCCCACCGGGGTCGTGGTGTCGGTGGTGGACCAGGTTCACCTCGGTGGCATCTACAACATCACCTTCACGACCAGCAAATAGATCCGGGAATCGGACAGGGCGGCACCATGCAGGCGAAACGACATTCGGCGGAGAGCGAGGACCACGGCATCGATCTGGCGCCGATGCTCGATTTCACGATCAACCTGTTGATTTTTTTCATTATCACGACCTCGTTCATCAAGGAACCGGGCGTGACGGTATTCCAGCCGGAAGCGGTTACCGCGGAATCGCGCGAATCGGGCAACCTGTTGATCGCCATCCGCGAGAACGGCGATATCTGGATGGACAGGCAGTCGGTGGACATGCGCCAGCTGCGCGCGATGATCGAGCGATTGCATATCGAAAGACCGGACGACAGCGTCGTGATCATGGCTGACAAGGCGTCACGCGCGGGTATGGTCGCCAAGGTGATGGATGAAGTACGCCTGGGCGGTATCAAGGAGATAGCCATCGCTGCAGATACGGGCAGCGACGGTTGAATCGGGGCTCTGGGAGAACGCTGTTTTGTTGATCATAAGGATTCCATTCGCGCTTATCCTGGGCAGCCTGCTCTCGCTCGGCATGTTCTGGGTGCTGTGGGTGCTCATCAGCGCGCCGATCGATGCTGCAGGCATGCGTGAGGCGACCCGCATAGAATTCACGCGCATGCGCAAGGACACTGACGTGGCCAGCAAGCGCGAGGAGAAGGTCGAGCGCGAGCGTCCTCCGCCCGCGCCGGAGGTGCCGAAAATGGCATTCCAGACCGGGAGTGTCGACAGCAACGTGGCGCAACTCAACCCGAATCTCGATGCGCGCGGTGCGATGTCCAAGCTGTCGATGAGCGCGGGCTCCGACCGCGACACGATTCCGCTGGTCCGCATTCCTCCCGACTATCCACAGCGCGCCATCAGCCGCGGCATCACGGGTTGGGTGCAGGTGCAGTTCACCATCACCGGAACCGGCGCAGTCAAGGACGCCATCGTGGTCGATTCGCAACCCAAGCGCATTTTTGACGAGGCCGCGCTGAAGGCGATCATGCGCTGGCGCTACAATCCCAGAGTCGTAGACGGTGTGGCGGTCGAGCGCGTCGGCGTGCAGACCATCATCCGCTTTGATTTGGAGAATTAAGAGCATGTGCAATACCCGGCTCCTGCTCCGCATCATTCCCGCATTCCTGCTCGCCGCGGTACTTGGCGGCTCCCCTGTGCAGGCAGCGGACAAGGACGACAAGCCGCCGCCAAATTCCGGTTCGATCGATGCGGCTACCGGCAAAATCCTTACCGAGGCCATCGAGGCGCTGAACGCCGAGAATTATCCGCTTGCGAAGCAGGCAATTTCCAAGCTCTCGCTCGACAAGCTGAGCCCCTATGAACGCAGTCGAACCGAGCAGATCCTGGCTACCATTGCCTCGGCACAGGATAACTACGACTCCGCGCGCAACCACCTGCAGGCAGCCATAGCCGCCGGTGGCCTGAACGAAAAGGAAATTTCGGACACGCGGTACCAGATCGCGCAGATGTTTCTTGCGCAGGAAAAATGGAAAGAGGGTGCGGCCTCGCTCGAGGACTGGTTCCGTACCGCGCAGAACCCGAACTCCGCCGCTTATTACCTGCTGGCGGTCGCGTACTACCAGCAAAGCGATTACAAGCGTGCGATCACGCCGGCCAAGAAAGCGGTCGAATTGGCCGACAAGCCGCAGGAAAGCTGGATCCAGCTGGTTCTGGCCCTTCATCTTCAGCAGGACCAGTTCCGCGAGGCGATTCCCTATCTCAAGCAGCTGATCGGCATTGCGCCGGACAAAAAGACGTATTGGCAGCAGCTGTCATCGGTTTACGGGCAGCTCGAGGACTACCGCAATTCGCTCGGCGTGCTGCAGGTCGCGTACAACGGCGGCATCATCACCGACGATTCGGACATCCGCCGCCTGGCTGACCTGCAATTGTTCAACGACGCACCGTATCGTTGCGGCCTTACCATCGACGAGGCCGTCAGCAAAAAATTGGTGAAGGTCGATTTCAAGCTCTACGAAAAGCAGGCCAATTGCTGGATCGCCGCGCGCGATTTCGCGAAAGCCATTGGTCCGCTCGGCCGTGCCGCCGAAATGGCCGGCAACGGTGACCTGTACGTGCGTCTCGGCGAAGTCCAGATCCAGCGCAGCGAGTGGGGCGCGGCCGCGGAGGCGCTGCAGCGCGGCGTGCGCAAGGGCGGGCTGAGAGACACGGGGAATGCGCACCTGCTGATGGGTATCGCGCAGTTCAACCAGAAGAACTATGCGGGTGCGAAGGAATCGTTTGGTCGCGCGCGTAATTTCGACAAACATCGCAAGATGGCCGATGGATATCTGCAACTGATCAAAGTGCAGACCGGTTGATGAGAGAGACGGATGCCCACCATGATGCGTGACAGACAGAATTTCAAATTGATGCGCGGTGCCGCGTGTCTTGCGATTGCGGTGCTGCTCGGCGGTGCCTGCTCGCTCGCTGTCGCGCAGGACGCAGGTACGCGTTATGCGCGGCTGGTGGCGGATTCCGAGAGTCTTGCAAACTACAACAAGTTGATCGAGGGCCAGCTCCAGTCCCAGCAGCAGCGGCTCGCGGCCATCGAATCACAGCTTGCCGGACTCGACGTAACGGGCGCCGATATCAACGGGCTGGTCGCGAAAATGTACGATGAACTGGTCAAGTTCTTTGCCACTGACCTGCCGTTCATCGATCCCGTATCGGACCGCCACGAGCGCATGGAACGGTTGCGTGCCCTGATGGAAAGCGAGGAAGCCAGCGTCTCCGAGCGCTACCGTCGCCTGCTCGAAGCCTACCAGATCGAGATCGAATACGGACGCAACATCGAGACCTACAGCTCGAAGCTCGAAGATGGCCGCGATGCCGACTTTGTGCGCGTGGGCAGGGTTGCCCTGTTGTATCGCACCGCGGATGGCATGGAAACCGCCTACTGGGACAAGAACGAGAACAAATGGATCATCGACCTGAGTTACGAATCCGCAGTGCTCGATGCGCTGCGCATCGCCAGGAAGGAAGTCGCACCGGACCTGATCGCGGTGCCGGTGCCTGCGCCGCAGGAGGTACGGTCGTGAAGTGCATACGCAACATCGTACTCGGACTTGCCGCGCTGCTGGTGACACTGCCGGCGGCTCCGAGCCAGGCGGCCGTATCGATGGCGGAACTTGCCCAGAAATCCGCGCAAATGCGCGATCGCGAGGCAAAGATCTGGAAGCAGCGCGAAGCCGAGCAGCGCACGGAACTGCAGAAGCAGGAGCAACTCGCACGTGACGCGCTGGCGCGCCGCAACAAAGCCGAGGCGCGCAGCAAGGCGCTCGATGGCGAATGGTCGCAGAACGAGATCCGTATCACCGATCTGAAGGCGTTACTGCGCCAGCACGAGGGCAATCTTGGCGAACTGTTCGGCGTGACGCGACAGATTGCCGGCGACGCGGCAACGGTGCTGCAGCAGTCGCTGATCACCAAGCAATTCCCGGTGGCGGAAGGAAAGGAGTCGCGTGATGAATTCCTGCGCCGCCTGGCTGGGGCCAAGGCGCTGCCGTCGATCGAGGATCTGGAGCGGATGTGGTTCGAACTGCACCGCGAAATGACCGAGAGCGGCAAGGTCATGCGCTTCACGACCGACGTGGTCCAGCTTGACAAGTCGGTCGCGCCGACGGAAATCGTGCGGGTCGGTCCTTTCACGGCAAGCGCAGCCGGCCAGTTCCTGATCTACACCACCGGGGACAAGAGTCTGAGCGTACTGCCGCGACAACTCGGCCCGCGCCTGCGCAACATCGCAAAAGACCTGCAGAGCGCACCGGAAGGCACGTTCCACAAGGCTGTCGTGGATCCGGCGCGTGGTCCGTTGCTGGTGATGTCGGCAGAGCGTCCGAATATCATCGAGCGGATCCAGCATGGCGAGGTCGTGGGCTATGTGATCGTTGCCGTGGGCGTGCTTGGCGTGTTGCTGGCAATGTTCCAGTACGTGTACCTGATCGTGACCAGGCTCGCGGTAACGAAACAGCTGCGCGATCTGTCCAAGCCCAATCCGAACAATCCGCTCGGACGCGTACTGATTGCATTCCGCGGAGATGGGCTGCGCCCGGAGAATCCCGAAATCGCGGAGTTGCGGCTTTCCGAGGCGGTGCTGCGCGAAACGCCCGCGCTGCAGCGCTTTCAGGCCTTTCTGCGGCTCGCGGTGGCCGCCGGTCCGCTGCTTGGCCTGATCGGAACCGTGATCGGGATGATCATCACCTTTCATGCCATCGTGGCATCGGGATCGAGCGATCCGAAGTTGATGGCGCATGGTATCGGGCAGGCGATGATCGCGACGGTGCTGGGTTTGGGCATCGCGATTCCGTTGCTGTTCATCAACTCGGGAATGACGGCCTTGTCGAACAAGGTGACCCAGGTGCTCGACGAGCAGAGCCAGGCGCTTTTGGCGGATGAATTGATCGACCGCAACCCCTTCCTGACGCGCGAACTCGACAGCGCGCGGCAGAAAGACAAGCAATAGTTTTGATGACGTGGTGTGTTTCCGGCCATTGCGGCCGGGAACACAGAGCCCGCACGCACGCTCCAGAACCGTCGGTACCCGGCGGTTTTTTTTGTTCCGGGGATCGTCTGATTGCTGCGCTTGGGTGCGGCACCCGCAACCGGCGCAGCGACCGCGGCGCGGCCCATCCTCCGCTCCGGATCAGTATACTGTCAGCCATCGATCATCAGGCCGCTTGCCATGCATTGTCCGTTCTGTTCTGCCGCAGACACCAAAGTCATTGATTCGCGACTGGTCGCCGATGGCGATCAGGTGCGCCGTCGGCGCGAGTGTCTCGGTTGTGCGGAGCGGTTCACCACCTACGAAAGCGCCGAATTGTTGCTGCCGCGAGTGATCAAGCAAAGTGGCGTGCGCGAGCCCTTCAACGAAACGAAGATGCGCCAGGGCATCCTGCGTGCTCTCGAGAAACGCCCGGTCAGCATGGAGCGCATCGAGGCGATGCTGAGCCAGATCAAGCATGCGCTGCAGGCGTCCGGCGAGCGCGAAGTGCCTTCCCGGGTGGTGGGGGAGGAGGTGATGAGGCAACTCAAGGCAGTCGATCATGTGGCGTTCGTGCGCTTTGCGTCCGTCTACCGCAGCTTCCAGGATCTGAATGAATTCCGTGCCGAGATCGAGCGTCTCGCGGAAGAAGAGCTCGTTGCGCCGCAAGGCTGACCCATGCGCGGGAGCAGCGAAGACCAGAGGATGATGGCCGAGGCAATCCGCCTCGCGGCATTGGGCCTTTACTCGACCGCCCCCAACCCGCGGGTAGGTTGCGTGATCGCGCGTGATGGCGCGATCATCGCCAGCGGTTATCACCGTCGCGCCGGCGGTGCGCATGCCGAGATCGATGCGCTGGCTGGTGCCGGAAACGGAATCGCCGCAAGCACGGTGTATGTCACGCTGGAGCCCTGCAGTCATCACGGGCGCACGCCGCCGTGCGCGGATGCGCTGGTCGAGGCCGCGGTTGCCAGGGTGGTGGTGGCGAGCGAAGATCCCAACCCGCTGGTTGCGGGTGAGGGCATGCGTCGTTTGCGCGCGGCCGGGATAAGGGTGGAGCAGGGTCTGCTCGAACATCAGGCACGCGCGCTGAACCCGGGCTTTTTCAAGCGCATGCAAACGGGCATGCCGTGGGTGCGCTGCAAGCTGGCAATGAGCCTCGATGGGCGCACCGCGATGGGCTGTGGTGACAGCAAGTGGATCACCGGGGAAGCGGCACGGCAGGATGTGCAGCGCCTCAGGGCACGCAGCTGTGCAGTGCTCAGTGGCATCGACACGGTGCTGCAGGATGATCCGCGCCTCGATGTGCGCATGGATCCGCTCGATGGATTGCCGGTTGGGCGCCAACCGGTGCGGGTGATCGTCGATTCGAAGCTGCGTCTGCCCGCCACCGCGCGCCTGCTTGGTACCACGGGAGAGGTGATTGTCGCGACCGCGACCCGCGATCAGGCGCGCGAGCAGGCGCTCGCTGCGGTCGGTGTTACGGTGGTGTATCTGCCGGGTGCGAACGGACGGGTGGATCTGGCGGCGCTGCTGGCGCATCTGGCGAGCGCGCAGTGTAATGAAATCCTGATCGAGGCGGGCGCCACGCTTGCGGGAGCGGTGCTCGATGCGGGGCTGGTCGATGAACTGGTGATCTACATGGCACCGCTGTTGATGGGCAATGCCGCTCGACCCCTGTTGCAATTGCCGATCGCGACGATGGCGCAGGCGCGTGCGCTCGAGATTCGTGATATTCGCGCGGTCGGTGCCGACTGGCGGATCACGGCAATACCGGGCCAGGAGGCTACGGAACACCATGTTTACAGGCATCATTGAAGCAACCGGCGCGGTACGGCGCCTCGAGCCGCGGGGTGGCGATGTGCGTTTGCATCTCGCCACCGGCAAGCTCGATATGCGCGATGTACGCGCCGGCGACAGCATCGCCACCAGTGGCGTCTGCCTGACCGTGGTCGAGTATGGCAGCGACTGGTTCAGTGCCGATGTATCGCTGGAGACACTGTCGCTCACCACGCTGGGCGCGCTGGGAAGCGGCTCGCGGGTAAATCTCGAAAAGGCCATGGCGGTCGGTGATCGTCTCGGCGGGCATATCGTCAGCGGTCACGTCGATGGGGTCGGCGAGGTGGTGTCGATGCAAGCCGATGCGCGCTCCACCCGCTATCGCTTGCGTGCGCCGGTGACGCTTGCCCGTTACATCGCCCACAAGGGATCGATCACGGTCGACGGCGTGAGCCTCACGGTAAACGATGTCGACGGCGCACTGTTCGATCTGAACATCATTCCGGTGACTCAGGCAGAGACGCTGTTCGGCGAGTACCGGGTCGGCGCTCGGGTCAATCTCGAAGTCGATATCATCGCCCGTTACCTCGAGCGGCTGCTGCTTGGCGAGCGGGCCGCGCAGTCGCAGGGCACCGTACTCAGCCGCGAATTTCTTGCGCAACATGGATTTCCCTCGTCATGACCTTCGATACCGCGCAGCAACTGATCGACAGCTTCCGCCATGGCGCCATGGTGGTGCTGGTCGATGACGATGACGAACAGTTCGGGGGCGCGCTTCTGGCGGCGGCCGAAGACATCAGCGCCGAGAAAATCAATTTCATGGCCCGCCAGGCGCGCGGCCTGATCTGTCTCAGCCTGACCCCGGAGCGTTGCGAGCAATTGCGTCTGCCGTTGATGGTCGGTGAATCCGTGAGCCGCCATGGCAGCCGCTTCACGGTATCGATCGAAGCGGCCGAGGGCATCAGCACCGGTATTTCGGCAGCTGATCGCGCCCACACGGTGCGCACCGCGGTCGCTCGCGGCACGCATGCCCGTGACATCGTGCAACCCGGACACGTGTTTCCGCTGCGTGCGGAATCCGGTGGGGTGTTGAAGCGTGCCGGTCATACCGAGGGAGGCTGCGATATCGCGCGCCTCGCCGGGTTCGCACCCGCCGCGGTGCTCGCCGACGTGCTCGACGAGGACGGCAACCTGGCTACTGGCGCACGGCTGCGTGACTTTGCCGCGCGCCATGATCTGCGCATCGGCACCATTGCGGATCTGATCCAGTTCCGGCTGCTGAACGAGACCACGGTGCACCGCGTGCGGCGGGGCGAAGTACAGACGGCCTACGGAATATTCGAGCTGCATCAGTTCCGCGATGCCGATGACGGACGGGTGCATCTCGCGCTGAGCCATGGCGTGGTGGAACCCGCCACCCCGACCCCGGTCCGGGTGCACGTGGCGGCGGCGTTGCGCGATCTGTTGTGGACGGATGTGCCCGGGCAGAGCCGCAACTGGAATATCGCGCGCTGTCTGGAGCACATCCAGAGCGAGGGACACGGGGTGCTGGTGCTGCTCAACCAGGCCGAGAGCGAGCAACACCTGCTGGCGAGCATTGATGTGGCACTGGGCATGCAAAACGTGCCCGAGCCCGGTGCCGATGCCATCCGCAATGTGCACAGCCTGGTCGGTGTGGGCTCGCAGATCCTGCGCCAGCTCGGTGTGGGTCGGATGCGCCTGATGGGCCCGCCGGCACGTTATAACGCGATTTCCGGTTTCGGACTGGAGGTCGTGGAATACCTGACGTATTGATATCGGGTTCTCCCGGCGATGGCCCGCATGACGGTTTAATGGCAGAATTGGCGCCCTTGCGCAGCTTGAGACGGACGGAACCATGGCGGACTTGACAACCATTGAAGGTGTTCTTGCGGCGGGCGAGGCGCGTTTCGCGCTGGTCGCGAGCCGGTTCAACAGTTTTGTCGTGGAGAGCCTGATAGCGGGTGCGGTGGATACGCTGCGTCGCCACGGGGTCGCAAACGATCGCATCACGCTGGTGCGTGCGCCAGGCGCCTACGAGCTGCCGCTGGTCATTCAGAAGGTCGCCGCCAGTGGCAAATACGATTCGATAATCGCGCTCGGCGCGGTGATCCGCGGCGGCACGCCGCACTTCGAGTATGTCGCGGGCGAGTGCACCAAGGGTATCGCGATGGTGTCGTTGCAGAGCGGGATACCCGTGGCGTTCGGAGTGCTCACTGTCGATACCATCGAGCAGGCCATCGAGCGCTCCGGCACCAAAGCCGGCAACAAGGGTGCCGAGGCCGCGATGTCGGCACTCGAGATGGTCAGTCTGTTGGGCAAGCTGTGAACTCCGCCAAGGACGCATGGATCAGCGATGCCCCCGAGGCCGAGCGTCGGCAGATTTCCGCTGCCCGGCGCAAGGCGCGTCATTACGCGGTGCAGGCTCTCTACCAGTGGGCAGTCTCCGGGACGGCCCTCTCGGCCATCGAACAGCAGTTTCGCGAGGATTTCGATTTTCGTGGCACGGACCTGGAATATTTCCAGTCGCTGTTGCACGGAGTGCCGGCGCAGGTGTCGGATCTCGAGGAGTTGTTCGCGCCCTATCTCGATATTCCACTCGCCAAGCTCGGCCCGGTGGAACGTGCGGTGCTGCGCATCGCGACCTTCGAGCTGAGTGAGCGCATCGACATTCCCTGTCGCGTGGTGCTCAACGAGGCGATCGCATTGACCAAGAAGTTCGGTGCCGCCGAGAGTCATCGCTTCGTCAACGGAGTTCTCGACAAGGTCGCCCGCGAGCTTCGCGAGACGGAAATCAACAGGCCCCGCTGAGCGCGGCCCCGCCCATGGCGCTCACCGAGTTCGGTTTGATCACACGTTATTTCGCGGCGCCGCAGTTCGCCGTGACGCCGGGTTGCGGAGTGGTGCTGGGCATAGGCGACGATGCCGCGATCCTGCGCCCGCCGCCCGATCAGGACCTGGTGGTATCGATCGATACCCTGGTTGCCGGAGTGCACTTCCCGCCCGCCATGGCGCCCGAGCATATCGGGCATCGGGCGCTCGCGGTCAACCTCAGCGACCTCGCGGCAATGGGTGCCAATCCGCTCTGGTTCACACTGGCGCTGACGCTGCCGCAGGCCGACGAAGCCTGGCTGGACGACTTCAGCCGCGGACTGGCGGCGCTGGCGCAGCGTTTCGCCATTGCCCTGGTCGGGGGCGACACCACACGCGGCCCGCTCAGCATCACGGTCCAGGTACATGGCAGCGTGACACGGGGCATGGCGCTGCGCCGCGACGGTGCACGGCCCGGTGATGAGGTCTACGTCAGCGGCGTGCCCGGTTCGGCAGCGCTTGGCCTGCAGCGTGTCCTTGCCGGCCACGGGTCCGAGGATGCACTGGCACGGGTGTTTCTCAACCCGGAGCCGCGTATTGCACTTGGGCTGCGGTTGCGCGGTATTGCCTCGGCGGCGATCGATGTGTCGGACGGCCTGCTCGCCGATGCCGGGCACATTGCCACCCGCAGCGGGGTCCGGATCGTGCTCGCGAGCGAGCGTTTGCCGCTGTGCGCGGTGAGCGAGTCGCAGTCGGCATTGGATCTGTGCCTGGCGGGCGGCGATGACTACGAGCTGTGTTTCACCGCCTCGCCCGTGCAGCGCGGCACGATTGCCGGTATCGCGAGTGCACTCGGGCTGCGCTGTACGCGCATCGGCGCGGTGCTGCAGGGTGAGGGCGTTGAATGCGACGGGCACCGTGCGGCGCGCGGTTACCAGCATTTCGGGGGCTGAAAGAGGTGACACACAGGCGATTGCTGCTGGCGATGATGTTCGTGCCGCTGTGCGCCACGGCAATCGCGCAGGATCTGTACGTTACCGCGAATGCGCTGTTCGAGGGGCGGGCGATGCTCAGTGTCGATGGCACGCCACGCATGCTGCGCGTTGGCGAGACCTCGCCCGAGGGCGTGCGCCTGATGGCGGCGAGCGCGTCCCAGGCGGTAATCGACATTGGCGGGCATCGCCGGACGTTGGCGCCGGGCCGCGATGCAGGTGCCGGTTTTGCGCAGCCGGTGCGCACTGAAGTCCCGGTTTCGCGCAATGCGCGCAACGAGTACCTGGTGGTCGGGACCATCAACTCCCGTCAGCTGAGTCTCCTGGTCGATACCGGTGCCAACGTGATCGCGATGAACAGCACGGATGCGCGGCGACTCGGCATCGATTACCGCCTGCACGGTGAGCCAGGACGGGTGCAGACTGCAAGCGGGGAGGTGGATGCATGGACGCTGGTGCTCGAACGCGTGGAACTCTCCGGCATCGTGGTGCGCAATGTACGGGCCAGCGTGCTGGAAGGTGCCTACCCGACCCGTGCGCTGCTTGGCATGTCGTGGCTCGGTCGTGTCTCGATGCGGGAAGAGAACGGTGTGCTCTATCTGCGCGAGAAATGAGACGCTGACGCACGGAAATTGCGGCTGATCGCCGCGCGACGGTGCAACTGTTAGAATCGCCCACTCCTCGAGCCCCGGAGACTCTCTTGTCAGTCCGTTATGCCGCCTCCTCGCAGCTGCCCACCCCATGGGGGGTGTTTGACATGCATGGTTTCGAGGACATTGAAAACGAGAAAGAGCATGTGGTGTTGACGCTCGGGGACGTGCGTGACGGCGCCCCGGTACTGGCACGCATCCATTCCGAGTGCCTGACCGGAGATGCGCTGTTCAGCATGCGCTGCGATTGCGGCGCGCAACTTCGCACCTCGCTGGAGCGTATTTCACGCGAGGGCCGCGGAGCGCTGTTCTATCTGCGCCAGGAAGGGCGTGGCATTGGTCTGTTGAACAAGATCAAGGCCTACCACCTGCAGGACGCGGGTGCCGATACCGTCGAGGCCAACGAGCAACTCGGCTTTGGCGCCGATGTGCGTGATTACAGTATCTGTCGCGTGATGCTGGCGCGTCTCGGTATCAGCTCGTTGCGGCTGATGACCAATAATCCACGCAAGGTGGCCGCGATCGAGGCGCTGGGGGTAAAAGTGGTGGAGCGCATCGCGATCCGCACCGGGCAGAATCCGCACAACCTGCGTTATCTGGAAACCAAGGCCGGCAAGCTCGGGCACTGGATGGGCGCCGAAGACCCGGGCTGAGCGCCTCAGCAGGCGGCCTGACGTGATCCGGCGCTCAATTGCAGTCGGTCACGAATCGAGTTCTCGATGCCGGCGGCGTCGAGGCCCGCATCGCGCAGCATGTCCTGTGGTTTGCCGTGCTCCAGGAAACGGTCCGGCAGGCCGAGGTGCAGCAGCGGCATCTCGATTCCGCGTTCGCTCAGGAATTCCGCGACCGCGGTACCCGCTCCTCCGGCCACGACGTTTTCTTCCACGGTCACCAGCAAGCGGTGCGACGCGCACAACTCCTCGATCAGGCTCTCGTCGAGCGGCTTCACGAAGCGCATGTCCGCAACACTCGCATCGAGCGAAGCGGCGGCAGCGAGCGCGGGCGCGACCATGGTGCCGAATGCCAGGATCGCCACATCGCATCCCCTGCGGCGCAGTAGGCCCTTGCCGATCGGCACCGCCTCGAGCGATGGGTCGATGCTGACGCCGGTGCCGGTGCCCCGCGGGTAGCGCACCGCGGCCGGTCCGCAGTGGTGGAATCCGGTGCAGAGCAGCTTGCGGGTCTCGTCTTCGTCGGACGGTGCCATCACCAGCATGTTCGGCACGCAGCGCAGAAAGCTCAGATCGAAGCTGCCGGCATGGGTCGGACCGTCCTCGCCGACCAGCCCGGCGCGGTCGATTGCAAAAAGTACATCGAGGTTCTGCAACGCAACATCGTGGATCAGCTGGTCATAGGCACGTTGCAGGAAGGTGGAGTAGATCGCCACCACCGGCTTCATGCCTTCGCAGGCGAGCCCGGCGGCAAGCGTGACCGCATGCTGCTCGGCAATCGCCACATCATGGAAGCGATCCGGGAAGCGGCGCGCGAACTCCACCATCCCGGAGCCTTCGCACATTGCCGGGGTGATGCCGATCAGCCATTGCTCCCGCTCGGCCATGTCACAGAGCCAGTCACCGAATACCTCCTGGTACTTGGGCCGCACCGGTTTTGGCTTGCTGCCGGCGAGGCGCGGTGCCGGCTCGATCTTGTTGATCGCGTGGTAGCCGACCGGGTCGTGTTCCGCGGGTGCGAAGCCTTTGCCTTTCACGGTCATCACATGCAGCAGCTGGGCGCCTTTGAGGTCACGCACGTTGCCCAGCGTCTGCAGCAGCGAGGGCAGGTCATGGCCATCGATCGGGCCGATATAATTGAAGCCCAACTCCTCGAACAGGGTGCCCGGCGCGACCATGCCCTTCATATGCTCTTCGGTCCGCCGTGCAATCTCGAACGCCGGTCCCGGCAGGCGCGACAGAACGCGTTTGCCGCCCTCGCGCACGTTGTTGTAGAGCGGGCTTGCCCAGAGGCGCGCGAAATAAGAGGCGAGCCCACCCTCGTTGCGCGAGATCGACATCTGGTTGTCGTTCAGGATAACCAGCAGGTTCGCGCTGGTGTGCGCGGCATGGTTCAGCGCCTCGAAAGCCATGCCCGCGGTCATTGCGCCGTCGCCGATCACCGCCACTACCTTGCGCTCCTCGTGGCGCAGGCGCGCAGCCAGCGCCATGCCGAGCGCGGCGCTGATACTGGTGCTCGAATGACCAACACCGAAACAGTCGTATTCGCTTTCGCCGCGGTTGTTGAACGCCGCCAGCCCGCCGGCCCGGCGGATACTGAGCATTGCCTCGCGCCGGCCACTGAGAATCTTGTGCGGATAGCTCTGGTGACCGACATCCCAGACCAGCCGGTCATGAGGGGTGTCGAACAGGTAATGAAGCGCGATGGTGAGTTCCACGACGCCCAGGCCGGCGCCGAAATGGCCACCTGTCTGGCCCACCGTGTACAGCAGGTATTCGCGCAACTCATTGGCCAGCCCGGGCAAGCTGGCCTCGTCCATGGCACGCAGGTCCGCCGGCAGCCCGATGCGATCCAGCAGCGGCGTGGCCGGCCGGGTGCGGGGGATCTCCTGAAACAGCTTCATGATGCGATCGGTTGTCCTGCAGGTGGGGCCGGTTGCCAGCGGCTCGAGGGGCGCAATTCTACCTCATGGCGCGGTTGCGCCGTTATCAGCGGTCGCGGCTGACCACAAAGTGCGCCAATTCCCGGAGCGGTGCGGCCCGGGTACCGAGCGGGGCGAGTTCCAGCAGAGCTGCGTCGCGCAGTTCGGTACCCAGGCGCTGGGCTCCGTCTGCCCCCAGCAGCGTGGCGTAGGTTGGCTTGGCCAGGGCGGCATCCGAGCCCGGCTGCTTGCCGAGTGCCGCGGCATCGCCGCACAGATCGAGAATATCGTCCTGGACCTGGAATGCGAGGCCGAGATGGCGCGCGAAGCGATCGAGACGCGCCAGGTTCTCTTCCCCGGCGCCAGCGAGCAAGGCGCCGATGCGTACCGCGGCGCGGATCAGTGCCCCGGTTTTCATGCCATGCATCATCTCGAGGGTCGTGATCTCGATATCGCGCCCAACATGCGCCAGATCGATTGCCTGGCCGCCGACCATGCCGCGGCTGCCGCTGGCGAGCGCCAGCGTCTCGATCAGCTGCAAGCGCACCGTGGCGCCGACTGACGGGGCGTCGCAAAGCAGCTCGAACGCGAGCGTGTGCAGGGCATCGCCGGCAAGGATTGCGCTTGCCTCGCCGAAGGCCTTGTGACAGGTCGGCATGCCGCGACGCAGATCGTCATCGTCCATGGCCGGCAGATCGTCATGGATCAGCGAGTAGGTGTGCAGACATTCGATGGCGCAGGCGGCGCGATCGCAATCCGCGGCATCGGCCCGTGCCCCGCCGAGCGCATCGCTGGCCGCATAGACCAGCACCGGGCGCAGACGCTTGCCGCCCGCCAGCAGGCTGTAGCGCATGGCCTGCGCCAGGTGCGTATCCGCACGGCCGATCATATCGCCCGCGACGAGGGCTTCCAGCGCCAGTTCCGCACGCCTGCGATAGGCCTCCAGGGACGTGGACGAGGGGCTCATCGGCGGCTCTCTCAGCAATTGGGCTCTGTCGCGTCCGGTTGGTCCTCGGTCTCGTCGAATTCCCGGGGTTCGTCCTCGCCCTGCATCAGGATCTGCACGCGTTGCTGAGCCCTGGTCAGTGCCTGCTGGCAGTGCTGCGTCAGGCGAATACCGTTCTCGAACGCCTTGAGAGAATCCTCGAGGCTCATTTCGCCTTCCTCCATACGCTCGACCAGCGCTTCGAGTTCGCTGAGGGATTTCTCGAAATTCGGTGTTTTTCGGGGTGTGGACACGGCGCTTCCAGGCAGACGGCAAACGGAACGCGTGACAGTAGCCTGAGCACCGGAACAAATCAACGCCACCATGAAGCCGCGGCGAATCCTGCCGATAACCACCACTCGGGGGCAGGCGATTGATGCCCAATGACAGCTAGAATGTGCGACTCGAAGGACGTCGGGAGATGTCTGCGCATGCTCACCAAGTCAGCTAGGGGGGGGGATTCCGGCGGTGGATCTGGCAACGATCATCGGTCTCGTGGGGGCGTTTTTCATCGTTTGCGTCGCAATTTTCCTCGGCGGCAGCGTCGCGATGTTCCTCGATCTTCCGTCGGCGCTGATCGTGCTCGGCGGTACGACCTTCGTGGTGATGAGCAAGTTCGGCATGGCGCAGTTCGCGAGCGCCTTCAGAATCGCCGGCAAAGCGTTCCTGTTCCGTATCGACGACGCGAGCGAGACGATCACCCGCATTGTCGAGCTGGCCAATATCGCCCGCAAGGGAGGACTGCTGGCGCTCGAGAGCCAGGAGATTTCCAACGGCTTTCTGGCCGAAGGCGTCAAGCTGCTGATCGATGGGCACGACCCGGATGTGGTCAAGGCCGCGTTGCACAAGGATCGCGGATTGGCCATGGAGCGCCACGAATGGGGGCAGCGCATCTTTCTCGCGCTGGCCGATGTCGGACCCGCCATGGGCATGATCGGCACGCTGATCGGGCTGGTACAGATGCTGGCCAACATGGATGACCCCAAATCCATCGGTCCGGCCATGGCCGTGGCCTTGCTGACCACGCTCTACGGGTCCTTGCTCGCCAACGTGGTGTGCATGCCGATCGCCGACAAGCTCAAGCTGCGCGGCAGCGAAGAAGGGCTGCTGCAGGCGCTGGTCATCGACGGATTGTTGTCCATACAGGCCGGGCAGAACCCGCGCGTGATCCAGGGCTTGCTGGAGCGCTACCTGCCCGAAAGCAAGCGCGTCGCACCGGCCTGACGAGCGAGCAGCGCGCGATGGACGAAGAGGGCGAGAGCAAAAGCTCCAACGAGGGGCCCGGCATTCCCAAGTGGTTGCCGACATTCGCCGACATGATGACCCTGCTGATGTGCTTCTTCGTGCTCCTGCTGACTTTCGCGGAGATGGACGTCAAGCGCTACCAGCAGATTGCCGGCTCGATGTCCTCGGCCTTTGGCGTGCAGCGTGAGGTGAAGGCGGACCAGATTCCGATGGGCACCAGCGTGATTGCCCAGGAATTCTCTCCGGGCCGGCCCCAGCCGACCCCGATCAGCGAGATCTACCAGCAGCGCACCGAGTTGCCGCCCCTCGATGCGGAGGCTGTGGAGAATACGGAGTCCGTGCCGGCCGCGGATCTTACCGAGCAGATGAAGGAAAACATTCAGGCCCTGATTCACCAGACCGAGGATGCTGCCGCGGCCCTTGCCGGGCAGTTGCAGGCCGAGATAAGCAAGGGCGAGGTGGAAATAGAAACCCGCGGACGCACCATCGTGCTGCGTATTCGCGAGCGGGGATCGTTTGGTTCCGGCTCGGCTGAGCTGGTGCCGCAATACCGGACGCTGATGCGCCAGATGCGTGATCTTCTGGCGACCCAGCCTGGTGCGATCCGTATCCAGGGGCACACCGACGATGTGCCGATCGCGACTTCGCGTTTTCGTTCCAACTGGGAGCTCTCGACTGCCCGTGCGGTATCCGTTGCCGAGGAATTGCTCGCCGACAACATCCTTGACCCGCATCGATTCACGGTATCCGGCTACGCCGATACGCGTCCCCTGGCGCCGAACGACAGCGCGACGAATCGCGCTCGCAATCGCCGCGTGGAAATCGTGATCAACCAGGGGTTGGATCAGAAGGTGCGCGAGCAGCTCGATGCGCTGAAGATCGAGGATCCCGCGTATTATGAGTCGCTCGGGATCGATGATCAGAGCGGAATGCGCGCCGAGGAGGTTTTCTGAGATGCAGCGCGATTCGAGGCCAGCCCAATGAGCGCCAATGACCGGCGACGTTTTTTTCGCATCGATGACCGGCTGCTGCTCAGCATCCGGCGGCTGTCGGACGAGCAGACCATGCCGCAAAGCGCCGGCGTTCTGCGTGGTTCCGCACGCATGCTCGAGATCGAGCGGCGCATCACCGCGATCATCAATGCCGCGCGCCTGCAGGCGCCTGCGGTCGCCGAACTGGGCGAGCTTCTCAATCGCAAGCTCGACCAGGTGATCGATACCCTGCAACTCAGTGAAGACCTGGTGCAGAGGGCATCGTTTCGCGAGCACGATGTGAACCTGAGTGCCTGTGGGCTGGCCATGAGTTCGCAGGATTGCTACGAGAACGGCGAGCAGCTGGTGGTGGTGATGGGCTTTCTGCCGGCGGAAACGCGTCTGCAGGTGCTGGCGCGCGTGGTGAGCTGCACGGCCGGCGAACAAGGAAACTATCTGCTGCATCTCGATTTTGTCGGTATCAGCAATGAAGACCAGGAGTTCCTGATCCAGTATATCGTGCGCCGCCAGAGCAGCTTTCTGCAGAAGTTGCGTGAGGAGCGTGACTCGCGCGGCGCCCTGCGCAACCCCCCCAACCATTGAACAGCCGAGGTTAACGATGCGCTTTGGAATCTGTCTGCCGTACATGGAGCGCGATTATGATCGCGCAACGATCCTTGCCTGGTGCCGGCGCGCCGACGCGGGCCCGTTCTACAGTCTTTCCTGCGGTGAGCGCATCACCGGGTACACCTTCGAGATGCGGGTACTGCTCGCCGCCGCTGCCGCGGTCACCGAGCGGGTGCGGATCGTGCCCTCGCTGTATGTGCTGCCGATGCATTCCGCGGTTTGGGCGGCCAAGGAGATCGCGACTCTGGATGTGCTGTCGGAGGGGCGCGTCACGATGACCGTCGGCGTCGGCGGACGCGAGAAGGATTACCGCGCCGTGGGTGCCTCGTTCGAGCGGCGGCACCAGCGAATGGACCAGCAGGTCGATGAAATGCGTCGCATATGGGCCGGCGAGCCGCCGTTCGAAGGCGCCGATCCGGTTGGCCCGGAGCCGATTCAGCATGGCGGACCGCCGTTGCTGCTGGGTGCCATGGGGCCAAAGAGCATGCAGCGTGGAGCACGCTGGGCGCAGGGTACCTACGCCTTTTCGATGAACGGCGAGGGCAGTGAAATCCGTCATATGCTGGAAATGGCCGATAAAGCCTGGGAAGCAGAAGGGCGGGCGGACCGTCCCTACCGGATGGCGGGATTCTGGTGTTCGCTCGCCGACAACGCCGCACCGCGTTTGCGCCAGTATGTTTTCGACTACCTGAAGATCATGGGCGATGACGCCGCGCATGCGGTGTCATCGATGATGACGCGCTCGAGTGTCGCTGCGATCCGCGAGTCGATCGACAGCTACAGCCAGCTCGGCGTCGACGAGATCATGTTCGTGCCCGCTACCGCGGATCTTGCCGAAATCGACCGGCTTGCGGACCTACTCGCGCGATTGTGAAGGTGCGCGCTGGCCGCGCCGCCCGATCTGGCTATAATGGCCGCTCTCCTTGGGGGTGGGTAGCACCTGAGACACCGGTAAGTCGGTGAACCCCTTTAACCTGATCCGGATAATGCCGGCGTAGGGATAGGAAGCACGCGAGCCGCATCGCCTCACTTCAGTTATCCAATCGTCGCCGTAATCCCGGATCCTCGGAACCAGGGGCGAAGATGGGTCGTGCGCGGGGTCGGTGGATGGGTGCAGCCGTGCTGTTGCTGACGCTGCCGGCTGCGGGGTTCGGCGAAGGTATCGAGGAAGTGCTGGTCACGGCGCGGCTGCGCGAGCAGCCGCTCGACAGCGTGGCCGCGAGCATCAGCGTATTGCCTGCGGCATTGATCGAGCGCCGCCAGGCCAACCATTTCGAGGAGATCCTCAATACCGCGCCGAACGTCAATTTCAGCGCCGGAGCCTCGCGCGGACGCTTTGTGCAGATTCGCGGCATCGGTGAGCGCAGTGAATTCGTCGACCCGCTCGATTCCTCGGTCGGCCTGTATATCGATGACATCGACTTCAGCGGCATGGGCAATGCCGGCACGCTGTTCGATGCCGAGCAGGTCGAGATATTACGCGGGCCGCAGGGCACCGCGTTTGGCGCCAGCGCGATGGCCGGGTTGATCAATATCCGTTCCGCACTACCCACCGCGGAACGCGAGGCCCGCCTGGAGGCGGGCGTTTCCGAGTACGGCGGCAGCACGCTGGGGGCGGTGCTGAGCGGGCCGCTCGGGCAGACCTTGGGCGCGCGGCTCGCGCTGCACCGCAACCGTGCCGATGGCTTCATGAAAAACGATTTTCTCGGGCGCGACGACACCAACGCCATTGACGAGAGCACCGCCCGCGCGCGTCTCGACTGGCAGGTCGGCGAGAGGCTGGAACTCGGGCTCACCGCGCTGCACCTCGACGCAGACAACGGTTATGACGCGTTCTCGCTCGACAATGACCGTCATACCCTGTCCGACCAGCCGGGGCGCGACCGCCAGCAAAGCAATGCGCTGGCGCTGCGCGCGAACTGGCAGGCGAATACAGCGTTCGAGGTGCAGGCCCGCGTGACCTGGAGTGCTTCGGACCGCGATTACGGTTACGACGAGGACTGGTCCCATCCCGGCTTGTGCACGGGCACCCCGTGCGAGGGCTGGGAGTATTCCTCCACCGATCGCTATATCCGCGATGTCGATGCGGGCAGTATCGATCTGCGCCTGGTTTCGCATGCCGCGGGTACGCTCGACTGGGTTGGCGGTGTATATATCGCCGAGCGCGATACGGCGCTCGAACGGCGTTTTTTCGATTTCGATGCCGACGCCGCGGCGCGATTCGACAGCGATTACCAGAGTACCCGCGGTGCGGCCTACGGCGAGCTGAGTTGGCAGGCGGCACCCCGCTGGACCGTGGTGACGGGATTGCGCGCGGAGCGCTTCGATGCCGATTACGATGACAGTCTCGCGGTGCGCGCCCGCCCGGGCGAGAACCTCTGGGGCGGGCAACTGAGCATCCAGTTTGCGCCGACAGAGGACGCGATGCTGTACGCGTTGCTGGCGCGCGGCTACAAGGCCGGCGGCGTCAACGGCGACGCGATCGGCAAGGCGCGGCAATCCGGGCTCGATCCCTCGATCATCGCGTTCCTGCAGACGCGGCTCGAATTCGACACCGAGACGCTCTGCAACTACGAGCTCGGCTACAAGGCGGCGCTGGCCGATGCCGCGTTGCGTTTGCGCGTCGCACTGTTCTGGATGGAGCGGCAGGATGTGCAACTCAAGGCCTGGTATAACGAGGGGCCGCAATTCGTCGGTTACACCGACAACGCTGCCAGCGGCCGCAACCGGGGACTCGAGCTCGAGGCCGACTGGCAGCCGCTGTCACGGCTCGGCTTCAACTTCTCGCTCGGGCTGCTCGATACCCGGATCGAGGATTTCGTGGCCAATGACCCCGACGCGGGTTTTGTCGACAAGAGCGGTCGCGACCAGGCCCAGGCGCCAAACTGGCAGTTCAGCGCGGCCGCGGAGTTCGCGTTCAGCGAGCACGCCTGGGCGCGGCTCGAGGTCGAGGGAAAGGACGGCTACTACCTGTCCGATTCCGACGATCAGCGTTCCTCTTCGTACCAGTTGCTGCATGCCACGGCAGGTTATCGCCTGGGATCGCTGGAGGCAACGCTGTGGGTGCACAACCTGCTCGACGAGGACTACGTGGTGCACGGATTCTACTTTGGCAATGATCCGCGCAACTTCTACGCGAATGAAGCCTACTACCAGTTCGGAGCGCCGCGTGTCGCGGGCCTGACGCTGGTCTATCAACTGTGAGTCGACGGAGCAACGAAGCATGAAAATCTCGGTGGATATCAGTCTCTACCCGCTGCACGAGGATTACATACCGGTGATCATCGATTTCATTCATCGTGTCGAGCTGCACGAGGGAATCGACATGGTGCGCAACCAGATGAGCACCCAGCTGTTCGGCGAGTACGATCGTGTCATGAAGGTGCTCACCGAGGAATTGCGCCACAGTTTCGAGACTCATGGCAAGGCGGTGATCGTGGCCAAGATCGTCAATGGCGATGTGCGCGCCGCGCCCTGAATGGACGCTCTGATCAGCGTGTTACCGGGCTGGCTGCAGCAGGTGAACGGGTGGGAAATACTGGCGGTTTTGCTGGGCCTTGCCTATCTGCTGCTGGCGATGCGCGAAAGTATCTGGTGCTGGTACGCCGCATTCCTCAGCACGCTGATCTACCTGTTCCTGTTCCGGCAGGTGGGCCTGTTGATGGAGTCGGGGCTTCAGGTCTATTACCTGGTGATGGCGGTGTATGGCTGGTGGCACTGGAAGAGCGCTGGCGCGGCACCCGGCCAGGCGCTCGAAGTACAGATCTGGCCGCTCGCGTTTCACCTGCGGGCGATCGTGCTGGTGCTGGTGCTTGCGGGAGTTTCGGGGATGCTGCTGTCGCAGCTGAGTTTTGCCCGGTGGCCTTATCTTGATTCGTTCACTACCTGGGGCAGCGTGCTGACGACCTGGATGGTGGCGCGCAAGCTGCTCGAGAACTGGCTCTACTGGTTCGTGATCGACAGCGTTTCGCTGTGCCTGTATCTTGACCGCGGGCTGTATCTGACCGCGCTGTTGTTCGCGCTCTATCTGCTCATCGTGGTATTCGGCTTCCTGAAGTGGCAACGTCATTTTCGTGAACAAAATGCAGGCTCCCCTGCCAAAAGCGCTGGCTGAACTGTTTCGCCACTGGCAACCCGATGGCGAAACGGGCGTGCCGGAGGTCGAGGCGGTGTTCAGCGCCGGGCACAGCAACCGCAATTTCCTGGTGCGACAGGGCGCGCTGCGTTTCGTGGTGCGGCTGCCCGAGGGCGATGGCAGGCGTCTTGGCATCGATCGCGAGGTCGAGCGCCAGGTGCTGGAGCGGGCCGAGAGTATCGGGCTGGGAGCCCCGGTGCTGTTCTGTGATCCTCGGCGGGGCACGCTGGTCACTTCCTGGCTCGAATCGCGGCCGTTGCGGGTCGAAGGCGTTGCCGCCGATCTGATGATCGATCGACTCGCGGCCGCGCTGCGCAAGCTGCATGCCCAGAAGCTCGATGTTCCGGTACTCAATATCGTCGATCGCATCCGCAGCTACGCGCGCGATGTGCAATCCGACGATTCGCGCAACTGGCCGCGCGCGCGCCGCTGGCTCTCCGGCACACGACAGGTGCTCGAGCAATACCGCTTTGCGCGCTGGCGTGATGTGCTCTGCCACAATGACCTGGTGGCGCAGAACATTCTCGATGTGGATGGGCGCATCCATTTCATCGACTGGGAATATGCCGCGCGCGGCGATCCCTATTTCGATCTCGCCACGCTGGCCGAAGACAACGGCTTCGAGCGCCTCGACCGCAGCCGCCTGCTGCTCGCCTACGGCGAGTTCGGGGATGCCGCGAGCGAGCGTCTCTACCGCGCACGGGTGCTCTACCGCCTGCTGAGCGTTCTCTGGTACCTGATGCGTTTGCGGGGCGCGAACAACGAATGGTTGCCCGCGCTGGCGCGCCAGGAGCAGGCGCTCGAAACGCTGCTGCGCAACGGGGTGGAAGACTAGGTGCCGCGGCGCGAGCGGGTAACGCAGCTGCTGTATCTGGTGTTGGGCAGCGCGCTGGGCGCAGCCCTGGTGCTGGCGCTCGATACCGGCTCCAGCGGCGCCATTCTGTTCGACGGGCTGCGCGACTGGTGGGGGGGGCGCGAGTCGGCGCCGGCCATCATCCTGCGCGAAATACGCCTGCCACGCGCACTCAGTGCGTTGGCGGTGGGCGCGACACTCGGCATGGCCGGTGCCGCGCTGCAGGGCATGCTGCGCAATCCCCTGGCCGAGCCCGGTCTGGTCGGCGCATCCAACTGTGCCGCGCTCGGCGCGGTGATCGTGTTCTATTTCGGTTTCGCCGGCCTGCACCCGCTGCTGTTGCCCGCAGCCGGCATTTTCGGTGCCATCATGGCCCTGCTGCTGCTGCGCGTGCTGGTCGGTGACTACGCGCGCGTCGCCACCCTGATCCTCGCCGGGGTGGCGCTCAATGCCTTTGCCGGCGCCGCGATCGCACTGGCGCTGAATCTTGCGCCGAGCCCTTACGCGATGCACGAGATCGTCTACTGGCTGATGGGTTCCGTGGCCAACCGCAGTTATGCGGAGCTCGCGTTCAGCCTGCCGTTCATGATCGTCGCCGCCGGCTTGCTGCTGTCGACACGAAGCTACCTCGAGGCGCTGAGTCTCGGCGAGGATATTGCGCACTCGCTGGGCTTTGGCGCGCGTTCGCTGCCCTGGCGAGTGATGGGGGGCGTGGCGGTCGGTGTCGGGGCCGCGGTGGCGATAAGCGGCAGCATCGCATTCGTCGGGCTTGTGGTGCCGCATCTGCTTCGGCCCTTTGTCGCCAATCGTCCCGGACAGCTGTTGTTGCCGAGCGCGCTTGGTGGTGCGCTGCTGGTGCTGATGGCCGATATCCTGGTGCAATCGCTGCCGGGTGATACCGAGCTCAAGCTCGGCGTGGTCACTGCGCTGCTCGGTGCGCCGTTTTTTCTGGCGATCGTGATCGGTTCGCGGAGCCGCATCGCATGAGCCTGCTGACGCTGGTCGATGTTGCAGTGCATCTCGGAGGACGCGCGGTACTGCAGCAGGCATCGTTTGCGCTCCACGAAGCGGAGGTCGTCGGGATCATCGGCCCCAACGGCGCTGGCAAGAGCAGCCTGATGCGTGCAATGGCGGGCCTGATCGAGCCGGCCACCGGGCGCGTCAGCCTGGATGGACGGGCGCTGGCGGACTGGCCGGGCATGGAGCGTGCGCGCGAGCTCGCTTACCTGCCGCAATCGGCACCGGTGCATTGGCCGCTGTCGGTGCGCGCGGTGGTCGAACTCGGGAGGCTGCCGTTTCGGCGCGGCTGGTTTGCCACCGATGGCGGTGCCGCCGCGGCGGTACGTGCCGCCATGGCCGAGACCGAAGTCGAGAAGCTGCAGGATCGATTGCTCACCGAGCTCTCCGGCGGTGAGCGTACTCGCGTGATGATCGCGCGCCTGCTGGCCGCGCAGCCGCGGGTGATCCTGGCCGACGAACCGGTTGCCGCGCTCGATGCTTACCACCAGTTGCATGTGATGGAATTGTTGTCGGGCCGCGCCGCCAGCGGTGCGGCGGTCGCGGTGGTATTGCACGATCTGGGTCTGGCGGCGCGCTTCTGCACCCGTATCCTGTTGCTCGACAAGGGCCGCATCGTCGCCGACGGCACGCCGGGCGAAGTGCTGCGGCCCGCGTTGCTCGAGCCGGTCTACGGGGTGCGGATGCGTATCATCGAGGACCAGGGCATCACCATCGTCGTGCCGTGGCAGCGCTCGGTATGAGGCGGTCTGGAGTCTGCCAGCGAGGCTTGCGATGAACCGCGCACGGCTTTTGATCTGACGCCGTGAAAACGCTGCTACTCACCACTGCGGCCGTTTTCCTGGTCTCCCTGCTCGTGTCCCCGACACTGGGCGCGGGCTGGTTCTGGGATCTGGGCAACGGCTTCGGCTTTGCGGCGTTCTCCGGGCTGTTGTACCTGTCGCTGGCGAGCGCCAGGGCAATGCATCATGCAGCGCATCGCCGTCTCGCCTACGCGGTGCTGTTGCTCGCCGCGCTGCACGTGTTCTGGCTCCTGCTCGGTGACGCGGTCGTGGTCGAATACCTGGTACCAGGCGCCCCGCTGTACATGTGGGCCGGGCTGGCGGGTTTCGCGTTGCTGAACCTGCTGATGCTCGCGGCGCTGCCGAGGTACCGGCCGCGTATACACGGGAGCCGGGCAGACTTTCGTCGCTGGCACAGGGCTCTCGCCATCGCGGTCACTGCCGGATCGGCCTGGCATATCCTGGTGGCGGGGCATTATCTGCGCTCGCCACTCCAGTGGCTGGCATTCGCGGCGCTCGCGGCTTTCGCTTCTTTCGCGTACCGGTTTGGCCGGGACAACAACGATCTCGACCGACGCGCCTCGCGTCGCTACCTCGTGGTGGCGGCGGTGGCGGTTGCGCTGTTCACGCTGGTGCGGAATACGCCCTCGTGAGGCTCGCCGCACTGTTGTTCATCACGCTGATCGTGTTGGCGCTGTGGCGCGGTACCCCGTTGCCGGTGAGCCATCCGCAGAAGGCTCGGTACTGGGACGCACCGCAGGCGCTGCTGCCGATGAGTTTCGCCCACGATGATCACGGCGGCGAGAATTGCACGGTGTGTCACCACAACTTCGTGGACGACACCGGCGCCGATACCTGTATGCGCTGCCACGTGAATGACACGAGAGTTGCGGCCTCGCTCGAGCAGCAGTTTCATGGACTGTGCATGGGCTGTCATGTCGAGCGTCAGTTGGCCGGCGAAAAGCACGGACCGGTCCGCCATTGCAGTGATTGCCACCTCCAGGACGAGCGGCCGTGATTTCAGGCCGGTGGGAAAAAATTCATGGCCACCCCGCCAATCCGCATAGGCGCCGTCAAAGTGCATGATCGCCACCTGCCCGGCCGGCCCGCCAAAACTGATGAAACCCAGCGTGAACCAGAAGCGCAGCGCTTCGCGAAAACTCACTGCCGGTGGTTCCTGCATATGGAAACTCTCGTGGGACGGTCCACAGGCAAACGATAACCCGGATGGCTGGCTGCCGTGACACACGGCTCATACAAAAAGCCCCCAACCGCGAACGGCAAGGGGGTTTGGATATTGAAAGAACCTCTGGATTGCGGAGTCGCGATCCATGCCGATCATGAAATCCCGCAGATCGACGAGGCGCTCGGGGGCAGTCCACTCAAACAATATCATCTCCAGAAAACCCGGGGCGATTCGCTCGCCATCGAACATCGTTTGTTGCGTGAACTGTTGCCGAATCTCGCCGTCGTCGGCGGCGGCGACCGCCGCCACGTTGGGGCAACGTGCGCGGGACTGCTCGCGGCAGCTGCCTTGCGGGCGCAACGAGCGCTAAAATGAGACCATCAGGAGCCCTGCGCATGTCCGTTCCGGCCGTTCTCGTTATTGCTTTTTCCGCGCCGCAGCCGGCCGGCCGCGCGCTTGCCGGACGGACGTCGCGGCGGCCCGACGCTCGGTACGGTTGCCCCCGCCGATGCCTACGCCCCTGATTCTCACCCCCGAGCAGACCGCCTTCCTGCAAGGCCCGCTATCGCTGAACGTCGGTGCGGTGGGGCGTGACGGCTGGCCGTGCGTATGCCGGGCGCAAGGTGTGGTCGTGGCGCGTGACCGGCGTTCGCTGACGGTGCTGCTGTCGGCATCGCACGGGCGCGCGGTGCTGGAGGCGCTGGACACGGGCAGCGCCATCACGCTGGTCGTGAGCCGACCGGCTACGCACGCGACGCTGCAGCTGAAGGCGACGCGTGCCGTGCGCGTGGGGGTGAGCACGGCGCACCGCGCGACAAGCGCACGCTGCGTCGCCGCATTCGGCGGCGAGCTGGAGACGCTCGGCTATGGGACCGAGCTGAAAACCACGCTGGCGTCGGTTGTGCCGGCCGACGACCTGGTGGCCTTGCGCTTCGTGCCGGAAATCGTCTTCGATCAAACCCCGGGGCCGGATGCCGGCCGGGTGCTGGCCCGCACATGAACATTGCGCTCGAATCGCTGCGACCCTGTCTCGATGGCGCCGTCCCGGCGGTGGTGGCGACCGCCTCGCCCGACGGCACGCCCAACGTGGCCTACGCCTCGCAGGTGCATTATGTCGACCCTGAACACGTGGCGCTGTCGTTCCAGTTTTTCAGCAAGACGCGCGAGAACGTGCTGGCCCATCCCTACGCCCAGGTACAGGTGATCGAGCCGGTGAGCTTTCGCCACTTTCGCTTGAAGGTCCATTATCTGCGCACGGAAACGTCCGGCCCGCTGTTCGAATACATGAAGGCGCAACTCGCGGGCATCGCCGCACGCACCGGCATGGCCAAGGTGTTTGAGCTGCGCGGCGCGGACGTGTACCGCGTGCTCGACATCGAGAACGTCAATCCGCGCCTGCTGTCGGCGCCGGCACCGCCCGACGCACTGCTGAAACTGCGCGGAACGCTCGACTACCTGGGCGCATGCGACGATCTTGCACAGCTGGCGGATCGCGCGCTCGCCGCGCTGGCACGGGGCTTTGGTATCCGCCACGCACTGCTGGCCATGCTTGACGAAAGCGGCGGTGCGCTCTACATGCTGGCCAGCCTGGGCTACCCGGCTTCTGGCGTCGGCGCCGAGGTGGCGCTGGGCGAGGGTCTCATCGGCGTCGCTGCGCGCGAGGCCATTGCGGTGCGCATCAATCACCATACCGGCGACTATATCTACCACGCCGCACTCCAAGTGGCCGACCCGGCGTCGCCGCGCATTCCGCTGCCGGTGCTGGTCAACCCGCACAGCCAGATCGCGGTGCCGCTGATGCACGGCGCGCGCCTGGTCGGCGTCCTCTACGCGGAAAGCGAGCAGAACGCCTTTTTCAGTCACGCCGATGAGGATGCGCTGGTTGTCTACGGCCGTCACCTCGGTGCGCTGGTCGTCCAACTCGCCGCACTGCCCGACGACGCCGAGCCCGCGCGCGCCCCACCCACGCCCAGGCCCTCCGGTGCACCGCTCGCGGTGCGCTACTTCGCCCACGACCACAGCGTGTTCATCGACAACGACTACCTCATCAAGGGTGTGGCGGGCAGCATCCTGTGGACCTTGCTCAACGAACACGCTGCGAGCGGCCGGCGCGACTTCTGCAATCGCGAACTGCGGCGCGACCCGCGTCTGCCGCTGCCGGATTTCGGCGACAACCTGGAGGCACGGCTTATCCTGCTGCAGCGTCGGCTCACCGAACGCTGTCCCCAGATCGCGCTGGCAAAGACCGGCCGCGGCCGGTTCCGGCTGGAACTGGAGCGACCACTGCTTCTCAACGCCGTCTAAACCGGCGGCTAGCGCTGCCTCGGGCTGTCTCCGTTCGCCAGCCAGTGCGCGCACTCCGCACCCAGCTCGCGCTCGGCACGTGCCTCGTATTCGGCGCAGTCCGCACGAGTCAGGGTGCCGGCCCAGCGGCCGTTGACGCCCTTGTTGATGAAGGTTTCCGCGCCGCCGTCCCAGAATGCACCACCGAGCGGCGCGCTATATGTCGCGTTTTTCTTCATCCAGTCGAAGCCGCAGTATTCGACGATGGCCGGCCAGCGCGCTTCGTCGACGGAAATATCGAGAAAACCGGCAATGCGCCGCATCTGCCCAGGCATGTCGCGCTTGAGATTGGCAAAGTGCAGCAGCATTACATTCGGCAGCGTGCGGATCGCCCACCAGCTGCGAACGTTTTCCCAGAACGGCCAGAAGGGGTGGCCGTCAAGGTCCAGCCAATCGCGCCAGTACTGGCGGATGTCGGAGGGCGGGGGCTCGATCGGCGCACCGACTCGCCCCGGCGTGTCGTTCAGCGCCATATACCACGCGGCGTTGGCATGGGCGTGATGGTTGTACAGGCTCCACACCACGTCGCGCGCGTCGCGGACGATGTAGAGATACCTGGCGCGCGGCGAGAACACCAATGCGTCGACCGGAAGATGGGTTTTGAGGATGCGGCGATGCGTCTGCGCCTCCACTGCCGACAGCTTGACCGCCTTGGGCGGCACGCGCAGATCGAGCCAGGGCGAAAGTTCGGCCACTGGCAGCGCCGGATCACCGCCAAACAGCAACTGCGCGACGATCTGCTGCGTCCATGTGGTGCCGGATTTGGCATAGGTGGCGATGACGATGTCGTCGTCGCGAAAGGAGAATTCGTTCCAGATGCTGGAATCGAAGTGATGGTTGCGCAGCTCGCGGGTCTTGCGCGGCCAGATTTCGGTCATATTCATGCCAGCCTCCTGATCGAGCGTGTGGTGGTGGCTTATTTGCCCGCCACTTCCGGCAGGTTCTTCGGCGCCATATCGAAAAACGGCGTCGCTACCTTGCCGTGCGGCGGCACGTAGGCCGGCGCGGGCTGGCCTTTCACGCCCAGGCTTGTCACGTAGCGGTAGATCGCCCTGAGATCGTCATCGCTCATGGCACGCAGTGAGGGCGACGGCATCGGCGGCCGCATCGGCTGGCGTGCCCTGGCGAGCCAGGTCATTTCGTCCATCTGGCGAAACAGCAAGCGCAGGTTGGCCGGGTAAGTCGTGCCCCACGGTCCCCGCCAGCCCAAGGTGTCGCCAGTCAGCCAATCGGCCTCGGGTACGTGGCCGTCTTTCAGCATGTAGCCGGCCGTGTGGCAATCGTTGCAGCCGGAGGTCTGGATCAAATAACGGCCGTGGCGGATGTCGGCCTCGCCGGCCCAGGCAGCGGCGGCAGTGAGGCTCAGTGCCAGCACGCCCGCACAGTTCAAATTGGCTTTCATGTTTGCTCCTTTGTTCAGCCGGGTGCACTACCCGGGTCGAACGCAGCCTAGCGAGACATGCCCGTGTGTGTTGATAAGTCTTTGCTAGAGAAAAACTAAATTTTTCCTAAGGCTGCGGCTAAAATTTCGCCGCGACTCGACGGTTTCTGTTTGCCAAAGGGACTTATCAGGCAGTCTGTTGCGATGCCACTTGGGCAGGGCTGCACGGCGGAAGAGCAGATCTCTGGCGCCGCACAGCATGGCGGCATCCAGATCATCGTTTACCCGATGAAACGAGATCACGATGAAGAGATTTTGAAGCGGAGCGCCCGGGTTGTCGATGCAGATGTCTGTTACAGTCTTTCCACCCCTTGCGAGTCGGCGTCAATGGGCTCGGCGCGTGGTGGGCTGATGCGGCAGGAGATCTATGAAGACGAGTACGGCTACGACGCGTGGGACATAACCAAGCCCAGCCGCTGCTTTGGTCTCATCCTCAGCAGCGCCCAGTGGGCGATCGCTACCGGCAAGCCTGGGCCGGGATAGCAGCCTTAGGTGGCCGACCGGACCAGGCTGCACCATGCAGTAATTCAACGCGTGCAGGAAACGCTTTTCGCTGATCCAGCGTCGACGCTCCACGAGTTCGGTATGCATGATCGCGATCTGCCCGGCCAGCCCGCCAAAACTGACGAAGCCGAGCGCGAACCAGAAGCGCAGCGCTTCGCGAAAACTCGCTGCCGGTGGTTCGTGCATATGGAGGTCTCGGCGGTCGGTCTACAGGCAAACGATAACCCGTATGGCGGGCAGCCGTGATCCACGGTACATACAAAAACCCCAATCGCGAACGCCAGGGGGTTCGGATATTGGAGGAAGCTCTGGATTGCGGGGCCACCGCCGGCAAAAATGTGCGAAAAGAATTGACACTACCCTTGATAGTCCGAGACGCGAACTTCCTGCACAGGTGTTTTTTTGTAAAAACGCGTATCTCTTTGCATGAATACTCAGGCGAAGGGCGCGCTGGCCCTGTGCTGTCAATACCGCCAAGAGTCAAAGCTTGAGTTGCTGTCTTACCGCGCTAATCACCCGCTCCGCATTGGGATAGAGCGCCAACTCCATCTCCGGAGCAAAGGGGATCTGGGTATCGGGGGTGGTAATGCGCACCGGCGCCGTTTTCAGGCTCTCGAATGCATGCTCCATTACCAGCGTGCAAATCTCGGAAGCCGCACTGCAGGTCTTGTGGGCAGGATCGATAACAACCAGATTGCCGGTCTTGGTAACCGAGTTCACGATGGTGTCGATATCCAGTGGCACCAGGGTGCGTGGATCCACCACCTCGGCGGAAACCCCCAGCTTGGCCAGAGCTTCAGCCGCCTGCAGCGCTACCCGTACTCCGCCTGAGATTCCGACCAAGGTCACATCGGTGCCGCGACGTTTGATATCGGCCACTCCCAGCGGAACAACATAGTCCTCGGTTGGCACATGCTCACTCGTCATCCAGACCTGGGCATCTTCAAAACACAGCACCGGGTTATCATCCCGGATCGCGGCCTTCAACAGGCCTTTGGCATCGAAGGGTGACGAAGGCGCGATGATTTTCAGACCGGGAACATTCATGAACATCGGATAGGGACGGTCCGAATGATGTGCGCCGATCGCCATGCCATACATCATCGAGGCGCGGTAGGTCACCGGCAGCGTGGCCTGGCCACCGAACATGTAGCGGCTCTTGGCGGCCTGATTGACAAGCTGGTCCATGGCCACATAGAGAAAACTGGCGATGGTCATATCCACCACGGGACGCATGCCGGTCATCGCCGCACCGATGGCCGCGCCACTGAAGCCGACCTCCGACAGCGGGGTATCGAATACCCGCTGCTTGCTGAACTCGGCAGCAAAGCGGGTGCCGCCCCATAAATTGGAGCGCACATCCTCACCAAACACGATCACCGAGGGGTCGCGGTCGAGTTCCTCGTGCTGGGCCTCGTTGATCGCCGTCAGATAGATGATCTCGCGTTTTACCTCCGGTTCCGGGCGATCGACAGTGAAGGTGCGGATGACATTGCCCGCAACCGGTGTTTCACAGTACAGATCGTCGAAGGCGTCGGCAGCTGCCGGCCGTGGACTGTTATGGCCGAACGCGATGGCAGCGGCGATTTCAGCGCGCACCCCGTCAATGATCTGCTGCGACTGCTCGGCGCCAATGACTCCATTTTCGATCAAGAACTGCGGGAAGTTCTTCACCGGATCACGATGTTGCATCCACTCGTTAACCTCTTCTTCGCTGCGATAGGGATCGGCGATGAAGAGCATCTCGGCATGCTCACGAAAACGGTAAGTCTTGCACTCGACAAAGGTCGGGCCTTCACCGGCACGGGCGCGTTCGCAGGCTGCATGCACGGCTTCATAAACCGCGATCGGGTCCTGGCCGTCGACAATCACCCCCGGCACATTGTAGCCAGCGGCGCGCTCGGCCATATTGTGCAGATTGCACACCTCGCTGGTGGGGGTGGTCACCCCGTAAAGATTGTTTTCACAGACATAGACCACCGGCAGTTTCCAGGCTGCGGCCATATTGAGCGACTCGTGAAAGGCCCCCATGGCAGTGGTGGCATCGCCGAAGAAGGCCAGCGTCACTTCGTCGCTGGCCCCGCGCAGCTTGGAGCTAAGCCCGGCACCCGCGGCCATGGGAAGATTGCCGCCAACAATACCGGACTCGCCGAGACTCCCGACAGAAAAATCAGCCAGATGCAAAGAACCGCCCTTGGCCTTGCAGACACCGGTGGTGCGAGCCATCAACTCGGCCATCAGCTGGTTGAGGCGGCCGCCCTTGGCGATGGGATGGCCGTGGGAACGATGACTGCCGGTCATATAGCTGTTGTCACCGCTGGCCATGCAGGCACCGACGAGGGTGGCTTCGTGACCAATGCACAGGTGAGTGCCACCGGGGACTTCAGCCTTTTTTTTCAGATCAATAATCGCTTCTTCGAAGTAACGGATACGCAGTATGCGCTTCATCATTTCCATCAATGTTTCATTGCTGTGATTCACAGGTTTTGCTCCCACGCAGACAGGCCCACCGTCAATCATCAGAATATTCCATCCGAGTGCGTTTCATCCCCATAAATTTTATCCACAATTGCTGGCTCGCGTGCCGATGGCATCGACGAATTCGCCGTGGGATACTGTGCCTCCTCCGGCGCTGCGCTTCGTTTTGGAGCGCCCGGTTCCATTTTCGACGGAGACCCGATCATCATGCAGGAGTTCAGCAACAAGATAGCCGTCGTGACCGGCGCCTCGAGTGGCATCGGCCGCGCGCTGGCACTGGAGTCCGCACGCCAGGGGATGCGGGTCGTGATCGCGGACGTGGACGAAGCGGGTCTCGACGAGACGGCGCGCCTGCTCGAAGACCTCGGCAGCCCGGCGCTTTGCGTACCCACGGACGTCACCCGGCCCGAGTCCGTCGATGCTTTGGCCGATGCGGCCTACGAGCGTTTCGGGGCTGTCCACCTGCTGTGCAACAATGCGGGCGTCATCGTCGGGGGAGCGTCGTGGGAAATCCCGATCGAGGATTACCAATGGATACTCGGCGTCAACACGTTCGGTGTCGTTCACGGAGTGAAGAGCTTCGTGCCGCGCATGCTCGCCCAGGATTGCGCGGGCCACATCGTCAACACGGCCTCGATGGCGGCCGTGACCTCGCTCCCGTTTACGGCGGCTTATCACATGAGCAAGCACGCCGTGCTGGCGCTGAGTGAGTGCCTCTACCACGAACTCACGCAGACGCAGACCAAGCTTCGCGTCTCGGTCCTGTGCCCGGAACTGATCAACACCGGGATCCACCGTTCCGAGCGCAGCCGCCCCGCTCACCTGGCTCTTCAGGACCCCGACGCCAGGCAGTCGGCCTCCGCCGCGCTCGTGATGCAGGCGCTCAGTGAGGGAATGCAGCGAGGACTCGCTCCCGAGGTGATGGCTGATCGCGTGTTTGCGGCCGTGCGCGACGAGCGTTTCTACATCCTCAGCGAGGAGAGCTGGCGCGACATCTGCAACACGCGCCTTGAAGACATCCGTCTCGGCCGCAACCCGACTTTCTGTGTCCCCGCGACCTGAGCTGCGAGAGCGACAGGCTGGAGCAACCGCGATGGTGAAAGACCCGCCGCAGGCTGCTGAGCGGCATGCTTGCGGCCTCGAGACACGCGCGGTGAAAGCTCGAGCCCCTGCAACCCGATATCGCACCAAGCCGAATGGATTCACGACCGCCTTCGCGTCCGGACGTTAAGTTATTGCTTGAATAACTGCAGCAGCACCGATTGCGGTTTTTGCCCTGATCGAGGCGCGCATTGTTTACCAGGCAGTAAAACCGCCATCCATCACCAGGTCATGTCCGGTCGTGAAACTGGCGGCATCGGATGCCAGATAGATCACGCCACCGACCATTTCCTCTGCCCTGCCCTGACGCTGCATCGGTGTCAGGCCATTTTCCTGCTCCAGCAATTCCGGGTAGTCGAGAATAAATGCGGTGGTGGAGGTGGTGATGAAACCCGGACTGATCGAGTTTACCCGTATATTGTGTTGAGCCCACTCCACCGCCAACGCCTTGGTGAGTTGTTTTACCCCGGCCTTGGCTGCACAGTAGCCAGCCATCCCCACACCCATGGGCAGCAATTCATAGGGGATATTGGGCACTGCGGTAGCCGCTGACGAAGCGGTATTGATGATGCGTCCACCACCTTGGGAATCATCAATTTGGCCTGCTCGTGACAACAATAAAACACGGACAGCAGATCCAGCTCAACCACCTGACGGAATAACTGCGGGGCGCCGTCATCGGCGCTTTTCGCGCCGCCGACACCACCACCGGCATTGTTATGGGCAATGTCCAGCCGACCAAATCGTTCATATACGGCCTTTACCGTCGCGCCCACCTGGGAGTGATCAGTCACATTGCAGTGCAGGTAAAAAGCCTCCCGGCCCAACTCGCGAATGTCCGCGGCAACCTGTTCACCCAATTCATCCTGGATATCAATCACCGCCACATCGGCACCGGCTTTGGCCAGTCCCAGCGCACAGGCTTTGCCCAGCCCTGCGGCGGCACCGGTGACCATGGCTTTCTTGCCGTTCAAATCGAATGGTTTGTAGCTCATTACACTCACCTTCAGCATTCATTGGTCGTCAATTCACTGCGGCATCCAGCGGTTCGGCAGTTATTCCGGTGAATCATGTTCCGGTAACCCAAACACCAGAAAAACAATCGTCTCCAGGCCACCGGCGCTGATACTGCCACCATGGCCGGAACTAATAAACAACATCCCATCAGCCACTATCGCTCCACCCGCATCCCAAATGCCGCCTTGCCAGGCTGTTGATGTCCTGGTCGTCCGGCACGCGGAACAGACCCCGCTCTCGAATGACGGCGTGATTGCGGTCGACGATTACCCGTTTGCAATGAAACCGCTGGATTCCCGGTCGCTGTGGTAGCGTTGAGGTTTCACGACAGCGACCGGGGACACCGATCATGATGACTGCCGCAAACCATCGTCCGGACGGCGGAGAACTGTTGGCGCGCACCCTCGCCGAGGCGGGCGTGGAGCATATTTTCGCCCTGCACGGCGGGCATCTCGAATCATTCTGGCAGGGTTGCCTGAGGCACGGGTTGCAGCTCACGGATTTCCGCCATGAGGCATCCGCCGGCCACGCCGCCGATGCCTATGCGCGTACCACCGGCCGTCTCGGCGTGTGCGCGATCACCTCGGGTCCGGGCTTCACGAATGCGATCACCGCGATCGCCAACGCGTTTCTCGACGGCATCCCGGCGCTGTTCATCGTCGGTTCGCCGCCCTTGCGTGACGTCGAGACGAACCCGCTGCAGGGCGGGATCGACCAGATCGCCATGGTCACGCCGAGCGTGAAGTGGGCGCACCGGGTGACGCACACCGAACGCATTCCCGAACTCACCGCGCAGGCGGTCCGCACCTGCCTGAACGGGCGCCCCGGGCCCGTGCTGCTCGAAATCCCGATCGACGTGCTGCACATTCCCGTCGACGAAAGCCTGGTGCACCCGCCGACGGGGCTCGGGGTCCGCACCACCCCGGCGCCGGCACCGCGGGACGTGGCCGCGATCATCGCGATGCTGCGTGCGGCCGAGCGTCCAGCTCTGTTCGTCGGCAATGGCATCCGCCTCGCCGCAGCCGAGGCCGAGCTGCTGCGCTTCGCCGAGGCGAGCGGCATTCCGGTCTTCTGCGGCGGTCATGGTTATGGCGCTCTGCCGTATGACCATCCCCTGTACGGCAAGGATCTCGCGCTGCTGTCGCTGCTTGGCATGATGGGGCAGCCGGGAGTGGACGCACTGCTGGTGGTCGGGGCGCGTTTCGGCCTGTTCACCGGCGGACGCCATGGTACGCCGGTCGCGCCCGGTGTTCCGGTCGCGCAGATCGATCTGCACGCACCCGAGTTCGGACGTCTGCGCGAGGTGCGCATACCGGTGCTCGCCGATGCGCGCGAGGCCTTGCACGCGCTTGCCGACGCGGCCGTCGGCATCGACTGGCCGGACCGCTCGACATGGGCAGCGACCGCCACCGGACTCAAGCACCTCGCCGGTTCGCTCTACGGTGCGCCCGATCCCGCGGCGACGCCGGTACACCCATACCACGCGGTGGCTGCGATCGCCGCTGCCGCGCCGCCGGAGACGATCTACGTGGTCGACGGCGGCGAGGCGTCGGCGTGGAGCCACATGGTGCTGCGCGCCAGCGCATCGTGGCAGTTGATCGGAGCCGGTTATCACGGCTGCCTCGGCGTGGGGCCGGGAATGGCGATCGGCGCCGCGATCGCGCACCCCGACAAGCGGGTGCTGCAGATCACCGGCGACGGCGCGATCGGCTTTCACATCCAGGAATTCGAGACGATGGCGCGCCACGGTCTGCCGGTGGTCACGGTGATCCTGAACAACCGGCTCTGGGGCATGTCGGCGCATGGGCAGGATCTGGTGTACGGGCGTGAGCAGCGCGTGATCTGCTCGCTGCCGGACACACCGTACGAAACCGTCGCGGCCGCGTTCGGCTGTCATGCCGAGCGGGTCGAACGCCTCGCCGAGCTGGCCCCGGCGCTGCGTCGTGCACTCGACTCGGGCCGGCCCGCGTGCATCAACGTGCTGATCGACCCGGACGAGATGCACCCGAGCATGCCGGCGATGGTCGGCGCCGACAATCCGGCGGAGAACGAGATCATGATCCCGTATTACGACAACATCCGCCTCTGAGGCGTCACGGTTTCGATCCGACTATGGATACCACGCAGGCGGCGTTGGGGAATACCTCGCCCATTCGCCAAATGGCCGGTTTGCGGTCACAACGGTTGGCTTGAGTTCGTAGCGGCGGTTGACGGTGTTGAACAGCAAATCCGCGTGTCGGTTGCCGTTGGTGGCGCGGAAACTGCCGAAGTCCTGGGGCTCGGTGTGGAAGGGCACCCCGGCTGCCAGCAGCCGCTGGTACTCCGCGTCGATGCGGTCGACATTGAAACACAGGTGGGTCAGGCCCAGCTCATGCACTTCGCGCGGTCCATATCGCGTACCGACAGCGCCACATGGTGGAGAGCGTGGATCACCGGCGATGCCGCTTAACGGGTCTGCTCATCGGCAATGATCACCGCGGGCGGCGCGCTCATCAGGAAATGCACGGTGCTGGTATTCAGCATGTACTGCACATCGGGCACCACCATGCTCGCCTGCTCCGGCTCCTCGAGGGAGGCGACAAACGTATCCAGAGACTCGAACCACTGTTCCGTGACGCCGTCGTAGGTGCGCTCCGGCGCCATCGCGTAGTCCTCGTCCAGGCGTGGATTCTGATCGTAGGCCAGGATGTCCTTGTTCAGGGACGGCACGTTCTGAAACAGGCCGCCGTGGTTCTCGTGCCAGTGCTTGCGGAAGGTTGCGCGGTCGAGCCGGGGGTTGCGCTGGAAGATCGACAGCAGTTTGGCCTGGGCACGAGCGCGACCGCCGGGCTTGTCGACGATGACCTGTTCGGGCCCGGCGATCAGCCAGCAGGTGGCGGCGGTGTCCAGCAGGGTGCGTTCGTCGGGCGTCACCTGCGCCTTGTACAGCGAGTCGGTGACCATGGCATGAAAATCCTCCAGGCGGTCGTACCACAGCACGGTCACGCCGTCGAAGCCGGCATCCGCGACCTCACTGCCGCGCCGCGCCCGGTCATAGTCGGCGGGCAGGCGGGGGTTCTGTTCGTAGCGACGGATATGTCGGCGCAGCGGCGTATCCGCAAACAGCGGCGCGTGGACCTCGCGCCAATGGCGGTGGAATTGCTCGGCGCTGAGCGCGGGATTGCGTTTCAGAAAGCAGATTGCTTTTATCATGACGGAGGGGTCTCGCAGCTCAGGTGTACCCGGAGTCTAAGTTGCGCGGTGTGCCCTGTCACGGTCCAGTTTCAGCCGGAATACGCAATCTGCGAACGCGAGAGCAATATCTCACGCAGCTGCCCGGCAGCCGCTGCTACACCGATCTTTTCGCCCAACGCAAGCGCCTCGGCTTTGTACTCGTTGGAGTATCGATTGCGCGACGCGCCGCCTTTTCTTCTTTGCCACACTTGTCATGATTCACCTCTGCTGTGGAGCTTATGCCTACCATTTCACTGCGGCGCAATCGCAAATCCTTCGGGAGAAATTACGTTTGCGTCATCCTCAACGATTTGGTTTGACGTCACAGTTGGTGCGGCATATAAGTTCAAACAAGATCGGATGCGCCGCACACCGCACTCGGAGATTTCTTCAGATGCTGCATCACTTCGAAGTCGTTGACGAAGACTGCATCGGCTGCGGGCTGTGCCTGGAACGCGCTCCAGGGAACATCGAGATTCCCGACGGCAGTGACACCGCCCGTGTGTTCAAACAGCCAGAGACTCCCGCGGAAATGGAAGCGTGTCTCGAGGCTTCCGACTACTGTCCCCTGGGTGGACTCCGCCCAGGCACACCCGATCTCTCGCCCGCCGATTCCTCGGCGGGCGACACTCGCGCCCCGTCCATACCGGCTGGAGACGCCACGCCGGGTGAGCTTATCCCAACCAACTTGGAGATCTAGACCATGAGTTTTGAAACGATCGATGCCACCGTCCAGGTACTCTGGCGCTACGACTACGAATCGAACATCAAGCCACTGCGTGATCTATACGAGGTAGCCAAGAAAGAGCAGTGGAACGCGGCCACTGACATTCCCTGGGAGATCAAGACCGATCCGGCTGCGGTCGGAGACATGAGCGCTCCGAATGCCGAACCCTTCGACTTCGTGAAGGCGCTCTCGAAGGAGAACCAGATTGAACTCGCCAAACGGAAGTCGGCCCATCTGCTGTCCACTTTTCTGCACGGCGAGCAGGGTGCGATGATGATCTGCGGACAGCTCGTAGAGGTCGTGCCGGACATGGACGCCAAGCTCTACGCTTCCACCCAGGTGATTGACGAGGCCCGTCACGTCGAGGTTTTCCACCGATACATCCAACGCCTGGACCGTGTCTATCCGATCATGCACGGGCTCAAGGCGCTACTCAACGCCGTGCTCCAGGCGGATCTCTGGCAGATGAAATGCGTTGGCATGCAGATCATCGCGGAGAGCATCGCGATGGGTAGTTTCAAGACCATGGCGAAGCTCACCCACGATGAGGTCTTCCGCAGGGTGGTCGAGCTCACCGCACAGGACGAGGCGCGGCACGTGTCCTACGGGCTGATCTACATGAAAGACGAGATCCCGAAGATGAACGAGCGTGATCGTGATCGTCTGGAGGATTTTGCCTGGACGGCGATGACACTCCTCGCGACGACTCCGCAGCTGCGCGAGGGCCAGAAGGAGGTCGACCCGATGGCAGTGATCTACGAGGGTCTCGGAATCGACATGGTGAAGGCGCAGTCCGAAATGCTCTCGAAGATGAGTGAACCGGAATTCGTCAAGGCGCAGCCCAATCCCTTCCGTGACTATGCCTATCCGCAACTTCAGCGAATCGGCCTGATCACCGACCGCACCTTGTCGAAGTATCAAGCGGTGGGCTTGGCAGCCTGACCCGGCCGATCTTTGGCGCTGGAGAGGCAGCCATTTCCTGGCTCGCCTCTCCATCGAGCGCCACGTGCCGGGCGAGATTTCATTGCCGTGGGAGACTCCTGCTCTGATGGGGAGCTTCGAATTCGTCCTCTCCCGCAGTGGCAGAGGAGCGGCTGCCGTTTCCCGGTCGTGGTGCTCGACTCGCGCAGCGGCTGACTGCGCGCACTGTAATTCCCCGGTAATGAAGCGCCAGCTCATTCGAGGCATCGCGGCCTTATACTCCAGCGCGCCGGCGGTGCGCGCCGGTGTGCGCGGAGCATGCGAACAATGAAGTGGGACGAAGAAGTTGACTGGCTGGTCGTCGGTTCCGGAGCAGCCGGGATGACGTCTGCCCTGCGTGCGGCCGATCTCGGCGTCCGCACACTGGTGATCGAGAAATCGACTTGCTTCGGCGGTTCCACCGCGATGTCCGGTGGCGCGATCTGGGTGCCCGCGAACCCGGGAATGGCGGCGCTCGGAATCCGTGATTCGCGTGACGAGGGCTTGCGATACCTCGAACACATTGTCGCCGGTCGCGTGCCCGGCCCACGCCTTGCGGCCTATGTCGACGCCGCGCCGCGGATGGTCGAGTATCTTGCCGCGCGCAGTCACGTGGCATTCGAACCGGTACCGACCTACTCCGACTACTACGCCGAGGCGCCGGGTGGAAAACCCGGAGCGCGAACCATCGAACCCCCCGAGTTCGAAGCGATGCAGCTGGGAGCCGAGCGCACGCGCCAGCGTCTGGGTTTCGAACACAGCCGCCCGCTGCCGTTCATGAGCATCAAGGCATCCGACGTCCCCGCGTTGCTGCTCGGCGGGCCGCAGCGCTTGGCGCTGGTCGCCCGGCGTGCCGCCGCTTACTACCTCAACCTGAGTGCACGGCTCGCCGGCGCCGGCAATACCTGTTACACGCTCGGAGCCTCGTTGGTCGCAAGGCTGCGTCTGTCGCTGGTTGATCGCGATGTACCCTTGTGGCTGGATTCCCCATTGCATGAACTGGTGCTCGAGGACGGGCGGGTCACTGGAGCGGTGGTTGGACACGACGGACGCAGCGTGCGCGTGCGGGTCGTGCGCGGCGTGCTGCTCGCGGCGGGCGGGTTCGAGAAGAATGCCGCGATGCGCCAGCGTTATCAGGAGATGCCGATCGGAGCCGATTGGGCGGCCGGGTGTCCGGACAACGAGGGTGACGCGATCCGTATCGCCGAGGAAGCGGGTGCGGCACTGGACCTGATGGACCAGGCGTGGTGGTGCCCGGTGTTCAAGGTTCCGGGTGATCCCAATCCGCGTGTGATCGTGATGGAAAAAGGCATGCCGGGGTCGATGCTGGTCGATCGCGCGGGTCGGCGCTTCGTCAATGAATCGTCGTCGTACAACGATTTCGTAAAAGGGATGTACGCTGCGCACCGCAGCGGCACCCCGGCAATCCCGGCGCAGCTGGTGTTCGATGCGACGTTCCGCCGTCGCTACCCGGTGGGCCCGGTGCGCCCCGGTTCGATCCAGCCCGATGCTGCGTTGCCGGCATCGATTCGTGATGGCTTCCTGGTGCGCGCCGAATCGCTGGCGGAACTCGCGCGCGCGATCGACGTCGATCCCGCGGGACTCGCGGCGAGTGTCGCGCGCTTCAACGGTTTCGCGCGCAGCGGTCGCGACCAGGACTTCGGACGTGGTGAGACAATCTCGGACCGCTACTACAGCGATCCGCAGGTAACTCCGAACCCCTGTCTTGCACCGATCGAGAAGCCGCCGTTCTATGCGGTGAAGGTCTATCCGGGCGATCTGGGAACCAAGGGTGGCGTGGTGACGGATCCGCAGGGGCGCGCACTCGATACCGCCGGGCGACCTATCCCCGGACTGTATGCGGCCGGCAACTGTTCGGCGTCGATGATGGGTGAAACCTATCCCGGTGCCGGAGGGACGATCGGTCCGGCGATGGTGTTCGGTTTCCTGGCGGCGGAGCACGCCTGTGACGGCGCGCGCCACCCGGGCGCGACTTGAGGTAAACCTGAGCTCCAGAAAAGCCTTCGGCTTTCGAACCTTCCACACCATGGAAATCGCCTTGCATCATGCGTGCGGCGTTCTATCCGAGCCGAAATTTACCCATGGATTCTGCTGACGAGGCCAAGCTTTTCACCGAACAGCAGCGATCGATCAAACTCATTGCTTGTTGGCGGTAAATCGATCGTATCCTGTCGCGCGCTCGCACCGGTCGAGTTCGTCGCCATGGATGGCATCGGGTACTGGGCGACCGTGATTTGACAGATCCAGACGGACTTTCGTCGTGCGACGGATTCAACAAGACGCACCGGAAATTCAGCTTCCCCGTGCCCCGATACGATTCGCACATGTGCGATCGGGCTGGGACAATCCACGCAAGCACAACCGACTCATCGCCATGCGCGCCGCCAATCCACTGACAGGGTCGGGTATCCGGATTTGCGTTTTCATAATGCGAAAAAAAATTACGTTTGCTTCATGTTTTGCGCTTCCATGATGCGAAAACAATTACGTTTGCGTCATGCGCATCGATTTGGTTTGACGTCATAGTTGGTGCGGCATATAAGTTCAAACAAGATCGGATGCGCCGCACACCGCACTCGGAGATTTCTTCAGATGCTGCATCACTTCGAAGTTGTTGACGAAGACTGCATCGGCTGCGGGCTGTGCCTGGAACGCGCTCCAGGGAACATCGAGATTCCCGACGGCAGTGACACCGCCCGTGTGTTCAAACAGCCAGAGACTCCCGCGGAAATGGAAGCGTGTCTCGAGGCTTCCGACTACTGTCCCCTGGGTGGACTCCGCCCGGGCACACCGGATCTCTCGCCCGCCGATTCCTCGGCGGGCGACACTCGCGCCCCGTCCATGCCGGCTGGAGACTCCACGCCGGGTGAGTTCATCCCAACCAACCTGGAGATCTAGAACATGAGTTTTGAAATGATCGATACCGCTGTCCAAGTACTCTGGCGCTACGACTACGAATCGAACATCAAGCCACTGCGTGATCTATATGAGGTAGCCAAGAAAGAGCAGTGGAACGCGGCCACTGACATTCCCTGGGAGATAAAGACCGATCCGGCTGCGGTCGGAGACATGAGCGCTCCGAATGCCGAACCCTTCGACTTCGTGAAGGCACTCTCGAAGGAGAACCAGATTGAACTCGCCAAACGGAAGTCGGCCCACCTGCTGTCCAATTTCCTGCACGGCGAGCAGGGTGCGATGATGATCTGCGGACAGCTCGTAGAGGTCGTGCCGGACATGGACGCCAAGCTCTACGCTTCCACCCAGGTGATTGACGAGGCCCGTCACGTCGAGGTTTTCCACCGATACATCCAACGCCTGGACCGTGTCTATCCGATCATGCACGGGCTCAAGGCGCTACTCAACGCCGTGCTCCAGGCGGATCTCTGGCAGATGAAATGCGTTGGCATGCAAGTCATCGCGGAGAGCATCGCGATGGGTGGGTTCAAGACCATGGCGAAGCTCACCCACGATGAGGTCTTCCGCAGGGTGGTCGAGCTCACCGCACAGGACGAGGCGCGGCACGTGTCCTACGGGCTGATCTACATGAAAGACGAGATCCCGAAGATGAACGAGCGTGATCGCGATCGTCTGGAGGATTTTGCCTGGACGGCGATGACACTCCTCGCGACGACTCCGCAGCTGCGCGAGGGCCAGAAGGGGGTCGATCCGATGGCAGTGATCTACGAGGGTCTCGGAATCGACATGGCGAAGGCGGAGTCCGAAATGCTCTCGAAGATGAGTGAACCGGAATTCGTCAAGGCGCAGCCCAATCCCTTCCGTGACTATGCCTATCCGCAACTTCAGCGAATCGGCCTGATCACCGACCGCACCTTGTCGAAGTATCAAGCGGTGGGCTTGGCAGCCTGACCCGGCCGATCTTTGGCGCTGGAGAGGCAGCCATTTCCTGGCTCGCCTCTCCATCGAGCGCCACGTGCCGGGCGAGGTTTCATCGCCGTGGGAGACCACCGTTGAGGTGTTGTCTCTTGATCATGGATTGTCACCCGCAAGCTTGCTCATTTGATAAGCATCAAGCCCGCGCCTGTAAGTAATACCATCCGTGCCATATTGTGTCCCACCCGGGACGTCCGGTTGGCTTGGTATCGGTAAATCCGGCCTGCTTCGTGACTACCAGACGGGTCCAGCGGATCAATGGTGTGCGCAGATGACGCCGACCGGAATTTCTTCCGGTCATCGTCCGCCGTAGTCGAGCGGATTATGGATCGATTTCGTATTAAACTTTGCAGCGGGTCAATCCGGACCCCGTAACTTCATCAAAGCTCCGAGTGTCTGACCCGAGAATCACAGCCCATGTTTTCAAGCAAATCATCCCAGTACACGCTTGCCCAGGTGCTGCACTGGATCGCCGGTGTGCTCATCGCCTTCAATCTCATGTCGGGATGGCGGATCGCAACCTTCGAACTGGATGTCAGACAGATACTCATGTCGATCCATTCGGGCGTCGGGCTCACGATACTCACCCTGATGCTCATCCGCTGGTGGTGGCGCAAGAAGAACAAGCTCTACACGCCGTCAAACTGGTGGAAGCGCCCGCCGATCGTGCTGCAGTGGATCTTCTATCCCTTGTTGCTGGTACAACCCGCGCTCGGTTTTTTTGTGGCGATGTATAACGACTATGACGTCAAGGCCTTCGGGTTTCTGGATATTTCCGCACTTGGGGAAAGTAACCCGGCATTGCGGTCGCTGTTCTTCGACCTGCATACCTGGATGGCCGTCCTGCTTATCGTCCTCGTTCTGCTGCACGGCGCCGACCGGCTGAAAAAGCTGTTCACCTGAACACAGGATTCGTCATCGACACCGATACCGACAGACGCAACATTCCCGTTGATGGACGCCTTCTGATTGCGTGCTTGACGTCAGCCACTTGAGGTATCCATCAGCGATGGTAGCCCTCGGGTCAGGAGACGGGAACGTCCATTTCTTTATTTCGCATCGTGGAGCTCAGATTGTATATTTCTTCCCCTCGCTATAAGATAGTAATCAATTACTATCTTATAGCGAGGGGTAATCATGCAAACCCACCCAAAGCATCTTCCGGCCGATGAACGTCGTGCCGTGACCGTCGAGTCCGTCGTGGAGCTTGCTGGTTCACAAAACCCCGGTGAGATAACCACAGCGGCCATCGCCAAGCACATGAACCTGACCCAAGGGGCGCTGTTTCGGCACTTCCCGAACAAGGAAGCCATTTGGAAGGCGGTCATGGAGTGGGTGGCGGAGCGCCTGCTGGCCCGAATTGATCGGTCCGCACAAGGAATCGAGTCGCCCTTGGCCGCGATGGAGGCGATGTTCATGAGTCATATCGAATTCGTGGCCGAGCACCCTGGCGTGCCCAGGATGATGTTCAGCGAGCTCCAGCGTGGCGAATCGACGCCGGCCAAGCGCATGGTGCAGACCTTGATCCAGCGCTACGGCCAACGCTTGCATGGTCTCATCGAGAAAGGCAAGGCAAGCGGTGAGTTGTCTCCCTCGCTGGACAACGAGGCGGCGGTGACGCTGTTCATCGGCACTATTCAAGGGCTGGTCATGCAGTCGCTCCTGGCCGGAGACGTAGAGCGCATACGCCACGATGCGCCACGGGTCTTTGCAATTTATCGGCGCGGTATCGGGAGTGCGCAATGAAAAGGCTGCCCCTGCAAGGTCGCACCCTGGCGCTGTTGGCCGTCATGGTCCCGTTGCTGGGACTGTTCGTCTACGTTGGTCTTCGCTCCGGTCCGCTGGCCCCGGTCGCCGTCACGGTCGTGACCGTGGAATCGCGCGCAGTCACGCCGGCGCTGTTCGGCATCGGCACCGTGGAAGCCCGCTACACCTACAAGATCGGGCCGACCTTTGCCGGGCGCGTCAAACGCCTGGAGGTGCATGTGGGTGATCGAGTCAAGGCCGGACAGGTACTTGGCGAGATGGATCCGGTCGATCTGGATGATCGGGTGCGCTCGCAGGAATTTGCATTCAAGAGTGCGCAAGCCGCTCTGCGCGAGGCGCAAGCCCGGCAAGACTATGCGCAAACCCAGGCACGCCGCTATGAGCAGTTGTTTGTGGTGCGATCGATCAGCGAGGAAGCCCTTGCCACGAAGCGACAGGAGCTGCAGATCGCCGATGCCGCACTATCCGCAGCCGGGGAGGATCTCGCACGTGCCCGTGCCGATCGCGAAGGACTGGTAGCACAGCGAAGCAACCTGCGCCTGATCGCGCCGGTCGATGGCGTGGTCACTGTGCGCGATGCCGATCCCGGCACGACCATCGTCGCCGGCCAGGCCGCGGTGGAGATCATCGACCCCGGCAGCCTGTGGATCAACGTGCGTTTTGACCAGATCAGCGCAGCGGGGCTGGCTGTGGACCTGCCGGCTCATATCGTCCTGCGCTCGAGTGGTGGCCAAATGCTGCAAGGCCGCGTGCTGCGGGTGGAACCCAAGGCCGATGCGGTGACCGAGGAAACGCTGGCCAAAGTGCTCTTCGATGCCATCCCGCAGCGGCTGCCGCCGGTGGGTGAACTGGCCGAAGTCACGGTTGACTTGGCGGTGCTCCCGGCTGCTCCGCTGATCCCCAACGCCGCCGTCCGGCGCGAGGGCGACAAAATCGGTGTCTGGCAAATCGTGAAGGGGGATCTGCGTTTCTCCCCGGTCAAGCTCGGTGCTTCCGATCTCAATGGTCATGTGCAGGTGCGCGAAGGGCTCGGCAATGGGGACCAGGTTGTGGCCTATAGCGAAAAGGCACTGACCGCGAAGAGCCGCATCCACGTGGTTGACCGTATTCCGGGAACCTCACGATGATCAGCTTGGCGGGCCGCGACATTCTCCATGCTTGGGGAAAGTTCATCTTCACCGGCATCGGACTGGGCTTGCTGATCGGCGTCACCCTGGTCATGGCCGGGGTCTACCGCGGCATGGTGGATGACGGTAAAGCCTTGCTCGACAACAGTGGCGCCGACCTCTGGGTGGTGCAGAGAGACACGCTGGGTCCTTATGCGGAGTCGTCCAGTCTCAACGATGACCTGTATCGCGCCATCCTCGCCATGCCGGGAGTCGCCCAGGCGGCGAACGTGACCTACCTGACCATGCAGGTACGCAAGGGCGAGAACGATGTCCGCACCATGGTGGTCGGTATCGCGCCAGGCCGCCTGGGGGCCACACCCGGATGGCCTCCTTATCTCGTTGCCGGACGTCAGATCACGCGCGGTCATTACGAGGCGGTGGCCGATATCGCCACCGGCTTCAAGCTCGGTGACGTGCTGAAAATCCGCCGCAATCAACACACCGTTGTGGGGCTGACCCGGCGCATGGTGTCGTCCAGCGGCGACCCGATGGTATTCATTCCGCTCAAGGATGCCCAAGGGGCCCAGTTCCTCAAGGACAACGACGCCATCTGGCAAAGCCGGCGTCGCACCGAAGCCAACCCGGCTTTCAATCGACCCGGTGTTCCCGGGTTGCTGGATGCCGTGATTGCCTCACAGAGCACCAACGCGTTCGTCAATGCCGTGCTGGTCACGCTAAAGCCTGGCCATGCGCCGGACGAGGTGGCCGAATCGATCCGGCGCTGGAAGCGTTTGACTGTGTATACCCGGGTCCAGATGGAAGGCATCCTGGTCGGCAAGCTCATCGCTACCTCGGCCAAGCAGATCGGCATGTTCCTGGTGATTCTGGCCGTCGTCAGTGCGGCTATCGTGGCCTTCATCATCTATTCGTTGACGATGGACAAGATTCGCGAGATCGCGGTACTGAAGCTCATCGGTACACGTAACCGGACCATCGCCGCGATGATCATGCAGCAGGCACTCGCGCTGGGCGTGATTGGTTTCGTGGTCGGCAAGATCACGGCCACTTTCTCGGCGCCCCTGTTTCCCAAGTACGTGTTGCTGATGCCGTTCGACACCATCGTCGGCTTTTTTGCTGTACTCATGATCTGCGTACTGGCCAGCATCGTCGCCATTCGCATGGCGCTCAAGGTCGATCCGGCCGAAGCCATTGGATAGTGAAATGGGTACAAAAGGCATCCGTATCGAGAATCTGAGCAAGCGCTTTGGCAAAGGCGACACCGCTTTTTTCGCCTTGAAAGACGTGAATATGCGGGTGACGCCCGGGGAAGTGGTTGGCCTGATCGGCCCGTCCGGATCGGGGAAGAGCACCCTGCTCAAATGCCTGGGCGCAGTGATCGATCCCACGGCCGGGCGCATGATTCTCGACGACTCGGTGATCTACGACGATGGCTGGAAGGTGCGCGATCTGCGCGCCTTGCGCCGTGACAAGATCGGCTTCGTGTTCCAGGCGCCCTACCTGATTCCGTTTCTCGATGTGACCGACAACGTTGCACTGCTGCCGATGCTGGCCGGCGTGCGCAACGACGAGGCGCGAGAGCGTGCGCTGGAACTGCTCACCTCGCTGGACGTGCAGCACCGTGCTCAAGCCATGCCCTCGCAGTTGTCAGGCGGCGAGCAGCAGCGCGTGGCCATCGCCCGTGGCCTGGTCAACCGGCCGCCGGTGATTCTGGCCGACGAGCCCACTGCGCCGCTGGATTCCGAGCGCGCCATGGCGGTGATCCGCATCCTCAATGACATGGCATGCAAGTTCGAGACGGCCATCATCGTCGTCACGCATGACGAAAAGATCATCCCGACTTTCAAGCGCATCTACCACATCCGCGACGGCGTGACCCATGAGGAAGCCGGCGAAGGGCGGGCATTCGATTGAAAGAACGATTGAATTGCAGGCAAGGACGACGCGACACCGTGCGTTTGCGCCAACAAGCCGTTGGCGTTCGTGCACAAGATCATTCATCGTCTCGAGCGCGCGCCGCTTGCACCGTGATATTGCTTGCAAGCCCGGGGTCAGTCGGGCGGAGACTGGCGTCCCGATCCGATCCGATCCGATCCGATTGCGTATTCCGGCCTATCGTGTGCGTGAACGCCGGATTGGTAGAATTCTGTATGCCGGTTCAATTGAGGAGGTGGGATATGGCTGAAACACCGGTCGAGCGGGCCTTCGCGCGTCATGTCACCGCGGTCGAGAGCAAGGATCGTGAAGCATTCCTCGCGAACTTTTCCGATGACGCCATTATCGAGGATCCGGTGGGTCCATCGCCGCTCGATCCTTCGGGCAGGGGCCATCGCGGGCGAGCGGCGATCGGAGCGTTCTGGGACGCCATGATCGGTCCAGGTTCGGTTCGCTTCGTGATCGAGCGCGCCTACGTCTGCGGTGCCGAGATCGCGAATGTCGGGGCGGTCCACAACAGGCTTGCCGGGTCGGACCGAGAGATCGCGGCGCACGGTGTTTTCGTCTATCGGGTTGACGGTGAAGGCAGGATCGCGTCGCTCAAGGCCTACTGGGATTACGACAAGACGATGCGCGACGCAGATTGAGAGAGTGATGCCCGATGTGTGGACATTGCTGCGGTCGCTCTCGCCCCGGTCCGGGTTGTGAGCCAGCGATGAGCCGCGCGCACCGTGCTGGCGAATCTCGAAAGGACTGAACCTGGTCTTTTCATGGTCTCTTATGACGACGAGCTTGGATTGGCGTCGCTGTTCCCGTGAAGAAGTTGTTCAAGGCGGTTGCCAAGCCATTGGAAGCCGATGTGTTCCTGCTCCAGCCGCAGTCGCGCGCGCATGCGGTTGTCGCGCAGATCGTCGTAGAGGCCTCGCTCTTCTGGTGTCAACCGGTGCAAGTCCGCTGACAGGGGCTTGTCTTCGTACCCCCAGACGGAGGCATGTGCATCGAGGGTGCTCCTGTCCATCAGGAACGAATCCACGTGCCCAAAGTAGCCGCGTAATTGGTCCAGGATGCCGAAGCCATGGGTGTCGATATCGCCCCAGTAATGGATTGAGCAGTGCTGCAACCAACGACTGCGTGCCAGTGCCTCCCAGCCGTAACCCGCGCCAAAAACAACGATGGCATCACGAACCTTCGGGAAAGCCAGGAAGTTGGTCTCGTTCTCGGTGATGAATACGCGCTTCACCGCGAGTTCCAGACGGCTGAAGCTGTCGGCATCCAGGCTCAGGTCGGGGCATGCCGAACCAGGCACGACCTGAATTGCCGGATCGAGCATCCGCAAGCGAATGCGCGCAGGCTTTTCGAGAAAGCCGTAACGGGCGGCAAACTGGCTGATACCGGTTTTGGTGATGTCCACAGCGTCAACGGGAAGCGCCAAGTCGAGCAACTCGGTCAGCACACTGCGATGCGCTTCGATGAATTTGCTGTGTACGCCCGGCAAGTCCACCTGACGCAGGTAGATGCCCGGGCGAGGATGCTCGACAAGCCAGGCCACCACGTCCAGCAATCGGGGCCATTCGGCGGACAGTTCCAGCGCCCGCAGGGGGCGCTTTTCCAGCCAGGGCAGCAAGACGGGGCGTTTTTGCCGGGTCATGGAGACCTGAGCTGAAAAGCGATCCCACTCCCGGCGCTTGCCCAGCCAGGTCAACGCATCCTCCATGGTCTCGATCCAGGCGCTTACGGGCAGTTTTTGTGTCCCCTGGACGCGGTGGCGAACCTCCTGCCATTCGAGACTCACCAAAGCCATGGCTGCCAGTTCCGCGGCCCACGCGCGAACGGCATCAAAACGATCCGTGATATCGGCTGAACCCGGGCATTTGAGTGTCAGGCGCAGGGGAAATCGCGTATTGCCCGTCACTGTATCTCTCAGGAGTTCACCGCGCTCCCACAGTCGCAGTAGTTGCGCCTTCAACTCCTTCGGGCCGCTCCAGGTGACCGACGCCGTCCGTGGCACCGGCCCTGCGGGCGCTCCGTGTGCGTCCGGATTCGTGCGCGACGCATTTGTCACTGTGCCAGCTCCTGCGTGGCGGGCAGTGCCATCGTCGCTTTTTGTTCCCGGTATTCCTCGATCGACAGGTTGCGCAGCTTGGACGCCCGTCCGCCCTCGTTGTGCACGAAACCCACGCTGGAGACAAATGGCTCGATGATGTGGATCTTCTGCAGGGGAGTGACGATCAGCAGCTGCAGGCTGAGTTGGCGGAACAGCTTCAGGCCGTACTGGGCGGATTCATCCGACCCGCGACCAAAGGCCTCGTCGATCACCACGAAGCGGAAAGAGCGCGAGCGCACCGCGCCCCATTCCAGTCCGAACTGGTATGCCAGGCTGGCGGCCAGGATGGTATAGGCCAGCTTCTCCTTCTGTCCGCCCGATTTACCACCGGAGTCCGAGTAGTGCTCGAATTCGCTGTTGTCTTCCCGCCATCGCTCGCTGGCGGCGAACAGGAACCAGTTGCGCACATCCGTGACTTTGGCGGTCCAGCGGCGATCCTGTTCGGACAGACCTTCGCGCCCCCGGAAGCGGTCAATGATGGCCTTGACCTGCAGGAACTTCGCCTCGGAATACTGGGCATCGTCCGACCCGGTTACAGCGCCTTCGGTACAGGCGCGCAACTCCTGCTGGAAGTCGCGGATCTCGGCATCCGGGCTGGTCTGCGACTCCAGCACGATGTAGCGCCCGGGGTTGTAGTCGATCTCGCCAAGCGACTTGTTGATGTGCGCGATCCGCTCCCTGATCGTTTCGCGCTCGCGGGCCAGCTGGGCATTGAAGTTGGCGATTTCGTTGATCGTGTTGACGTTGAGCAGCTCCTTGAACCGCGCGACAAAGCGTGGCAGGTCATCGCGGTTCAATTGCGTCAGCAGGTTTGCGTACTCAAAGGCGGCCTCGAGGCTGGCATCCATCTCGGCTGTCTCGAGCTTGAACGCCTCTTTGAACGAAGCCATGGCCTTGATGATTTTCTCGGCCAGATTACGAATTTTCCGATCTTCCGCATCGATTCGGGCCTGCAGCCAGGCACGCACGTCCTGCTCGCGGTTGTCGCAGGATTCCACGCTCAATTGATGCTCGCCCAGCGCCTCGGCCCGCATGGATTCGAGCTTTGTCTCCAGGGCATCATCGATGACAGCGCCTTGAAGCAATGTCGCGGTTTGTTCACGGAGCTCCTGAGCGTCCGAGCGGCGCTGTTCCACCTTGGCCCGCTTTTCACGTGCAATTTGCAGTCCGGTCCCGGTTTCCTTCTGTGCCCTTTGCAACTCGCGCAGGTTTTCGTTCAACTGCTTGAGGACATCCGAGGCCGATTCCAGCCGACCGCGCTCATCGCTCAGGTGCGCGATCTCGGTGGCGATGCTGGCCCAATCCAGTTCGTCGAACGCCGTGAACTCCTCAAGGCGAGTCAACGCATCGAGACGGCTCGCGAGTTTGTTGCGCTCTTGCTGGATTTCACCGATCGTGCTGCCGACATCAGCCAGCCGCGTTTCGAGCTGCTGGCGCTTGTTTTCCAGCGCCGCGATCTTGGCGCTGTTGCTCCAGCCCAGCACATAGCGGCTTCGGTCATCGATGCGGTGGCGGTCGTCTTTTTCGTGGCGCCCGCTCGGGTCCTTGATCTGACCTGCACGGGTGATGGCGCGTGTCTCACGGCGGAACTGCTCCTGCGTGGCGCAGCAAGCCACGTCGAAACGGTGGGCAAGCTCGCGCTCCAGCCAATCGTAATGGGCGGAGTCAGGCTTGACGGCCAACTTGCGGACGAGGGAATCGCGGTGCAGATCAGGCAGCTCCGCGGCCTTGCGTTGTCGCACCTGGAAGTACACCAGGCGGCCGCGCAGATGGGCGCTGTCCACCCATTCGGCCACGGCATTGTAGTGCGCATCGGGTACCAGCAGCGACAACCCGAAGCCATGCAACAAGCGTTCGGCGGCACCTTCCCATTCGCCCTCATCGTCGCGGACCTGGATCAACTCGCCGGCGAATGGCATATCATCCACGTTCAGACCCAGCGCCGCACACAGCGCCGCGCGAATCCGGATCTGCTGGTCATCGATGTTGCTGCGTCGGCGCTTGAGGCTGTCGATCTCGGCGCTCAGCTGTTCGTGTTCCTGCCGGCCCTGACGCAAGGTCACGCCGTGCTCGGTGAGCGCGTTCTGCAGATCGGCATCGTGCCCGAGCGCTTGTTCGCGCCAGGTTTGATATTTGCCACGCTGCGCGGCGAAGGTGGGGACATCGGTCGCTACTGGTTCGTCCAGAACAGTTGCCAATTCCCGGTAGCGCCCGGCCTTGGTCTTGCGCGTATCACGCTGTTGTTCTTTCCTGCGAATCTCGGCGGCAAGACGCTCCAGGCGGTCGCCACCGTTGTCATTGATGGCCTGCTTGAGTTCATCGAGCTGGTGGCCTTGCTCCTCGTGAGCAGTGTCCAATTTTTGTGCCAGGGCATCCACGCGTTCCCATTCTTCAGCCAGCAATCCCAGTCGCTTGTCGATCAGGCCGAGCTTTAGGCCCGCAAAATGGGTCCGCAGGCTCTCCCGGCACATGCGTAAACGGTCGACCTCGGCCACCAGCGCACCATGACGCTCACAGTCGGCGGTCAACGGGGTGAGCAATTCAACCTGTTGCTGGGTTTTCAGCACCGCCTGATGGGCACGATTGAGATCGTCGAAGTGGCCAATCAAGGCCTGAATGCGCGGGCTGACCTCGAAGGGTTCCAGCATATGACTGCGTACGAAGTCGGTCAGGTTGCCCACCGATTTCATCGACACCGTCTGGTGAAACAACTCCAGCGCCTGATCGTTCTCGATGCCAAAGCGCCGGCGGAACCAGGCGGAATAGGGCGGAAAGCTGTCATGCAGCTCGGCCCCCGACCCGCGCAGTTTCTTGCGCAGCTGGGCAATATCCGAACCGAAATGGGCGAAGTCAGAGGCGATTGACAGCTCGCGCTCCGCGCCCAGGAAGAACCGCGCCGGCTGCCCCTGCGCTTCCTTCATCCAGAATACCTGGGCCAGCGTCACGGTCTGGTCATAGCCCGCGTTGTGGAACACGCCCAGGATCACGGAGTAATTGTTCTGGTCGCGCAGCGCTACCGGTTTTGCCGCGCCGGTGACTTCGTTGCGCTCCGACTTGTAGTGCCCAAGCACGTAGGAGCGCAGGCTGCGCTCCCTGCTGTCCGCGCCCGCAGCCCTGTTGTAGGCGACCCGGTTGGCGGGCACCAGCAGGGTGGTGATCGCATCCACCAGGGTGGATTTGCCGGAGCCGATATCGCCCGTGAGCAGACCGTTCCGGCCATCCAGTTGCAGTGTCCACACGCGGCCGTCGAAGGTTCCCCAGTTGAATACCTCCAGACGGCTCAGGCGAAAGCCTGACAGCGTGTCATCGGCACCGAAGTCCAGGCCAAGTGATTGCGGATCAAGCATGGCGCAGCTCCTTGTGCGCCACTCTGCGGCCAGCTTGCGGTTGCCCAAATCGTCGTTGCTGCCGCTCAATCATTGGCGGCCCCTTCCCTGGTATTTGTTACGCCGGCCAATTGTGACTGGTAATCGGCCAGGCGCGTATCGAACTCGGCCAGCCATTGGGCATCGACAAAGGACTTCAGGATGCGCCGCACATCGTAGCTTGCCGGGCCAGCCGAAACACCGCCGGCAGGCTTGAGTTTCTGCAGAAACCCCAACTCGGCCACCTTGTTGATCGTGGTCTCGATCTGGTCGATCAGCTTCGCTTCATTCGGACCGTCGGGCAGAAAAACCCGCACCAGTTCGACGATGTCATCACGACCCAGTACCAGCCGGGTATCGCCACCACCGGCATCAAACTCGGCCAGCTTCTTGCGCAACAGGGCCAGCAGCAGACTGACCGGAAATGACAAGGGCCTGCGCGCCACCAACCGCGGCAGGCGGGGCGATGAACCCGCGTCGGTCGGTTCCGGGCGACTCTTCAGAAAGGCGTAGCCTTCCGCCTCATCCAGCACCAGGTCGAGATTCAGTACCGCCACGTAATCGCGCACCCGAGCTTGCAGATTCAGCAGCGCGGCCCATTGGCGTTCGTCGCCATCACGGTAGAGCACGCTTTTGAGCAAGCTGATGAGCAGCACCGACAAGTCCGCGGCGGGAGCCGGAGTTGGCGGTGTGTTCGAGAGTTCTTCTTCCATCCCTTGCCTCGGCTCGCGTTCAGCGCATGAAAATCACGCGCGGCAGACGTGCACCGCGGGTGACCTCCTGACCATCTGTTGTCATCGTCTGCCAGCGGATGAGCTCGGATGTTTCCTCATCCACCACGGCGCTGAAACTGTCGCTGCCCAGTTGCAGATAGGCCACCAACTCGGCCAGCCCCTGTTGCAAAGGCTGGCCGGCCACCAGTTCGCTCAGGCTGATCTGCGCCCGGTCCTGCAAGGCATGGCGGATGTGGCGGGTCAGGCGTGCCTTGTCCACTACCACCTGATCGAACAATGCCGAAGGGTCAATATCCTCATCACCTGCCAGCAGGGCGAGATCGGCAATCACCGGCTTGATGGCCGGGGTGAACAATGGGCGTTCCATCGCCAGTTCGATGTCGGCCTGCGCCTCGGCCATCTCCATCACGTTTCCGAGCGGTGGAGTGTCGCGCAGCGCCAGCGCCTTGCTCTCGATGCCGTGCAGGATGTCCATGATACGGCGGTTTTCCAGCCAGGCCTGATCATCAAGGAATCGGCGTAACTGCTGCGACAGGGCGGCAACCGTGCGCTGAGTGTGCTCGCCCGCTTCCATCCAGTCGTAATGCACACGACGCGTGCGGCTGTCAGGTTGCAGATCCGTCACCGCAGGCAGCGCCAGTACGCGATCCAGCAGTTCGGTCAATTCCTCCTGCCGACGGCTGGACAGCAAAAAGTCCCAGAAGGCGCGGAAACTCTTGCCCTGATCGGAATCGGCAATTGCATCGCGCTCGCCCATGATTTGCTCCAGCAGCGCCCCCTTGCTGCCTTCCCACAGGGCAATCCGCTCGCGCACGCGCCGGTCGAGCTGGCGGAAGTTGTGTTCCACCTCGCGGAAGTCGGTGAGCAACTCGCGCGCCCCCTGCATGAATTGCTGGAAGCGATCCTTCAGCGCCGTGTCATCCAGCAGCGGTACATCGCCCGCCAGCACCCGCGCAATCTCGGCGTCGATGTCATCGCGCTTTCTGTGCAGCTCCGCGATCCGCCTGGCCGGGTCTGCCTCGCTGCCTTCGCTCATCTGCTTGAGCAGATCGAACAGCGTCAACAACCGGGATTCGGTGCCGATGAACTGCCGCTCGCTGAGTTGCGCCAACCAGGCAATTGCCTTCTCTGTCGACGGAGTCAAATCGAACTGCGCCTCGTCCGTGCCGGGCTTGTAGAACTTGCGCAGCCAGCCCTTGTCGGGCGCGGCCCAGTCGTTCAGGTAATCCAGCGCCGGCTTGGGAAAGGCGGTTTCACCCAAGTGCAGGCGCAGTGCGTACAACTCGTCTTCCAGCGCCTCGGCCAGATCTGCTGCCGCCATCACTCGCACATTGGGTATCACAAAGATCCGATGCAGAAAGCTCGCCACCAGCGGCGCATGGTCCGAACACAGCAGCCGCCACGCGGGGTGGTGGGTGCGCAGGGTGTCGAGCGTGGCGAAGTCGAGGCTCATGTCGGTAGCGGCTCAATCCAGTCCGGCGGCAGCGGGCACGCCAGACATTGCCCAGCAAGTGCTGCCTGATGGATGTCCAGCGCAGGCGAGCCGCGTGGATGAAGTCGGGCAGGGGGTGTCAGCGCTCATTGTTCATTCCTCGAACAATTCAGAGTGTGTGCCTGCACGCACGAATATGACGGTGCTGCCGTCCAACCGGTAGGTTCAGCAGGAAGTCACTATCGACGAGGCTTCTTCGGTGGTCGGTACAGTCGCCCTTGCATGGGCGGTCCAGCCATTCGGGGGCCAGTTGCGCTGCATTGAAATTGACCCGCCCGTTTGGCTGGATTATGGCCTACGAGATCGGTCTTCCACCAGCCTAGCAGCAGAGCTTTAACAGCGATGCCTGCTTCAACCATCGCTGCACCCATTGATCGCTGTTTCCAGCGCGCGTAGACGATCGACGATGGCATCGAAGGTGGGTGGTTCGCCGATAAACATGCCAGCGCCGATCATGCGCTGGAATCCATCGCGGAGCGCCGCCAGCGCGGGATCTTTCGGAATGAGTCTGAGCTGCCCGGCCAAGCATGCGTCGTAGTTGGCGTAGCTCGCGTTGTAGAAGACCTTCCTGTGCTTGACGACATCCGCGAGCAGAGCGCGATCGGCCACAGCGGCTTGCCCATGGGCAAGATCGGCCAGCATGGCCAGGTCGTACCAGTGGCGTGACAGTTGTTCGGCGCCAGTACGGAACTCGTCGCGCTGACACTCGACGTGCATCAACGTTGCCTTCTCCCAGAAGGTACGTGCCGGGGACAGCACACTGACCTTCGAACGAGGGAAATCGAGTTCAGTGACATGTTCCGCGATGTCGGGCCGTACCTCATGCTCTTCGTTCGGCTCGGTGATGTTGCGGCCACCGAGCTCGATCAGGACGCTGTTGCCGACGTAGTCCCCCGGCGCCTCCAGCACGGTCGGGTAGTGCACACGCAGCTGCTCGCCGTCATCGCTGACTTCAAGCTGGAATGCGCCGACATCGAACTCGGCTGCCAGTGTCTTCTGGAAGTGCGGTGCCACAACGCCATGAGCATGGTCGTGCACGAAGGACTTGAGATCCTCGCTGAATTTCTTCAGCCGATTGCGCGAGACGCCATCGGCAAACGGATCGAAGGAGCCGTTCAAGCCACGGTAGTCGAGCGTGATGTCCACGTCCTCGGAAAAGCGTGCAATGGCTCCGAACACCTTGGAGAGTGATGTGCCGCCCTTGAAGGCCATTGGCAATCGGTCGGGCATGGTGAACACGGCCTGCAGCACCCGGCAGACCCAGACATCCTTTTCCAGTACTACGGGCGAGCGGGCAAGCTGCGGAGCCAGTGCCCGATAGATTTGGGACTGCTCTTGAGCTTTCAGGTGCAGGAAGGACTCAGGCATGAACGGACGTCCGCTCGTTCCGGAAGATGGCGTCGCTCATCCACGCAGGCATTGAGCTGGTGGCTGACTTCAGCACCTCGAACTCGCTCGATCCCAGCTTGCGCCGAATCTTCTCGACGAGAGCCGGCGTTACTTCCGTCTTGCCGAGGTACCACATTGCAGCAAGCGCGAGCCCGGCGGGTCGGCCTGCCAGGGCCAACTTGCGCTGACAGACATGCTGCAGACGGATCTCCATCTTGCCCACGCGGATGCGCTTCGACGGACCGGATGTCACGAATACCGACTGGGTCGGAACCTGTGTGGTTAGCTCAAGCCGACGCGCGGCTTCGGCGCCGTGGACCTGGACGACGGCCCCCGTGGTCTTGGCGACCGTCTCGGCCACCTTCAGCGGCGAGGGCTAACCTTGTCGACGAAACGGCTGACCTCGGGGAGCACAAAGACGCCGCGCGTCACACGCTCGATCGATCCTGCTTTGACGAGGCGGGAGAGGGTCTGATCGACGGACGCACGTGTGCCGCACTGCAGGAATGCCGTTGGGGTGAAAGGCTCCCCAATCGGCATCGCCTCGATGCGCTGGCGAATCAGCTCGGCAGTTTTGATCGGTATGTTCATGTATGAAAATATGTGCGAGTTTCTGACAAACTACAAGTGCGATAGCTCGCAGGGACAAGCTCGCGTCCCCTCCGGCAGCCAATACTGCAATCCGACCGCTTGATTAGTTCGCGCCTAACGCCTTGATCTGTATGGGGCTGACTTGTAGCCTTTGCGGACTTCGGGCTAGTTGCAGGGAGCGAGGTTGGCGCGGAGAATGGCCAGGAGAGAATGGATACCCCCAAATCGATTCGGTTGATTAACTGCCTGAAATCAAACCGATTTTATCTCTCCTCCGGCGCTCGCCACACGTCGAATCGCTCCAGCGCCTCGGTGCTGACCATCAGGTCGCGCTCTCGTCGAAGCCGTTCTATTGTGCGCTCCCGTTGGTCGTCAGATAAATCCTGCGCTCGGCGTTCGGCATCGACAAGCCGTGCGGGGTAGAGAGCCCGCACAGCATGATACGCGACCTCGGAACTGAAGGACTGTAGTACGAAGATCTGTATCAGGATCCTGAAAGGGTTCCAGACGGCCATTTGACATCAAGTCAGATACCGAGCACATCGCGCAGGCGCTCCACCGCTTTTCGGTGGCTGCGGGTACTCATTAGTCCAATGTTGTACAGCTTCCATTGGATCGCCGGCCATTGATCCAGACCTTCGAACGGCAAGAGCGACCAATCCGGTTCGCCGTGCTTGATTGACAGCAGAAACCGGCGCTCGTTTTCGGAGAGGGCGCTCGCGGCCCACTCGAAAAGCTGTGTCCTGGCGGCCTCGAGGTCTGCCAGTTCGACGGGCTCCTCTGTCATGCGAGCGAAGTGGTTGGCGAACAGACCCTCGATTGGTTTGAGGTTCGGCTGCAATAGCTCTGCAATCGGGCGCCGGTGACCGGCGAGGTAGGCAACAAACGCTTCCCGTATGGAATCCGGGATCGGTCCCGCTGCTTGAAGGTGCATGACATCGAAGAGGTCCCGCGGGTGCTGACGGTCCAGCGCCGCACAGAGCTTGCCGGCATAGAGATCCGGTGAGTCGAGGCGCTGGATCTCGACGAAGAGTTCGAAGGCTTCCTGCGCGGTCGAACACAGTTCGCTTGTGACCGGCGGTACCAGGCTGCCACGGATGACGACGCTCGGCTCCACCTTGATGCGCGCGCCGGCTTTATCGACGAGCAGCTTGGGCGCATCGCCTTCCACAAGTTGGACGTTTGTGCCTGGCACTGTCCGTTTGAGGCCTTCGGCGATCGTGGCGAGCTGGGAGCGGATGTCGGTGAGTGCCGTGTCGCGATCGGACGCTGGGAGATAGGTAAGGTCGATGTCGACCGAGAGTCTCGGCATGTCCCGAAGAAACAGGTTTATGGCAGTGCCGCCCTTGAGCGCGAAGTCGGGCGCGCTGGCGACTGCCGGCAAACAGCGAATCAGAAGTTCGACCTGAGTTCTGTAATTATCGTGCGCCGCCATTGATGGTCCTAAACCTGCGCAGGGTCGGCGACGACCAGATTGTATTTCTTGTCGAGGCGTCCTCCAGCGTGGATGGTGCGCCGGCCTGACCCGAAATCGACCTTCGACGGGTCGAGGTGTTTCAACCACGAATGACTCGCTCGCTCGGCGGCATGCATGAACAGCCGTTTGGTCTTCACCGAGGTGCAGCTATTCAGCAGCTGTTGTACGACTTGCGGGCGCAAAGACGTCAGCGATTCCATGACCTGGAATGCCTCTTCGTAGGATTGCCGTTGCGGCACGAGGTACATCATCTCGAAAGCCGCCTGCTCGAGTGTCGCGACCTCGAGGTCGACCTCGTCGACCGGAAGTGTGGACGTGGCCTTTTCGGTACCCGCGAAGACGCCAGTGGTCACGAGCGTCACCGGCCTGGACCAGGAGTGAGCCTCGAACCAGGCTGGCAACTTCGTGCCGGGATGTCCGAATAGGACAACCTCGCGTGCTCCAAACGCCAAGTAGTGCGTGTAGCCGCGCAGCTCAATCGCGGAGATTCCGCCGGGATGGACGGCGACGCCGAGCTGGGCTTGCAGCGCGTGGACTGCGCCGGCCCAGTCGACCGTTGCACCGGCCCGTTTATAGGCGCCGTGACCCAAGCGTTCCAGCCAACCGGACTGTACGTACTTGTCCGCAAGCCGGCGGTCGACGCCAAGGCTGCTCAGCCAACGCAGCGTGGCGACCGTTTCAGCGGGCCACTGCTGCAACAATTGATTTATTTTCGAGCCCATGCGACAACCAACAGGCGACGTAAACGCTCTAAGTTGAACTTACTGCTGAGATTAGCATGAAGTTCAGAAAAATTCTTAATTGTCGCCTTAAAGGCGACATTTAAGCATCAAAGCAATCTTGAAGGATTTATTCGGAAATTTGACGAGACTGAGTCAGTGAGCAGAGTGCGTGATTGCTGGGCTGAAGCGCGAGTAGTTGGGTTCCGCGATGGGGAATCACATCGAGCTAAAAACAAACGTCTGCGTAGTTCTAGGAATTGCACATAATTAATTGAAATTTAATGAAATTTGTGGTGGGGCAGCACCCCGCACCAAACGACTATTGAAAGTGCGCAATCGAAGCGCTGCGGGCCGCTGCGAACCATTGCGAACTCAATCGAAAAGCCTGCCGGATTGTAGACCTGCAAGCAGGTTTTCCGGCCAGTGTGGTCGCCGGGAACGGGTATCAAACTCGTCTGCTTGCCAGTGCCAGTTCAATTCCGAATCCGGGAATCGAACCCGCGTCCGCATGGTGGTTCAAACAGAGGGTTCGGTGGCCGCGTCATTTTCGGCGGCGGGGTCGGTGAGCCGCCGAATCGTCAGGGCGCAGCGTTGTTCAATCAAGGTATTGATTTGCTCGACTGCTGGATTGCCAGCAAAACTGTGTCCGGGGTCAGACTGGAGCTTGCGTGCCGTGGCGGGCAGTAACTTTGCCAACTCCAGAATTCGCCGTTTGGCCTGAGCCTTGGTAAAGCCTACACCTTCGGCGAACTGCTCCCAGTGACGCGCCTGGACTTCGCTGAACTTGTACTTGCTGCCGATTTTCATCGCCATCTTCTGCGTCAGTGTTGGATACACCGCCGTCGAGAGCGTGTCGTAAAACGGTGCCAGAACGGGGGCATTGCCTGACTTTTTACTCAAATACAGCAGAGAGAAATTCTTGGCGTGCGCATCATGATTGCCGATCAGCGCATTGAAGATCACGTAGTCGAGCAGTCGCAGGACTTGCGGCGCACTGGGGCGCGTCGCACTGCGCACCAGATCAAAACACTGCGCCAGATCCGGACCACCTTCATTCTGGTACTTCATTTCTGGCACCACGCCAAGTGCCTGGCAGAAGTCCTCTTGATGAAGCCGTTGCCGGTGCCCCTGGGCATCAATCAGTCTGTCGTAGCGCTCAACCAGCAGAAACGAGCGATCCAGCACAAAGTGAACTTTCGATTTCGCTGGCTTGAGTTGCATGGCCTCAGCCAGCGCCATGCAAAACCCTTCATTGATCACACTGTCTTCAACAGCGTGGATAGCGGGCTTAAAAATGTGGGAGCTGGGCGTGCCATTAAGGGGTAGCCCAATGCGGGCACCATCAAACACGACTGGCAGCTTGTCCTGGGCTCCCGCCAAAGAAAGTCGCAAACCGTCTTTGCCCGCCAGCATGGGGCGGCGCGGCAATTCATCCAGGATGGCAACGACCTCTTGGTCGCTTAGCCATTGAACGTCATCGTTGCGGGTTGGCACAGGCAAAGCCTGTCCGGGCTCCAGGAAGGTGACGGCCCCGGCACATTCGCCACCGATGTGGTCCAGCAGCGCAAAGTCGTTCTGACCGGAAACCTGGAACTGCTGCGCAATCAGGCGGCGCATCTGCCCTTCGGGCAGCAGACCAGCAAAAAAGGGACGCGTTTTGCGATCGTCGAACGGTTCCGCTTGCAGGGGCAGCGAGGCGGACAAGGCAACGGCAACTGGGCGCGACAGCCAATCGGGTGCGTAGCAAAAGTTTAGTCGGCCATCGACTAGAGCCAGCGTGCCGACGCGATCGGCAAAAAGCCAGACTTCCAGTTCATGCGCCATGGTTGCCGCCTTCACGTTGACCGTCGGCCACGGATGATGGCAACCCGCTCAACCGGACCTCTCCACCCAAGGCATCGATGACCCGCAGCACGTTTTCTAGTCGCAAGGTGGGCTTGCCTGCTTCAAGGTCGACAATGAAGCGCACACCCACCCCTGCCGCCAGTGCCAACTGAGGCTGTGTCAGCCCTAGCTGCTTGCGAGCGGCACGCAGTGCATCGCCGAGTTGTTGAGGTGATCGAATGGATGTCATGGCTTGCTCAGTTTCCCGTTCGGGAAATTATCAGTCACAACCGGACTATGTACAAGTAATATTTCCCGATCGGGAATGTTTGGTGCGGATAGAGAATGGTTCGACCTTTTATTTGCCGATCGGGAAAGAACGGCGGCTCTCGATTCCAAATTGACACCCATTTACACCCAATGTGGCGCGCTTTTCGGAACCGCGCCAATTTATGGCGCAGTTCGCCCGCCCCATGCCCGAACTGCGCCACTATCTTTTCTTTGCGGAGAATAACAACATCCATCTCCGCAAAATGTGCGGCGAATAGTTCGGTGCAACATATCGCTTGGCTCGCGCGCGGAACAGCGCCTTCATGGACTCCTGCCAACTCATTCGGAAGGAGACCAAAATGGAAGTCGTTCACCTCAACCAAAAACAACTGGCAGCGCGCTGGCGCCGCAGCGAGGCTTGCTTGGAACGCTGGCGTTGCGAGGGTATCAGTCCAAAGTTTATGAAGCTGACGGGCCGCGTCGTGTACCAGATGGTCGACATCGAAGCCTACGAGGAATCGTGCCTGCAGGTGTCGACCACCCAGCCCGCCGGAGTCGCAGCCAATGCCAGCTGAAGTCATTAGCCGATGGATCGATGCGTAGCCAGAAGGTGCGCAGATTCGAACTCAGGATGCGGCTCATCTCGTTCATCGCGACCAGGCGCCACGCGTGCTGGCCAATTTGACCAAGCATGGAAAGCTGATGCGTGTGACGCGCGGCTTTTATGTCGCCGTAAAAAACAGCCGATTGGGGCCAGTGTCACCGCCGGTCAATAAGATAGTCGACTCTCTCGCGAGCATCACCGGTCATGCCATCGTTCGTCATGGCGCGGTAGCGGCAAATGCTCTGGGGCTGACCACGCAGGTTCCTGTCCGACAGATCTACCTAACCGACGGCCGGGCGCGGACGCTCAATCTCGGCAAGCAAGTCATCGAAATCCGCCATGCTCCAGCGTGAATGTTGGTGTTGGGCGACTGCATTGCTGGTGATGTCGTCAGGGCTCTCGAATGGCTGGGCCCCGATCTTGCCGGACAGGCGATTGCGACGTTGCTGGGACGAATCGGGCAGGACGAATGGCAGGCGGTGTTCAGTGTCCAGAACCGCCTGCCCGTGTGGATGGCGACAGCGATCCAGCATGGCGTTGCAACGCCGACGATTTCCTCTCTATTAGCAGAGGATGAAGGGCTGTGTTGACAACAGCTACACACGCATCTATCATTTGTGTATCTGTTGAATATACATAAGGAGGCCGCCATGCGCGCCGCTGCCATCAATTTGCGTGCCTTGCCGGAGCAGCGAGATCTCATTGATCACGCTGCCGCTCTGCTGGGCAAAAACCGTTCGGACTTCATGCTGGAAGCCGCTTGCGAGCGTGCGCAGTCCGTGCTGCTCGACCAAGTGTTCTTCGGTCTGGATACGGAAAAATTCCAGCAGTTCACCGCCATGCTCGACGCGCCGCCGAGTGCCAATGCGGGTCTTGAGCGACTGATGGCCGTCAAGGCTCCGTGGGATAGCAATCCAACATGAGCTTGAATCTATCCGCGCCGCAGCCACTTGCGGCCGCGCACCTGTTGGGCGACTTCGAGAGCGGTGAGCCTACTCTGGATGAGTGGCTAAAACGCCGGGCGATGAACAACCAGCTCACCGGGGCCAGCCGGACTTTTGTGGTCGTTGATGAGGAAAATCGGGTGCGCGGCTTCTACGCCTTGGCCGCTGGTGCGGTCGCTCATCAAGTGGCGACCAGCTCGGTTCGCCGCAATATGCCCGACCCGGTACCCGTCATGGTGCTTGGCAGATTGGCGGTGGATCGGCGGGCGCAAGGCATCAAGCTGGGGGCTGCCATGCTGCAAGACGCGGTCAACCGCGCCATCACCGTATCGCAAAACACCGGTGTGCGCGCCTTGCTGGTTCATGCGATCCACGAACGCGCCAAGCAGTTCTATGTGCACTACGGTTTTCAGGAATCGCCACAGCATCCGATGACGCTGATGTTGCGCCTGAATAGCGTCAAGGCTTGATTGCTCCGACCGAGGGATGTTCCGTTTTGTCGGCAGTTATTGGTAAGTGCCGACGTTTTGCAACATGAAGGGGTTCGCGGCGGCCGTCATGGGCCGAATTGAAAGTCCGCAGTCCACAAGCGCGGACTGATCAAGCGGGTTGTTCAAAATCAACAACCTACCGTCAGCCCGTGCGGACTATTTCGAACTCCTGCGGGTTCCTGCGGAAAGAATCGAACGATTTCTGGGTATGGGTGGGGTGGAACCCTGCGCCAAACCTATGTAACTCAGCGCCTTAGAACCGCCTCCGCAGGAACCCCCAACAACACGCGGGAACCGGAGCGATCAGGCAAGAAAAAACCCCAACCGAGAACGGTAGGGTTTTGTTATTGGTGGAGGCGGCGGGAGTTGAACCCGCGTCCGTCAGTCCTCCGCCCTCAGCTCTACATGCTTAGTCAGGTCTACTTTTTTTAACCGCTCGCTGCCCGGCCGACAGGGCGTGCGATTGGCGATTCCGGTGTTTTTTAGCGCATCCATCCCGGACAAACTTCAGCGCGATCCTGCGAGATATGACGCCTGAGTGCTCCGAAGAGCCCGGACGCGCAGGCACGGCTCCGGTCAGACGGCACCCTACTGGGGTTTAAGCAGCGAGTGCGTAGTTGTCGTCGTTGGCAACTATAGGTTTGCAACTTTGGATTAACGAGACTAGTTGCCGTCTCGGCATGCACATCGGGTTTTGTAACCGGCGTCGAATCCAAAACGCCCCCAGAACCTGAGCCGGTATCCTAACATGACACCGGCGCAGTCTCTGACAGCTTGATCGGCAGAAGTTCACAGATGTCCGGCAGCGGCGCGCATACTCACGTGCTCCTATCAGGCGTGGCGCGAGAGACGCTGCTTCTGGCGTGCCCAGTCGCGGTCCTTCTCTGTGGCACGCTTGTCGTGCTGTTTCTTGCCCTTGGCGAGCGCGATCTCGCATTTGACCAGGTGCCTGCTCCAGTACAGCGAGGTACAAATCGCGGTGTAGCCTTCCTGCTGCACGCCATCGAACAGCCGCCCCAGTTCACGCTGGTTCAGCAGCAGCTTGCGGGTGCGGTCGGGGCTGGAAACGAAATGGGTGCTGGCACTTGGCAGCGGTTCGATGCGCGCGCCCAGCAGCCAGGCCTGGCCGTCCTTGAGCAGCACGTAGGAATCGACCAGCTGGGCGCGGCCCGCGCGCAGGCTCTTTACTTCCCACCCTTCGAGCACCAGGCCGGCTTCGAAGCGCTCCTCGACGAAGTAGTCGAAACCCGCCTTGCGATTGCGCGCGATCGTGCCGCCGTCCGCTGATCGTTTCTTGCCGCTCATGAGATGCCGGGGCCGTTGTAAGGGCCGCGGATTCTAGCATGCGTGCCGTGACAGCCGGTGTCGCCGGATCCGTGTTCGGGTATATTGCGCCGCGAAACCAGTCTGGCGTCCGCAACCCGATGATTACCGAGATCAACCGCAGCGCGTTGCTGCTCTACCCGGCGCACTCCATGTTTGCGCTGGTAAATGACATCGAGTCCTACCCGAAATTCATGCACGGCTGTGTCGGCGCCGAGGTACTGAGCAGCAGCGAGGGCTGCATCGAGGCGCGGCTGCACCTGGCGCGAGCGGGCATTCGCCAGAGCTTCACCACCCGTAACCGGATTACGGCGCCGGCTCATATCACCATGGAACTCGTGGAGGGGCCGTTCGAAACGTTTGAAGGGCGCTGGGGATTCGATTCGCTGCGCGATGATGCCTGCAAGGTGAGTCTGCGCCTGGCGTTCAGGATGAACAATTCGCTGGCCAGCAGGGCCGCACGCAAGCTGTTCGACTCCATGGCCAACAACCTGGTCGATGCGCTGTGCCGTCGCGCGCGTGATGTCTATGGCGGATGAAATCGCAGTCGAGGTGGTATTTGCACTGCCCGAACGACAACGCATCATTGCCTTGATGGTGCCTGCCGGCTGCACGGCCTTCGAGGCGGCAGTGCGTTCCGGTATTGCGGATGTATTCGCGGGGCCGGTACTGGAACAGGCAACAATGGGCATATTCGGCAAGTTGCTTGCCGAGCCATGCCGCCATGTGCTGGCGGCGGGAGACCGGGTTGAAATCTATCGCCCGCTGGAGGCCAATCCCAGGCAAGCGCGCAAGGCTCGTGCAAAACAGCTTGCCGCGCGGCCCTCGGGCTGAGCCGAGTTCACTGGTCTTCTTCGTTTTCCCGGTTTTCGGCCGGCGCGACGCTGGGCGCCTGCGAGGGTGCGTAATCACCGCTGATGCGCACCAGCACATCCTTGTCGAAAAACAGGCTGAGATTCTCCTGGGTACGTGGGCTGCCCTTGATCTCCATGCTGTGCAGATAATCCCAGCGCTCCTGGTTGAAGGTATCGACTACCAGTGGTGTGCCCATCACGAAACGTACCTGTCGCTTGGTCATGCCGGGTTGCAGTTGATCGACCATTTCCTGGGTGATCACATTGCCTTGCGGGATATCGATACGATAGACGCCGGGGAAGCCGAGCCGAATGCCGCCAATGCTGCAACCGCCCATCAGCAGGCAGATGAGAATAAGAATGGCTTTTCTTTGCATTGAAAAATGTGTTCCAGTATCTTGAGTCGTGTTTGCGCGGGCGCGATCATTCTCCCATAGCCGCCGGGTGCTTTGCATCCTTTACCCCGGCGTGGAGTCCGCTATTGATCGGGAGTGGTGAAACCATGGAAGACTCTGAACTCAAGAAAGCCGGGTTGAAGGTCACCCTGCCGCGGCTCAAGATATTGCAGATTCTCGAGTCGCAGCCTGCCGAAAATCAGCATATGAGTGCCGAGGATGTCTATCGGGCATTGCTCGAGGCTGACGAGGACGTGGGTCTCGCAACGGTGTACCGGGTACTCACCCAGTTCGAGACTGCGGGCCTGGTCGAGCGTCACAACTTCGAGGGCGGCCACGCCGTATTCGAACTCGATCGTGGCGATCACCATGATCATATGGTGTGTGTCGACAGCGGGCGGGTGGTTGAATTCTGCGATCCGGATATCGAGAGACTGCAACGCGCGATCGCGGCGAAGGCAGGCTACCGCCTGATCGGCCACAGCCTGGTACTCTACGTGAAGGAAAAGCGTCCCGAGAACTCCTGAGCCTTCGCAGTCAGCTGGCCAGCAGCGCCTCGCTGCGCGCGGTGTCGAGCATCTCGCGGGCGTGCGCCCGGGTCTTTCCGGTAATGGTCTTTCCCCCGAGCATGCGCGCCAGCTCCTCGACCCTTTGCTTTTCATCCAGGGTCTCCAGCGCCGCGCTGGTTTCCTCCGTGCGGCTGCTCTTGCTGGCGCGCATATGATGCGCTCCGCGTGCCGCCACCTGCGGCAGATGGGTCACGCAAAGCACCTGGATACGCTCGCCGAGTGACTGCAACAGGCTGCCGACCGCGTCCGCGGTCGCCCCGCCGATGCCCACATCGACTTCATCGAATATCACCGTTGGTGTCGTGGCGCGGCTCGCGGTGATCACCTGGATTGCGAGACTGATGCGCGAGAGTTCGCCGCCGGAGGCGATACGCGCCAGCGGTTCAGGCTTCGCGCCGGGGTTGGTGGCGACCAGGAACTCGAGTTGTTCGGCACCCTGCGGCGAAGGCATCTCCAGCGTCTGCGCCTTGATCGAGACTTCGAAATGACAGCTCGCCATGCCGAGAAACGCGAGTTGTTCGCGCACCCGCTGCGCGATATCGCCGGCGGTGATCGCGCGTGCCCGGCTCAGATCGCCCGCCAGCGCCGACCAGCGCTGCCGGAGTGCCAGCAAGCGCACCTCGAGCTCCGCGATGCGTGCATCCGAGACCTCGATGCCGCTTGCTTCCTCGCCAAGGCGCGCCCGCAGCAGGGGCAGTTCCTCGGCTGCTATACGATGCTTGCGCGCGGTCTGGTAGATCGCGCTGAGGCGAGCTTCGACCTCGGCAAGACGCTCCGGGTTGATCTCGATGTCATCGCCAATCGATTGCAGCTCGCGCCGCGCTTCATCGACCTGAATGGAGGCGGACTCTAGCAGCTGCAGCGCGGTGCGCCCGCGCTCGCCGAGGGCATCGAGATCCGCGGCGATCGTGGTTGCGCGGCGCAGTGCCGGCAGCGCGCCACCGCGTTCCTCGTCCTCGCACAGGGTCAGCACGGTCGCAATCTGTTCGGTCAGCTCGCCTGCCCCGGCAAGCATTCGCTGCTGCTGCTCGAGCTGTTCGATCTCTCCGTCGGCGAGCGCGAGCTCCTGCAGTTCGCCGAGTTGATAGCGCAGCAATTGTTGCCGGTCCTTACGCTCGCTGGCGCTGGCGCGCAACTGCTCCAGCTCGTCGCGACAGTCGCGCCACTCGGTACAGGCCGCACGCATGCGATCGGCAAGCTCGTTGTGGCCACCGTATTCATCGAGCAGGCGCGCGTGGTTGGCGCGCGTCAGCAACGAGTGATGTTCGTGCTGGCCGTGCATGTCGACCAGTTGATCACCGAGCACCTTCAGATCCGCGAGCGTTGCGCTCTGGCCGTTGATCCAGGCCCGGCTGCGCCCGTCGCGGGTCACGACGCGGCGCAACTGGCAATCACCGTCCTGGTCGAGCGCGCGTTCGCACAGCCAGGCTTGCGCCTCGGGCGTGTCATCTATGTCGAACACCGCGCTGACTTCGAGCCGCTCCGCACCGGCACGCAATGCCCGGCCGTCGGCGCGGTTGCCGAGCGCGAGCCCCAGTGCATCGAGCACGATCGACTTGCCCGCGCCGGTTTCCCCGGTGATCACGGTCAGGCCGCTGTCGATATCCAGGTCGAGATGCTCGATCAGCGTGTAGTTACGGATGGAGAGGTTGCGCAGCATGGCGCGATTTATACCGCAACGCGGGGCCGCGCGTCACGGGTATTCCTGATCCCAAGGCTGCCGGTGCTAGAATCGGCACAGCAACGGGAGGGGTACCCACCGCAAGCGCATGAACGGCAACGCAATCACCGAGCGCCAGCAACAACTGCTGCGCACCCTGGTGGGTCTGTATATCCGGGAAGGGCAGCCGGTGGGTTCGCGCACCCTGGTGCAGGAGAGCGGAATCGCCGTCAGCCCGGCCACGGTGCGTTCGATCATGGCCGATCTCGAGGAGCGCGGCTTCGTAACGACCCCCCACACTTCGGCCGGACGGGTGCCGACCTCCAAGGGCTACCGCCTGTTCATCGACACCCTGATCACGATGAAACCGCTGCTCGGCGTGGAGCTGCAGGTGCTCCGGGCGCAGCTCGATCCCGACAAGTCGACCACCGAGCTGCTGGCCGCCACCAGTAACCTGTTGTCCCTGATCACGCACCAGGCCGGGCTGGTCACGATGCCGCGCCAGGAAGACGTAAGCCTGCGTCATGTCGAATTCCTGCCCCTGGCCGGTTGCCGGGTGCTGGTGATCCTGGTGCTGAACGAGAAAGAAGTGCAGAACCGCATCATCCATACCGAGCGCGAGTACGACGAGATCGAGCTGCGGACCGCCTCGAATTACGTCAACAGCCGCTTTGCCGGGCTGGGGCTGGGGCGTATTCGCGAGGATTTGCTCGCCGCGATGCGCGATACGCGAAATACCATCGATGCCCTGCTCGAGACAGCGATGAACCTTGCCAGCCGTGCGCTGGTGTCCGGCGAAAAGGAAAAGGAAGGCGGCTACGTGGTTGCCGGCCAGGCACATCTGCTCGACAGCGCCTCCACCGAGAACATGGCTCGCCTGCGGGAATTGTTCGAAGCGTTCCAGCAGCAGAAAGACATCCTGCACCTGATGGAGCGCAGTGCACGCGCCGACGGGGTGCAGATCTTTGTCGGCGAAGAGGCCGGTTTCGGCCCGCTGGTCGATTTCAGCCTGGTCGCAGCACCCTACCAGAATGCCGGGCGCACCATCGGCGTGCTCGGCGTCATCGGTCCGACCCGGATGGCCTACGATCGCGTGATCCCGGTGGTCGATGTTACCGCCCGCATGCTCAGCGCCGCGCTGCGTGGTGCGAGCTGAGCCGCCGGAGCCCCGGGGCGCGCACCCGGACCAGCTGCATGACACCGGCACGGAAGGAATCGCGGCAATATCGCCGGGACTATTGAAATCGACCTCCTCCGCCCCCATTTCTGCCGGACAACGCATTTGGCCGGCTGACCAGGGGGGTAAAGGTGGCGGAGGAAGTACAGGCTCTCGATAACGGGAAGGACTTGCCGGAGGCGGGCGAGGCCGCCCCGGAGCAGGATCTGAACGCCGAGCTCGGCGCGTTGCGCGAGCAGCTCGCCAGCAGCGAAGACCGCGCCCTGCGGGTACAGGCCGAGGCGCAAAACATGATCCGGCGCGCCGAGCGTGATGTCGAAAGCGCACGCAAATTCGCGCTCGAGCGTTTTGCCGTGGCATTGTTGCCGGTCATCGACAACCTGGAGCGGGCGATCGCGGCGATCGGTGAACCGAACGAGGCGACCCGCGCGCTCGCCGAAGGCGTGCAACTCACCTATCGCGGCTTTCTCGATGTGCTGCAAAAGTTCGATGTCGTGGAGGTCGACCCCGCCGGCCAGCCCTTCGACCCCGAAAAACACCAGGCGATGACCATGGTCGAGAGCGCCGACGCGTCGCCGAACTCGGTGGTGGCGGTAATGCAGAAAGGCTACACCCTGAACGGGCGGCTGCTGCGACCGGCGATGGTGGTGGTGGCCAAACCGGCCGCGACAATCGACGAAACGGTCTAGCGGACTTGAAATGGCCCGTTGCGGGCCAAATATAGTGTGTCAGTTGGATAATTCCTGCGCGTCGGCTACTGTAGCCGGTTCGCGCGACGGGCAAACGGAGAAGGATGATGGGCAAGATTATAGGGATCGATCTCGGGACCACGAACTCGTGCGTGGCGATCTTGGAGGGCGGCAAGCCCAAGGTCATCGAGAATGCCGAAGGCACGCGTACCACGCCCTCGGTGGTGGCTTACAGTGATGACGGCGAGGTGCTGGTCGGCCAGTCGGCCAAGCGCCAGGCGGTAACCAACCCGAAGAACACCCTGTACGCGATCAAGCGCCTGGTCGGTCGACGCTTCCAGGACGACGTGGTGCAGAAAGACATCAAGATGGTGCCCTACAACATCGTGAAGGCCGACAACGGTGACGCATGGGTCGAGGCGAAGGGCCAGAAAATGGCGCCGCCGCAGATCTCGGCGCAGATCCTGAAAAAAATGAAGAAAACCGCCGAGGACTATCTCGGCGAGCCGGTCACCGAGGCGGTGATCACGGTGCCCGCGTATTTCAACGACTCGCAGCGCCAGGCGACCAAGGATGCCGGCCGTATCGCAGGTCTCGAAGTGAAGCGCATCATCAACGAGCCCACTGCCGCGGCGCTCGCGTTCGGCATGGACAAGGGGCCGGGCGACCACCTGATCGCGGTCTATGACCTCGGTGGCGGTACTTTCGATATCTCGATCATCGAGATCGCCGATGTCGATGGCGAGAAGCAGTTCGAAGTGCTGTCGACCAACGGGGATACCTTCCTCGGGGGCGAAGACTTCGACATGCGCCTGATCGACTATCTCGCCGAGGAATTCAAGAAGGAAAACGGCATCTCGCTGAAGGGTGATCCGCTGGCGATGCAGCGTCTGAAGGAAGCGGCCGAGAAAGCCAAGATCGAACTCTCGAGCAGCCAGCAGACCGAAGTGAACCTGCCCTATATCACCGCCGACGCGACCGGTCCCAAACACCTGGTGGTGAAAATGTCGCGCGCCAAGCTCGAATCGCTGGTCGAGGATCTCGTCGAGCGCACCCTCGAGCCGGTGCGTATCGCACTCAAGGATTCGGGCAAGAGCGCGTCGCAGATCCAGGACGTGATCATGGTCGGTGGCCAGACGCGCATGCCGATGGTGCAGGACAAGGTCAAGGCATTCTTCGGCAAGGAGCCGCGCAAGGATGTGAATCCGGATGAAGCGGTCGCGGTTGGCGCCGCGATCCAGGGCGCGGTCCTCTCGGGCGGTGTCAAGGACGTGCTGCTGCTCGACGTGACGCCGCTCACCCTGGGGATCGAGACGCTGGGCAGCGTGGCAACACCGTTGATCGACAAGAACACCACGATACCGACCCGCAAATCGCAGGTGTTCTCGACTGCCGATGACGGCCAGACCGCGGTCACGATCCACGTGGTACAGGGCGAGCGCAAGAAAGCCGCCGACAACAAGTCGCTGGGGCGTTTCGATCTCGCCGATATCCCGCCCTCACCACGCGGCGTGCCGCAGATCGAGGTGACGTTCGATATCGATGCCAACGGTATCCTGCATGTATCCGCCAAGGACAAGGCGACCGGCAAGGAACAGTCGATCGTGATCAAGGCCTCCAGTGGCCTCTCCGATGCGGAAGTCGAGAAAATGGTGCGTGACGCCGAGGCGCATGCCGAGGAAGATCGCAAGTTCGAGCACCTGGTAGCGGTGCGCAACAAGGCCGATGGCATGGTCCATGCGATCCGCAAGACGCTGAAGGATTCGGCCGACAAGGTGCAGGAAGACGAAAAGCAGCGTATCGAGGCGGCGATCAAGGAGGTCGAGGAAGCGCTCAAGAGCGATGACGCCGAACAGATAGAAGCCAAGTCCGAGGCGCTGACCGAGGTCTCCGCAAAGCTCGCCGAGCGCCTTTATGCGGAACAGGCGCAGGCAGCCGGTGCCGGCCCGCAACAGGCGGGCGGCGAGGAGCCACAGCCGCAGCGAGATGACATCGTCGACGCCGAATTCGAGGAAGTCAAAGACAGCGACCGCAAATAGCTCAGGCTTCTGCCCGACGCCTGCACCCGGATATCCGGCTGCAGGAATTAGAACAAATGTCGGGCCATAGCCCGACCCACAGACGGTCGGCCACGGGACAGGACGATGGCGAAACGAGACTATTACGAAGTGCTGGGCGTGCAGCGTGGCGCCGACGAGGCCGAGATAAAGAAGGCTTATCGTCGCATCGCGATGAAGCACCACCCGGATCGTAACCAGGGCGATAACAAATCGGAGGAGAAGTTCAAGGAGGCGAACGAAGCCTACGAAGTACTCTCCAATCCGCAGAAACGCAGCGCCTATGACCAGTTCGGTCACGCCGGTGTCGACGGCCAGGCGGGCGCCGGCGGCTTCGGTGGTGGTGGCGCGAGCTTCAGCGATATTTTCGGTGATGTGTTCGGTGACATTTTTGGTGGCGCCGGTGGTGGCGGCCGAGCGCGTGGCGGTCCACAGCGCGGCTCGGACCTGCGCTACAACCTTGAAATCGATCTCGAAGACGCGGTGCATGGCGCAACCGTCAAGATCCGCATCCCGACGCTCGAATCCTGCGAAGAGTGCAAAGGCAGCGGCGCGCGTCGCGGCAGCAACCCGGTCAGTTGTACCACCTGTGGCGGCGCCGGTCAGATCCGCATGCAGCAGGGCTTCTTCTCGGTGCAACAAACCTGCCCCAACTGTCGCGGCAAGGGCAAGATGGTCAAGGATCCGTGCACCGGTTGCCACGGCCGTGGCCGGGTCGAGAAACAAAAGACGCTCTCGGTCAAGGTGCCGTCAGGCGTCGATACCGGCGATCGCATCCGCCTTTCGGGAGAAGGCGAAGGCGGGCCCGAAGGCGGGCCGAACGGGGATCTCTACGTGCAGATCGCGGTGCGCGCTCACCCGTTGTTCGAGCGTGACGGCAAGAATCTCTATACCGAGGTGCCGATCACCTTTGCCGATGCCGCCCTGGGCGGTGAGATGGAAGTCCCGACGCTGGAGGGCCGCGTCAAGCTGCGCGTGCCGCCCGAAACCCAGACCGGCAAGCTGTTCCGCCTGCGTGGCAAGGGCGTCAAGCCGGTGCGCGGCGGTGCGGTGGGTGACCTGATGTGCCGCGTCACGGTGGAAACGCCGGTCAACCTCGGCAAGCACCAGAAAGAGCTGCTGGCCGAATTCCAGACCTCGCTCGGTGACACCAGCCACAAGCACTCGCCGCGCAAGACCAGCTGGTTCGAAGGAGTCAAGAACTTCTTCGAAGAAATGAAGTTCTGAGCCCGCGATGATCCGCATCGCCATCAATGGCGCCGCCGGTCGCATGGGGCGCACACTGGTCGAAGCCGTTGCGGAAAATCCGGGTACCGCATTGCATGCGGCGCTCGAGCACCCCGACAGCACTCTGCTCGGCGCGGATTCCGGCGAACTCGCCGCCATCGGGCGCAACGGCATTGCCCTGGCGTGCAGCCTTGCCGAGGTGATCGCGAACTTCGATGTGCTGATTGACTTCAGTACGCCCGCCGCATCGGTGGCCAATGCACAGACCTGTGCCGCTGCCGGTCGGGCCATCGTGATCGGCACCACGGGGCTCGATTCGGCACAGCTGGGCGCCATCAGCGAAGCGGCGCGGAGTATCCCGGTCTGCATGGCCTCGAATTTCAGCACCGGGGTGAATCTCTGCTTCAAGCTGCTCGATATCGCTGCGCGTGTACTTGGCGATACCGTCGATGTGGAAGTGATCGAGGCCCATCACCGCCACAAGGTGGACGCACCTTCCGGCACCGCCCTCAGCATGGGCAAGGTGGTCGCGGACGCGCTCGGACGCGACCTCGGCAAGGTCGCGGTTTACGCACGGGAGGGGCAGACCGGCAAACGTGATCGTGACGCCATCGGCTTCGCCACCATTCGCGCCGGAGATATCGTCGGCGATCACACGGTCCTGTTCGCCGCCGACGGTGAGCGGGTGGAAATCACCCACAAGGCCAGCAGTCGCATGTCCTTCGCGCGTGGCGCCGTACGTGCCGGTGCCTGGCTGCACCAGCGCGCCCCCGGACTCTACGATATGCAGGATGTGCTCGGGCTTCGCCAGGCTGCAACGTGATCTGAAGCCGTTGCGGACGGCGGATTCAAAACCGCTTCAGGGCGCTCTCGATATCGATGCGCAGCGGCGAGTTGAGCAGCAGCCGGGTCAGGTCATTCTGGCGGCTTACGCCGGCTTTCTGAAACACGCGCTTGAGCAGGTTGCGCGCGGTGGCGACCGAGTTGCCCTCTGCCAACGCTACCTGCTCGAGCGATTTGCCCTGCATCAACCCAAGCGCCACAACAGCCTCGGCGCGGGTGAAACCGAACAGATCACGCATCCGCGCGAACGACGCGCCAAGTTCCTGCTCGGGATCGAAGATCATCAGGCTCGCCGCCGGACGACGCCCGCTTTGCTCGTGGTCGGGCGGCAGTGGCGCAATCATTAGCTGATAGGGTCGTTTGCCAGCACCTCGATGTACCAGCAGATCGGCGCTTTGCAGCGGCACACCGCGGGAATTGGTCGAGGCGATCACCGTGTTGATTGCCTGCTGCAGGCACGCGTCATCCGCTTTCAGTGTGGCGTGCAAACCGCCGCGTGCAAGCGCCAGCCCGTCGTTTCCGAGCAATGCCTCGGCCTTGCTGTTGGCCAGGAATACGGCGCCGCTATTGTCGAGAATCACCAGAGCCACCGGTGCGAAGTTGATGGTTTCCCACAGTGCGGCGCGAACCAGCCTGAGCTGTGTGAGCTGCTGCCAGACCTGGTAGGCACGCACTGCATGTGGGGCAAGCGATTCGAGCGTGCGCCGCTGCCGGTCCTGCGTCATGGTGCGGGCGCAACGGCCCAGGTTCACGACGATGCTGCGCTCGGGTGAATTCTCGAGGCACAACATCACGCCGTCCTCGAATTTGTTTGGTGCCACGAAATCGCTGTAGAAAGGTTGTGCCCGGAGCTCCTTCAGCGAAATCAGCTCATTGCGAAAACGGAGTTCGCCGGGTGCGAGTCCATGACGATGCAGATGCGCCACGGTGCCGCTGACCGCATATTTTTTCTCGGCCTGCTCAATGTCCGCGATATCGACGCCAACACTGTTGACGCATTTGCCTTGCTCGCCGGAGTCACGGATAACCACCACGCTGGCAGCACCAAAGCCCGCCAGTTCGGCCGACTTCGCAAGAACGGCGTTCACGTCCTCGTAGCCCAGTATTGCGGAGTACATGCGGTCGATCAGCGCGTTGAGTGCGGGTTCGCTTGCCAAATTTATCCCCCTCGGCGGCAGCGTTGGCCGCTCGATCACGCAGCCATATTAGCAGTGCGCGGTTCATGTTCGGCGTCGCGGGGAGCGGCTATTTGACGAGAACTGACCCAAACGGGTTAGATTTTGCAGATACTGAGTGCGATGACTGCATCAGGGAAGAAGGTACGGTGGCCCACAGCGCGGGCCCAACCAGTACCAGGCGCACCAGCTCGGATTGTCGGCTGGTGCCGGTCTTGACAAAGATCCGCTTGAGCTGCGAGCGCACGGTTTCCTTGCCGATGTTCAGCGAGGTGGCGATTTCTTCGAGCGTCTCGCCATTGGCGAGGCGCCAGCAAACCTGGACTTCCGATGCGGACAGGCGGTACAGCTGACGCAATATCGCCGGAGGGTCGAGTCGGGGGCGAGCCGGATCGAACAGCGTGACGGTGGCGCGGCGGCTGTCATCGGACGTGGTGCGCAGGTAGGTTGCATGCGTTCGATACGGGAGCACCATGATGCCAAGTGCCGGGCCGTCCGGCCGCGGTACCGAGACGGCGCCCCCGGTCATCATGTTCGGTCGTTTTGAAACCGCGATGCACTCGCGCACCATTGTCGAGAATCGTCGTTGCGCCTGCGGGTCATCGATACGAATAAGACCCTCCTGCTCATGGATCACCGGGCCGCTTGCCAGCATGGCACGCGCGATGCGGTTCATGTAGGTCACGCGTCCTTCCTCGCTCAGCACGATGAAGCCTGCGCCGGTCTGCGCAAGGTGTTCCTGTGCCAGGTCAGACATCAGCGTCAGCCGGTCCAACATGTTGAAGAGCACCAGACTCCGCTCGATGTGTGGCAGCAGCAGGTCGAGGAAGTCGGTTTCCTGGCGGGTGAACGGTGGATCGCCAATGTTGCGCGTAAAGCCCAGATGGCAGCGATAATGCTCGTTCAACGGAATTGCTGCGCTACATACATCATCGTAGCCAAGCAGCTTGTACCATTCCGTGAAATAGGGGTGAGCACGAACCTCCTCGTCGCTGACCAGTTCGTGGCGCAGATAGAAGCGCCGCGGCGGGTGCAGCGTCAGTGCCTGCTTGATCGGGTCAGTCGCGTAATACTGGCGCTGATACTGCTCATGGGCATCGCGGGGCAGCAAGCAGGCATCGACATAGCGTACGGTGTTGGTGCGCATTTCCCATACAACGATCGATCCCAGGCGCGCCCCGATGAAGGTGCAGCAACGTTCGAGAAAATCCGTGAGTTTCGAAGGTCCGGTTACAGTCGCGTAGAGTTCGTGGATCAGCGAGGAAAGCTCCGCGGAACTCACCGGCAGCGCGGGTTTTTGCGCGGCCGGGTTCATTGCACCATCGCCGCGGGTCCGCTCAGCACCAGCGTCACCAGTTCGGTCTGGCGCGAGGTGCCGGTCTTCTTGAAGATGCGTTTGAGCTGCGAGCGCACCGCCTCGAGCGAGCGAGCGGTGTCACGGGCGATGTCTTCCAGCGAGTCACCAGCGGCGAGCGCACACACGATCTGCGCTTCCTGCTGGTTCAGTTGATAGACCTGCTTGACCACGGCCTCGCGCTCGATCTGCGGTCGCTCGGGATCGTAGATCATGATCACCGCGCTGCCGCTGGCGCGCCCGCCGATCACGAAGTCGACACCGCTGCGGTAGGGGCTGATCGCCAATGACAGGGGTGAATCGCGCCCGGGCCGGGTAATCTTCAGCAGGGTCGGAGCAAAATGGCTGTCGGGCAGGTTGCCGGAGAGATGCTCGCGGATGGAGTCGAGCAGGGTATTGGTCTCGCCCGATTCCTGCGCCACCACGCGCCCATCGGCTTCGAGCAGCAGGCCCTCGGCATGCAGAAAGAGCTGGCGCGCCACTTCATTGCGATACAACATCACTCCGTCTTCATCGACCATCACCACGCCCACGTGATAGCGCTCGTAGCGATTCATCGCCGCGGCACTGACCGCTTTCAGGGACTCGAATTGCCGGTTCATGGAGTAGGCATGACGCAAATGCGGCAGCAGGCTTTCGGTCGCGCCGATGTTCGATTCATCAAACGGCAGGGCCTCGCCGCGACGCGCGAACCCCACGTAGCAGACATAATCATCGCCGGTATCGATATGGGCCATGCAGCGCGCCCCGATCCTGCTTGCGTCGGGGAACTGGCGCTCGATATCGTGACCCTCGAGGCGCGCGAAGCGTGCGATATCCGCATCGCTGTACAGCTTGCCGCTCGGCTGCCCCAGCGCCCAGCGGCGATACAGCGGAAATGACGCGAAACAATCATCCTGCCGGCTGCCAGATCGTTCGTGGTCGTTGGTGGTGATGAGTCCGCGCGCATTGGCGGTACTGCGCCGGCCGCCGGCCAGTATTCCCGCATCGGCGCCGATCAACTCGGTCATGGTTTGCAGAGCCAGGTGTAGCCGGGAGGGATCGGTGACCGACTCCAGCAGAAGTTCCGTTACTCGCAGCCTGTACTCGACCTGATTGCGTTGCATCGGTGCGTGGGCCGTGTTTCCGTTTGATTTCAATTGGCTCGACTAGGGAATAGTAGGTGCCATGGCAGCTTCTGTCATGACCCATATAGGGCACAAGCCGAAATTTTCTTTGCTCCGCAACGCCCCCCTCCCGCGCTCCGCCTTCGCAGATTTCGCGAGCGCTGGATGCCATGCATCCTGGAGTACGTTGTCGACGTGGTGGCGCAGAAGAGCTGCTATGTGTTTGCCGGACGTGCGCGGACGGGGTAAACAGCCGCGGGGGCGCTGATGCCGGGGCATTTCGTCAGAATTACCGGCGGGCCTTCTACTGCCTCGGCCTATCCCATAGAATGCGTCCTCAGATCACCGTTGGTATCCGGGGTGAAAACGGCGTCTGAAGCGATCAGGAGCGAGATGAGACCGGGTTTCATCTCGCTTTTTTACGGACTGAATCCGCTCTCCTCGCGCGCTTCTGTGCACCGGTAAGTACCTGCCGGCGGTTGTTTCAAGGCAGCGTGCCTTCATTTTTACGAGGAGAATCCGTTGATAACCGAGCTGCGTCGGCCGGCTGTACTCGCCCTTGAAGATGGCAGCGTGTTTCGTGGCGTTTCGATCGGTGCTCTGGGCGAGACCAGCGGCGAGGTCGTGTTCAATACCGCGATGACCGGTTACCAGGAGATCCTTACCGACCCTTCCTACGCGCGTCAGATCGTCACGCTCACCTACCCGCACATCGGCAATACCGGTATCAACTCCGAGGACCTGGAGTCCTCGTCGATCCGGGCTGCGGGACTGGTGATCCGCGATCTGCCGCTGTTGGCCAGCAATTTTCGCTGCCAGCAGAGCCTCGCGGACTACCTCGCAGGCGATGGTGTGGTGGGCATTGCCGAGATCGACACCCGCCGTCTGACCCGCATCCTGCGCGAGAAGGGTACCCAGAACGGCTGCATCATGGCCGGCGACTGCGACGAGGGCCGCGCCTTTGAACTGGCGCGGGCTTTTCCGGGCTTGAAGGGGATGGATCTGGCGCGTGTGGTCAGCGCTGACCAGCCCTATGCCTGGACCGAAGGCTCGTGGACGCTCGGCAGCGGCTTTGCACGCCCTGCGGTTCCCGCGACGTATCGGGTGGTGGCCTACGATTATGGCGTGAAGCGCAATATCCTGCGCATGCTGGTCGATCGCGGCTGCGAGGTGACGGTGGTGCCGGCGATGACTCCGGCTGCCGACGTGCTGGCGCTGAAGCCTGATGGCGTGTTCCTGTCGAATGGCCCCGGCGACCCCGAGCCCTGTGATTACGCGATTACCGCGATCCGCACCATCGTCGATGCCGCCCTGCCGGTATTCGGCATCTGTCTTGGCCACCAGTTGCTGGCGCTTGCCAGCGGTGCGCGCACCATGAAGATGAAGTTCGGTCATCACGGGGCCAATCACCCGGTACAGAATCTCGACGATGGCAGTGTGCTGATCACCAGCCAGAACCATGGTTTCGCGGTCGATGAATCCAGCCTGCCGGTGTGCCTGCGGCCGACCCATCGTTCGCTGTTTGATGGCACTCTGCAGGGCATGCATCGGACCGATCGCCCGGCATTCGGCTTTCAGGGTCACCCCGAGGCGAGTCCCGGGCCGCACGAGGCCGCGCTTCTGTTCGATCACTTCATCGAGTTGATGCGTAATCACCGAAGCACCCAGGCATGACGGGGTGTATCGGCGGCTCATCCAACTCTTGACGCAGGACTATTGATGCCAAAACGCACCGACATCTATTCCATCCTGATCATCGGGGCGGGGCCGATCGTGATCGGGCAGGCCTGCGAGTTCGATTACTCCGGCGCCCAGGCCTGCAAGGCGCTGCGCGAGGAAGGCTTCCGGGTGGTGCTGGTCAATTCCAATCCTGCCACCATCATGACCGATCCGGCGATGGCGGACGCGACCTATATCGAGCCGGTGAACTGGCAGTCGATCGCGAGCATCATCGAGAAGGAGCGCCCGGACGCACTGTTGCCGACCATGGGTGGGCAGACCGCGCTCAATTGTGCGCTCGATCTGGCGCGCGAGGGTATTCTCGAGAAATTCGGCGTGCAGCTGATCGGTGCCACGCGCGATGCCATCGACAAGGCCGAGGATCGCCAGAAATTCGACCGTGCGATGCGCGCGATCGGGCTCGAGACGCCGCGCTCGGCGATCGCGCACAGCATGGAGGAAGCGTTGCAGGTGGTCGATGGCATCGGCTTTCCATGCATTATCCGCCCGTCATTCACAATGGGTGGCTCGGGCGGCGGTATTGCCTACAACCGGGAGGAGTTCGAGGAAATCTGCGAGCGTGGCTTCTTCCTGTCGCCGACCAAGGAACTGCTGATCGATGAGTCGCTGATCGGCTGGAAAGAGTTCGAGATGGAAGTGGTCCGCGATCGCAAGGACAACTGCATCATCGTGTGCTCCATCGAGAACTTCGACCCGATGGGTGTGCACACCGGCGACTCGATCACGGTGGCGCCGGCACAGACGCTGACCGACAAGGAGTACCAGATCATGCGCAACGCATCGATCGCGGTGCTGCGCGAGATCGGTGTCGAGACCGGCGGCTCGAACGTGCAGTTTGCGGTCAACCCGGCCGACGGACGCCTGATCGTGATCGAGATGAACCCGCGCGTATCGCGTTCCTCGGCGCTCGCCTCGAAGGCCACCGGCTTTCCGATCGCGCGTATTGCCGCCAAGCTCGCGGTCGGTTACACGCTCGATGAGCTGCAGAACGATATCACCGGTGGCGCGACGCCGGCTTCCTTCGAGCCCTCGATCGATTACGTGGTCACCAAGGTGCCGCGGTTCACCTTCGAGAAATTTGCCACGGCCGATGCGCGTCTGACCACCCAGATGAAGTCGGTAGGCGAGGTGATGGCTATCGGGCGCACCTTCCAGGAATCGTTGCAGAAAGCAATGCGCGGTCTGGAGGTAGGCTCGGCGGGATTCGAGCCGCACGTCGAGGCATTCGACGAGGAGGCTGTTGCGCGCCTGCGCGGCGATATCCGCAATCCCGGTGCCTCGCGGCTGTGGTACCTGGCCGATGGTTTTCGCGCTGGTTTCACGCTCGAGGAAATGCACGAATTGTCTTCGATCGATCGCTGGTTCCTGGTGCAGATCGAGGACCTGGTTCGCGAGGAGGCGGCGCTGGAAGGGCTGGTGCCGGCGGCACTCGATTGCGGGCAGTTGCGGCGTCTCAAGCGCAAGGGATTTTCCGATCGCCGGCTGGCCGATCTGCTCGGCGTGAGCGAGCAGAGCATGCGCGAGCGGCGTCATCAGCTTGGGATCCGCCCGGTGTACAAGCGGGTCGATACTTGTGCCGGCGAATTTGCCTCCGCGACTGCCTACATGTATTCGACCTACGAAGAGGAATGCGAGGCGGCACCGGGCGAGCAGGACAAGATCATGGTGCTTGGCGGCGGACCGAACCGTATCGGCCAGGGCATTGAATTCGATTACTGCTGCGTGCACGCGGCGCTGGCGATGCGCGAGGATGGCTACGAAACCATCATGGTCAACTGCAATCCCGAGACGGTGTCCACCGACTATGACACCTCGGATCGTCTGTATTTCGAGCCGGTCACGCTCGAGGACGTGCTCGAGATCGTGCATATCGAGAAGCCGAAGGGCGTGATCGTGCAGTTTGGGGGGCAGACCCCGCTCAAGCTGGCTCGTGCGCTCGAGGCGGCCGGCGTTCCGATCATCGGCACCACGCCAGATGCGATCGACCGCGCCGAGGATCGCGAGCGCTTCCAGCAGATGATCGAGAAGCTCGGCCTGCGCCAGCCTGCCAACGCGATCGTGCGCTCTGCGGACGAGGCCGAAATTGCCGCGCAGCGGATCGGTTATCCGCTGGTCGTGCGGCCGTCCTATGTGCTTGGCGGGCGTGCGATGGAGATCGTTTACCGGGCCGAGGAACTGCGCGCCTATATGCGCGAGGCCGTGAAGGTCTCGGAGGATTCGCCGATTCTGCTGGATCTGTTCCTGCGCGCCGCCGTCGAAGTCGATATCGATGCGGTTTGCGACGGCGAGACGGTGGTGATCGGCGCGATCATGCAGCATATCGAACAGGCCGGCATCCATTCCGGTGATTCGGCCTGCTCCCTGCCGCCCTACAGCCTCCCCGTCGAGGTTCAGGCTGAAATGAAGGAGATCGTCGCACGCATGGCGCGCGAACTCGACGTGGTGGGGCTCATGAACGTGCAACTCGCCTGGCAGGACGGCAAGGTCTACGTGATTGAAGTCAATCCGCGGGCTTCGCGTACCGTGCCGTTCGTATCCAAGTGCATCGGCCGCTCGCTGGCAAAAATAGCTGCGCGCTGCATGGTCGGGCAATCGCTTGCGGCGCAGCAGTTCACCGAGGAACCGCTGGCGAGCCTGTTCAACGTGAAGGAATCGGTGTTTCCGTTCAACAAGTTCCCGGGCATCGACCCGATCCTCGGGCCGGAAATGAAATCCACCGGTGAGGTCATGGGCGTCGGCGCCACCTTTGCCGAGGCTTTCGCCAAGGCACAGGTGGCAGCCGGCGAGAACATTCCCTGCAGTGGCCTGGCTTTTCTCAGCGTGCGTGATGCCGACAAGCCCGGTATCGTGGGTGTGGCACGTGAACTCGTCGCGATGGGTTTCAGTATTGTCGCGACGCGCGGCACGGCGGCGGGGATCGAGGCGGCAGGAATCGCGGTCGAGGTCGTGAACAAGGTGCTCGAAGGGCGCCCGCATATCGTCGACATGATCAAGAACGACCGTATCCAGCTGATCATCAACACCACCGAAGGACGCCAGGCGATTGCGGATTCCTCGGCCATCCGCAGCAGCGCGCAGGCCCACGATGTCTATTACACGACCACCCTCGCCGGCGGCGAGGCGGTCTGCATGGCATTGCGCCACGGGCCGGATGTGAGCGTGCGGTGCCTGCAGGAAATACACAGGGAGCTCGTCTGATGGTTACGCGTGTACCAATGACTGTCGAGGGCGCGGAGCGATTGCGCGCGGAACTGGATCAACTCAAGCGCGTGGACCGGCCACGCATCAGCAAGGCGATCGCCGAGGCGCGCGAGCACGGTGATCTCAAGGAGAATGCCGAGTACCACGCGGCGCGCGAGCAGCAGAGTTTTGCCGAAGGACGGATCAGCGATATCGAAGCCAGGCTTTCGGCGGCCCAGATCATCGATATCAAGTCGATCACTTACTCGGGGCGAGTGATCTTTGGCGCGACCGTCGCGATCCTGAATCTCGAGACCGACGAAAAGTTGCGCTACCAGATCGTGGGTGAGGACGAGGCATCGGTCAAAGACAACAAGATTTCCGTGACCTCGCCCATGTCACGCGCGCTGGTCGGCAAGGAAGTCGGCGATATCGTGGTGGTGCGTACGCCGGCCGGTGAAACCGAGTACGAGATCGTCGAGGTGCTTCACCTGTAACCACCTGGTGGCCGGCCGGCTTGCAGGCCGGCAATCAGCGATTACAGACGCAGATTGCTAAGCTTGGGATGTGCCTTCGGGTTGCGGCGATAGATCAGGATCACCTTGCCGATCTCCTGCACCAGTTCTGCGCCGAGCTTGTCGATCAACTCGGCTGCCAGTGCGCGACGCGCGTTGCGATCGGGTAGCGCGAAGCGGATCTTGATCAACTCGTGGTCATGCAATGCGCGCTCGGCCTCCAGGCACACCGACTCGCTCAGACCCTTTCCGGCCACGGTAACCAGCGGGTGCAGCGCGTGGCCGATACCACGCAGGCGTTTCTTGTTTTCCGGATCCAGCGCCATGGTATGGTGTGATGCTCCCGTTGCAGATGGCGCGATTGTAGCCGAACGAACGGAATCCATGGGTGCGCGTTGAGCGTACATTGTTTGCGGTAATCGATTGATGGCGCGTTCGAAAAGCAGCAGCCGCTGGCTGCAGGAGCACCACAAGGATGCCTACGTGCAGCGTTCGCGCATTGACGGTTACCGTTCGCGCGCCAGTTACAAGTTGCTGGAGCTGCAGCGCAGCGACCGGCTGATCCGCCGTGGCGACCTGGTAGTCGATCTCGGCGCGGCGCCGGGGGGCTGGAGCCAGGTGGCGGCGCAACTGGTGGGACCCGAAGGCCGGGTGGTGGCCTCCGATATCCTGCCGATGGATGCGCTCGCGGACGTGGCCTTTGTCGAGGGCGATTTCACCGAAGACGAGGTGCTGGGGCGGGTGCTCGGCGAGTTGTGCGAGCGGCGTGCCGACCTTGTAATTTCGGACATGGCCCCCAATATGAGTGGCATCAGGGATGTGGATCAGCCGCGCGCCATGCATCTCGCCGAGATTGCCCTCGATTTTGCCTCCAAGGTATTGAAACCCGGAGGAAAATTCGTCTGCAAGGTGTTTCACGGCGAGGGTTTCGATGATTATATCCGGGCGCTGCGCAGCGCCTTTGGCAGCGTGCTGACGCGCAAACCCGATGCCTCGCGTGGCCGCTCGCGGGAAGTATATGTAGTGGCGAAGGATTTTCGCGGCTGAGTCCGATCAAATGACCGGGACCTCGGCATCTGTAGTAAAGTGGGTGAGTACGCCCGCGTGTCGGGCAGCGAGGACATTGTCTTGAACGATATGGCGAAAAACCTGTTGTTGTGGCTGATCATCGCGGCGGTGCTGCTGATGGTTTTCCAGAACTTCAACATGCAGCCGCAGCGCGAGCAACTCAATTACACCGATTTTTTGCACGAGGTGCAGCAGGAGCGGGTGCGCAAGGTCGTTATCGACGGGCTGTTGATCGTGGGCGAGCGTCAGGACGGACGCGCCTTCGAAACCGTGCGTCCCCAGGTCAATGATTCCGGCCTGATGGGCGATCTGCTCGACAACAACGTGGTGGTCGAGGGTCGCAAGCCGGAGCAGCAGAGCCTGTGGTCACAGTTGCTGGTGGCCTCGTTCCCGATCCTGATCATCATCGCGGTGTTCATGTTCTTCATGCGCCAGATGCAGGGCGGTGCGGGCGGTCGCGGTGGCCCGATGAGTTTTGGCAAGAGCAAGGCCCGGCTGCTGAGCGAAGACCAGATCAAGACCACCTTCGCCGATGTGGCGGGAGTGGAAGAGGCCAAGGAAGACGTGCAGGAACTGGTCGAATTCCTGCGTGATCCAACCAGGTTCCAGAAGCTCGGCGGTCGGATCCCGCGCGGCGTATTGATGGTGGGTCCGCCTGGCACCGGCAAGACGTTGCTGGCCAAGGCCATTGCGGGTGAGGCCAAGGTGCCGTTCTTTTCGATTTCCGGTTCCGATTTTGTCGAGATGTTTGTCGGTGTGGGCGCCTCGCGGGTGCGCGACATGTTCGAGCAGGCCAAGAAGCAGGCGCCGTGCATCATCTTCATCGACGAGATCGATGCCGTGGGGCGCCATCGTGGCGCCGGTCTGGGTGGTGGACACGATGAACGCGAACAGACACTGAACCAGTTGCTGGTCGAGATGGACGGTTTCGAGCCCAACGATGGTGTGATAGTGATCGCCGCGACCAACCGTCCCGACGTGCTCGATCCCGCGCTGTTGCGCCCGGGCCGGTTCGATCGCCAGGTGGTGGTCGGACTACCGGATATCCGCGGTCGCGAGCAGATCCTGAAGGTGCACATGCGCAAGGTGCCGCTGGCCGACGATGTGAATCCGTCCGTGATTGCGCGTGGCTCTCCCGGCTTTTCGGGGGCGGATCTCGCCAACCTGGTGAACGAAGCCGCGTTGTTTGCCGCCCGCTCAAATCGTCGCACCGTGTCGATGCATGAGTTCGATCTCGCCAAGGACAAGATCATGATGGGCGCGGAGCGCAAATCGATGGTCATGTCGGAAAAAGAGAAGCGCAACACGGCTTACCATGAAGCCGGACACACTATCGTCGGGCGCCTGGTGCCCGAGCATGACCCGGTCTACAAGGTCAGCATCATCCCGCGCGGACGTGCGCTCGGCGTGACCATGTTCCTGCCGGTGGAGGATCGTTACTCGCACAGCCGTCGCTCGCTCTCGAGCCATATCTGCAGCCTGTTCGGAGGGCGCATCGCGGAGGAACTGATTCTTGGTCCGGACGGCATCACCACGGGCGCTACCAACGATATCCAGCGTGCTACCGAGATCGCCCGCAACATGGTCACCAAGTGGGGTCTGTCGGAGCGGCTCGGCCCGCTGATGTACGACGAGGGGCAGGAGGAGGTGTTTCTCGGTCGCTCCGCGGCAATGAGCGCCAGGCACCGCTCCGACGAAACCGCGAAAAAAATCGATGAGGAAGTCCGCCGCATCATCGACGAGAGTTACGGGACCGCCCGCAAGCTGCTGGTAGACAACATCGACAAGTTGCATGCGATGGCCGAGGCGCTGATCCAGTACGAAACCCTGGACATCGGCCAGATCGATCAGATCATGGCGGGACGCCAGCCTGATCCGCCCGCGGACTGGAGCGACAGCGGTGGACGTCCACCCGGTGCGCCGCAAGGTGGCAAGAGCGGCGATATCGCCGATGGTGATGCGCATGGCGGGACCATTGGCGGACCTGCGGGAGAGCATTGAAGTATTGGCATGAGCGCTCGGTCTCCAGCGCACATGGCGAGCGCGGTGCTGCGTTGCGGTAGCCGCGAACTCGATCTGTCTCGACCCGCGGTCATGGGCATTCTCAATATCACGCCCGATTCCTTTTCCGATGGCGGGCGTCTTTTTTGCGCCAGCAAACCCGATCTGGAGCGCGTACTGCGCAAGGCATGCGCGATGCGCAGGCAGGGCGCACTGATCGTCGATGTGGGAGGGGAATCTACCCGCCCCGGGGCAACTGCGGTCGATGAGCAGCAGGAACTCGAGCGCGTGGCGCCGGTGGTCGAGGCTATCGCCGCACGCGTCGATATCGTCATCTCGGTCGATACCAGTTCACCGCGCGTGATGCGCGAAGTCGCGGCGCTCGGTGCCGGGATGATCAACGACGTGCGGGCGCTGAGGCGCCCCGGTGCGCTGCAGGTCGTGGCTGCGGGTGGGCTGGCGGTGTGCCTGATGCACATGCAGGGCGAGCCGCGCACCATGCAGCAAGCACCCGAGTATGGCGATGTGCTCGCCGAGGTGCGCGATTTCCTGCTCGATCGCGTCGCCGCATGCGCCGGAGCGGGCATTGCGCATGAGCGCCTGGTGCTCGACCCGGGCTTCGGGTTCGGCAAGACGCTTGACCACAACCTGAGCTTGTTTCGGGGCCTGAAAACTCTGCTCGAACCCGGTTATCCCCTGCTGATCGGGGTTTCGCGGAAATCCGTGATCGGCGATGTACTGCGGCGCCCGGTGGCGCGGCGCCTGGCAGGCGGGCTGGCACTGGCTACACTTGCTGCAGCAGCCGGGGCAAGACTGGTGCGCACCCACGATGTGGCAGCGACCTGCGATGCACTGGCGATGGTTGCGGCAACCAGGGACGGCTGGAGCGGGGCATGAGCAGAAAATTTTTTGGTACGGACGGTATCCGCGGCAAGGTCGGCGTGGAACCGATCACACCGGATTTCATTCTGAAGCTCGGCTGGGCAGCGGGGCGGGTGCTGGCGCGCAGCGGTACCAGCAAGAAAACACGCAACCTCGTGATCATAGGCAAGGACACCCGCATTTCGGGCTATATGTTCGAGTCGGCGCTGGAGGCGGGCCTGGTGGCGGCGGGGCTGGACGTATCGCTGCTCGGGCCGATGCCGACGCCCGCCGTGGCTTATCTGACCCGCACCTTTCATGCGGCCGCGGGCATAGTGATAAGCGCCTCGCACAATCCCTTCGACGATAACGGCATCAAGTTCTTTTCCTCGCGCGGCACCAAGCTTGCGGACGACATCGAGAGACAGATCGAAGACGAGATGCAGAGCCCGATGCGGACCAATGATTCCAGCAGGCTCGGCAAGGTGACACGCATGGCGGATGCCGCAGGGCGTTATATCGAATATTGCAAGAGTACATTTCCGCTCGAGTCCAACCTGGACGGGCTGCGCATCGTGGTGGACTGTGGTCATGGCGCGACCTACCAGGTGGCACCGGCGGTGCTCGCGGAGCTGGGGGCAACGGTCATCGAGTTCGGTGTCGAGCCAAACGGGTTCAATATCAACCTCGGCTGTGGTTCGACCTCGCCCGGCACGATGGCCGCAGCGGTACTCGAGCACGGTGCCGATCTCGGCATCGCGCTCGACGGCGATGGCGACCGCCTGATCTGTGTCGATGACCGTGGCGAGGTGGTCGATGGCGATGAATTGCTGTTTATCATTGCGGCCGAACAACTACGCCGCAGCGGCGCATGCACCGGAGTGGTGGGCACGCTCATGAGCAATCTCGGCATGGAAATCGCGCTGCGTGATCTCGGGATTCCGTTTGCGCGTGCACGCGTCGGTGACCGCTACGTGCTCGAGATGATGGAACAGAAGGGCTGGCGCCTGGGGGGTGAGTCGTCGGGTCATATCATATGCGCCGATGTGACCACGACCGGCGATGGGATCGTCTCCGCGCTGAAAGTCCTGGCCGCGATGCTGGCCAGTGGAGCGAGTCTGCGGGCATTGCGCACCCGGGTCAGGAAGTTTCCCCAGACGATGATCAACGTGGAGGTTGGACGCGCACTGGAGCTCGCCACGGATTCCCGGATCGCCAGCGCACTGCAGGCTGCCGAGATCGCGCTCGGCAGCCGTGGGCGGGTGTTGTTGCGTGCGTCGGGCACCGAACCGGTGATACGGGTCATGGTGGAAGGCGAGGACGCCGCGCTGGTCGAGCAGCAGGCCCGGACACTCGCCGAAGTGGTGCGCTCGTCGGCCGCATGAATAAAAACCGGCGCGCTTCCTTGTATGTGTGGAAGGTCTTGGTTAAGATCGGCGCCCGTTTTTGCATGGAGTAGCCGTGCGACGACCGCTGGTGGCCGGTAACTGGAAGATGAACGGGTCGCGTGCCATGGCAGGCGATCTGTTCGCTGCGCTGCGCCGTTACCATATCGGCGGGGACGCCGAAGTCGTTGTCTGCCCGCCCTACCCATACCTGGATCTGGTGGCCGGACTGCTGCGGGGCTCGACGATCTGTCTCGGTGCCCAGGATATTCACCCGGCGGTGGAGGGAGCGTTCACCGGCGATGTCGCGGGAGCGATGTTGCGCGATTGCGGATGTACCTACGTGATCGTGGGCCATTCGGAGCGCCGCCAGCTTTGCGGCGAGAGCGATCTGCTCGTTGCGGACAAAGCCGTTGCGGCGCTGCGTGAAGGATTGCAGCCCATCGTGTGCGTGGGCGAGACCGAGGCCGAGCGCGAGGCGGGAGACGCCGTTGCGGTGGTTGGACGACAACTCGGACAGGTGCTCGGGAAGATCGAGCGTGAGGAAATGCTGCGCGTGGTGCTGGCTTACGAGCCGGTGTGGGCCATTGGCACGGGTCGTACTGCGACGCCGGAGCTTGCGCAGGAAATGCATGCGCACCTGCGAGCGCTGCTGCGGGATGCGGATCCTGTGCTGGCGGATGCGGTCAGGATTCTGTACGGCGGCAGTGTAAACGGCGCCAATGCGCGCGCGCTGTTTGCGGCCCCGGATATCGACGGCGGACTGATTGGTGGAGCTGCCCTCAAGGCAGAAGAATTTGCAGCCATCTGCGTGGCGGCGGAAGGAAAGTGATGGAACAGATACTGCTGGTTGCTTATGTGCTGTTGTCGGTCGGGATGATCGGCCTGATTCTGCTGCAACAGGGTAAAGGTGCCGACGCGGGAGCCTCTTTCGGTGCCGGCGCGTCGCAGACCGTGTTTGGATCGGGAGGCAGCAGCAATGCGCTGACGCGCGGGACCGCGATACTCGCAACCCTGTTCTTCATCGCCAGCGTGAGCATGGCGGTGATTGCCAGGCACAAGGCCGAAGCGGCGCGCGATGGCGATATCCCGATTCCGGCGGCGGTCGAGTCGCGTGATTTGCCCGTGGTGCCGGCGCCCGCTGCGCAGACGATACCGTCGCTTGCGGCAGATGTGCCAACTGCGGCGCCTGCAGGAGCAGAGCCGGCGGCTGCGGGTGTGGTGGAGGATATTCCGGCAGGGAAGTGATTGCAGAGTGTTTCGGGAAAGAGCCCAAGTGGTGGAATTGGTAGACACGCTATCTTGAGGGGGTAGTGGCGTAAGCCGTGCCGGTTCAAGTCCGGCCTTGGGCACCATCCTGGATATTTGCAGGGTGATTTAGCGGCAGTTTTGGCATTCTGCAGGGTTGACCACCCAAAGCGTATGTCAATATACTTGCGGTCCTTTTTGAAGGGACCGGGTCAAAGCGGTTTGTTGTTGCGGGGTGGAGCAGTCTGGTAGCTCGTCGGGCTCATAACCCGAAGGTCGTTGGTTCAAATCCGGCCCCCGCTACCATTTTTGTGTCCTGGTTTGAGCGGTTGAGCCTTGAGGGCGTACACCGCGGGCGCAGGATCAAGGAAAGCCCCCTCGTGGGGCTTTTTGTTAGATGGGCTATGTGCCCATTTTTTGTTTTTGGAGCGGGACAAAGCGACGTGTCGGCGCGGGTGGTTGAACTGCAGCAGCTGCTGGCGCCGGTAATCGAAGCGCTGGGTTACGAGCTGTGGGGTGTCGAGCTGGTGGCGCACGGACGCCATTCGCTGTTGCGGATCTATATCGACCACGATGAAGGCATCACGGTCGAAGACTGCGCAACTGCAAGCCGGCAGGCGAGCGCGGCGCTCGATGTGGCGGATCCGTTTCACGGCGCCTACACGCTGGAGGTGTCATCACCGGGCTGGGACCGGCCATTGTTCAGCGAAGCGCAGTTCCGCCGTTACATCGGCGAGCGCGTCAAGGTGAAGCTTGCCTACCCGGTGCAGGGCAAGCGCAATTGCAGCGGTCGCCTGCTGGCGGCAGATGCGGAAGGACTGGAAATCGAAGTCTCCGCGGAGACGTGCTTGAGGCTGCCGCTTGCGGCGATCAAGAAAGCGAACCTGGCAATCGAGAGCGATTGAGCCGAAAGCGGCGAGCGCTGTATTGTTTTTGGAGTAATGGATGAACAAGGAAATCCTGCAAGTGGCTGCGGTGGTCTCGAATGAGAAGGGCGTTTCGCCCGAGATCATTTTCGAGGCAATCGAACTTGCCCTGGCAACCGCCACTAAAAAGCGTTACGACGAGGAGTCCGAGATCCGGGTTGTAATCGACCGCGAATCGGGTGACTACACCACCTTCCGTCGCTGGAAAGTCGTTGGTGATGACGAGCTTGCGCTGCTTGGCACGGAGTTCACGACCGAAGAGGCGGCCGAGAAGGATCCCGCACTTCAGGTAGGTGACGTCTACGAGGAGCAGGTCGAAAACGTCGAGTTCGGGCGTATTGCGGCGCAGACCGCCAAGCAGGTCATCGTACAGAAGGTGCGCGAGGCCGAACGGGCGCAGATCGTCGACCAGTACCGTGACCGCGTTGGCGAACTGCTCGGGGGCAGTGTCAAGAAAGTCACTCGTGACGTGGTGATCGTTGACCTGGGCAACAACGCCGAAGGCGTGCTGGCGCGCGACAATCTGGTCGGGCGCGAGACTTTCCGTGTCGGGGACCGTATTCGTGCGGTACTCAAGGAAATTCAGCCCGATGCGCGCGGACCGCAGTTGATCATGAGCCGAACCTGTCCTGAAATGCTGATCGAATTGTTCAAGATCGAGGTTCCCGAAATCGCCGAACAGGTGATCGAGATTCGCGGCGCGGCGCGCGATCCGGGGCTGCGTGCCAAGATCGCGGTAAAGACCAATGACGGACGCATCGATCCGGTCGGGGCCTGCGTCGGCATGCGCGGCTCGCGTGTGCAGGCGGTATCCAACGAGCTCGACGGCGAGCGTGTCGACATCATCCTGTGGGACGACAATCCTGCGCAGCTGGTGATCAATGCGATGGCGCCGGCGGAGGTCGAGTCGATCGTCGTCGATGAAGACACCAGTACCATGGACGTGGCGGTCGCCGAAGACAATCTGGCGCAGGCGATTGGCCGCAGCGGACAGAACGTGCGTCTCGCCAGTCAGCTGACCGGCTGGAATATCAACGTGATGAGCCTCGAGGACGCGCAGGCCAAGCAGGAGCAGGAGTCCGGAACCACGATTGCCCGTTTCATGGAAGCGCTGGACGTCGATGAGGACGTGGCATTCGTGCTGGTCGAGGAAGGATTCACGACGCTCGAGGAAATTGCCTACGTTCCGCTCGAGGAAATGATGTCGATCGAGGGTTTCGACAAGGAAACCGCCGAGGAATTACGGGCGCGGGCAAAGGACGCGCTGCTTACGCAGGCAATTGCCTCCGAGGAGCGTCTCGATGCGAGCGAGCCGGCCGAGGATCTGCTCAACATGGAAGGCATGGACAAGCACCTGGCATTCCAGCTGGCGAGCATCGGGGTTGTCACGATGGAGGATCTCGCCGAGCAGGCGGTCGAGGATTTGATGGGTATCGAGGGCATGGATGCCAAGCGGGCCGGAGAGTTGATCCTCACGGCGCGCGCGCCCTGGTTCGAGTCCATGGAATGAGCGAGCAGCGGAGCCTGGTATTTTGAGCGGGTCCACGCGGGAGAAGTTTTGATGGCTGAAGTAACGGTTGCGGAGCTTGCGAAGTCGGTCAACGTCTCCGTCGAGCATTTGCTGCAGCAGATGAAAGAAGCAGGCCTCGTGCACAAGAAGGCAGAGCAGGTCGTGTCCGACGAGGACAAACAGGTGCTGCTGTCACATCTGCGTACCAGCCATGGCGAGGAGTCGGACGCGCCGCAACGCATCACGCTCAAGCGACGCACTATCACCAAGCTCAAGACCGCCTCGGCCGGGCGGCGCACGGTCAATGTCGAAATCCGCAAGAAGCGCACTTATGTCAAGCGTGACGCCGACGACCAGGGCGAGCAGATCGAGGAAGAGCAGGAACTTGTCGATGTCCCCGAATTAGAGGCTGAAGAGGCCCGGCTGGAAGTACAGGCCGATGCGCCGCTCGAGGAGACCGCAGGCGAAGAGCCGGAACTGCCAGAGCCCGAACCGCAGGTCGACGAACCGGCGCCGCTGGAGGCACCGCGCCGCGACGACAAGAAATATATCGATCCCGAATTGCTGCGCCAGGCTGCGGCCACCCGCCGCAAGGAAAAGGAAGCCGAGGAGCGTAGCCGGCGCGAAGCGCTCGCCAAGGCCAAGAAACAGAAGGAAGAAGATGAGGCGCGCAAGCGAACCGAGCCTCCGGCGCGTGCGCGTACCGATGAACCGGCGGCCAAGCCTGCCGGTCCGCTTGGCCCGAAATCCGCGAAGGACGGCAAACCCGCCAAAGGCCGTCGCCGCGGTGAGCCCGCGTTGGATGACGACAAGCCGCGCAAGAAAGGCGTCAAGACTTCCTGGGACCGTGATGGTGCACTGCTCAAGCCGCGTGCGATCCCGCTGTCCGAATCGGATGCCGAAGCCGCGGAAGCCGCGGCATTGCGTCGTGAGCGCAAGAACCGTGATTTACGACCCAATCATGCCGAACATCTCAAACACGGCTTCGAGTTGCCGACGGACAAAATGGTATACGAAGTAGCGATATCCGAATCGATAACCGTCGGAGAGTTGGCCCAGAAGATGTCGGTCAAGGCGTCTTCCGTAATCCGCGAGTTGATGAAGCTCGGGGTCATGGCGACCATCAATCAACCGCTCGACCAGGAAACGGCAACGCTGGTCGTCGAGGAACTCGGTCATACCGTCAAGCTGGTGCGCGAGGACGAGGCCGAAGGCCTGCTCGAGGCGCAGAGCGTCATCGAGGGTACGCCCGAGCCGCGCGCACCGGTGGTGACCGTGATGGGCCACGTCGATCATGGCAAGACCTCGCTGCTCGATTACATTCGCGAAACGCGCGTCGCCAGCGGAGAGGCGGGTGGCATCACCCAGCACATCGGCGCCTATCATGTCGAGACCGGCCATGGAATGGTCACATTCCTGGACACTCCGGGCCATGCCGCGTTTACCGCGATGCGTGCCCGTGGTGCCAGGAGTACCGATATCGTCGTATTGGTGGTGGCGGCTGATGACGGCGTGATGCCGCAGACCGAAGAGGCGATCCTGCACGCGCGCGCCGCCGGTGTGCCGCTGGTGGTTGCAATCAACAAGATGGACAAGGAAGGCGCCGACCCCGAGCGGGTCAAGAGCGAACTGTCCTCACGCGGTGTCATTTCCGAGAAATGGGGTGGCGATACGCAGTTTGCCGAGGTGTCGGCGCACAGCGGACAAGGCATCGACACCCTGCTCGACGCGATCCTGCTGCAGGCGGAGGTGCTGGAGCTCAAGGCGCCCAGAGACGTTGCTGCTGCCGGCTTGGTGATCGAATCGCGCCTCGACAAGGGCCGCGGATCGGTGGCTTCGCTGCTGGTCCAGCGTGGGGTGCTCAAGGCTGGCCAGATCGTGCTGGCGGGAACCTTTGTCGGACGGGTGCGGGCGATGCTCGACGAGAACGGCAAACCGATTGTGGAAGCCGGTCCGTCGATTCCGGTCGAGATCCTCGGCCTCGACGGCACTCCGGATGCGGGCGATACATTCGTGGTGCTGGAGACGGAGCGTCAGGCACGCGAGCTTGCTGCATCGCGCGAAATCAAGCGCCGCCAGTCGAAGCTTGCCCATCGCCAGGCCTCGCGGCTCGACACGATGTTCACCGATCTGGGAAAGGAAGTACGCGTCCTCAACGTCATGGTCAAGGCCGATGTGCGCGGTTCGCTCGAGGCGATCCAGTCGGCACTCGGAGATCTTGGCAACGAGGAAGTCAGCGTCAATGTGGTGGCCGGCGCGGTTGGAGGCATCACGGAAACGGATGTGAATCTCGCGATCACCACCAGTGCGGTGATATTCGGATTCAACGTGCGCGCCGACTCGGCGGCGCGGCGCGCCGTCGAGCGCGAGGGTGTCGATCTGCGCTACTACAGCGTGATCTACGACCTCATCGACGATGTGAAGAAAGCGCTTGGTGGCATGCTGCAGCCGGAGCGGCGCGAGGAGATCCTCGGTGTTGCCGAAGTCCGCGATACCTTCCGCTCACCGAAGTTCGGCACGGTTGCCGGCTGCATGGTGATCGAGGGTACGCTGTATCGGAACAAGCCGATCCGCGTGTTGCGCGATGATGTGGTGATATTCGAGGGCGAGCTCGAATCGCTGCGACGCTTCAAGGACGACGTGGCCGAAGTGCGCAACGGATTCGAGTGCGGTATCGGCGTGCGCAATTACAACGACGTGAAAGTTGGCGACAAGATCGAGGTCTACAGCGTTCGCGAGGTCGCCAGGACGCTGTGATGGCGTGGCTGGTGGAGTAGGGCATGGCACGCGAGTTTGGTCGCAAGGAACGGGTTGCGGATTATCTGCGCCAGGAGCTCGCGCGCTTCATCCAGAACGAGGTGCGCGATCCACGCATCGGCATGGTGAGCGTGAACGAGGTCGAGGTCAGCCGGGATCTGGCCTATGCGAAAGTGTTTGTCACCTTCATGGACAAGGACTCCGCACAGGACGCGAGCGAGGAACTGGAAGTCCTGAACAAGGCCGCGGGCTTTCTGCGCACGTTGCTGTCGCGCGAGGCGCGCATGCGGGCGGTACCGAAATTGCGGTTTGTCTATGACGTCGGCGTGGTCCAGGGGCGCAAGTTGTCGGATTTGATCGACCGTGCGCTGGCCGAAGATGCCGACAGGCACGCTGGCGATGATGAGCCGGATGGCACCGGGAGCGTCGATTGACGAGGCGCAGGCAGGCACGGCGCGTCGATGGCATCCTGGTGGTCAACAAACCCGCGGGGTTGACCTCGAACGCGGTGTTGCAGCGGGCCAAGAGCATCTATTTCGCGGCCAAGGCCGGCCACACCGGCAGCCTCGATCCGCTGGCAACCGGGGTGCTGCCGTTGTGTTTCGGGGAGGCGACCAAGATGTCGCAGTTCCTGCTCGGCGCGGACAAGGAATATGTCACCACGATCTGCCTCGGGGTGACAACGGATACGGCAGATGCGGACGGTCGTATCATTGCCGAACGCAGCGCCGCGGTGCTCGAACTTGCGGTGGTGGACGAAGTGCTGGAGCGTTTTCGCGGCAGCATCGAGCAGGTGCCGCCGATGTATTCCGCGCTCAAGCGCGATGGTGTACCGCTTTATGAGCTGGCACGCAAGGGTGAAACGGTGGAGCGCGCAGCGCGGCCCGTAGTGATTTACGAGCTGGAGCGGCTTGGATTCGTGGCCGGCGAGCGCGCCAGCCTTGCCATCCGGGTGCGTGCCAGCAAGGGTACCTATGTGCGTACCCTGGCCGAGGATATCGGCAATGCACTTGGATGCGGCGGGCATGTGACGGCGTTGCACCGCAGCGCCTCGGGCCCGTTCAGTGACGAGCAGTCGGTCACGCTGGAACAGCTCGAGCGGCTGCGCGACGAACGTGCCTTCGAGGCGCTCGATGCGTTGCTGCTTTCCCCGGAAAGCGCGGTTGGGCATCTGCCGGAAGTGCGCGTCGCGGAGTCGAGTTGCTACTACCTGTCGCAGGGGCAGGCGGTGATGGTGGCGCAGGCTCCGGCGCAGGGTCTGGTCAGGGTGCTCGCCGAGAACGGCGAGTTCCGTGGTGTCGGCGAGATGGTCGAAGGCCGTCGGGTGGCACCGCGCAGAATGATGATGACGGCCCCCGGGGCGCGTCATTGAGACATGGTCCTGCGACGGTGAGCACCGGCGAAGGAGCAGAGGGAGCGATCCGGCTGCAAATATGCGCGGCCAGGATTCTGGTAACGGCGGCAACTTCCGCCATCGGCATATTCATTAAAGTGAGGACTACACGATGTCGTTGAATGCAGAGGAAAAGGGCAAGATCGTCAAGGAGTATCAGACCGCGGAAGCTGATACCGGATCCCCCGAGGTACAGGTTGCGCTGCTGAGCGCGAATATCGACAAGTTACAGGGGCATTTTGGCGCGCACAAGAAGGACCACCACTCGCGGCGTGGCCTCATTCGCATGGTGAACCAGCGTCGCAAATTGCTCGATTACCTGAAGCGAAAAGACGCCCAGCGTTATGCAAGCCTGATCAGTCGGCTTGGTCTGCGTCGTTAATTGCCCGATCGGTCGATCAGGCAGAAATATCATGGATCGGCGCAATCGCCGGTCGAATGTGGAGGATTTTTTGTGAACCCCGTAAGAAAAACGTTCAAATACGGTGACCATAGCGTCACGCTGGAGACTGGCCGTGTGGCACGTCAGGCGACCGGCGCGGTGCTGGTCACCGTCGACCAAACAACCGTGCTGGTCACGGTTGTTGCCGACAAGAAAGCCAAGGCGGGACAGAGCTTCTTCCCGCTTTCGGTGCACTACATCGAGAAGACCTTTGCGGCGGGCAAGATCCCCGGCGGCTTCTTCAAGCGTGAAGGCCGGCTGTCGGAGAAGGAAACGCTGACGTCGCGGCTGATCGATCGCCCGATCCGTCCGCTGTTCCCGAAAGGGTTCCGCAATGAAGTGCAGGTAATCTGCACGGTGCTGTCGACCGACAAGAGTGGCGATCCGGATATCGCCGCGCTGATTGGCACTTCGGCCGCCCTTTCCATTTCCGGTATTCCCTTTGATGGCCCGATCGGTGCTGCACGTGTTGGTTTCATGGCCGACAAGGGTTATGTGCTGAACCCCAATTACGCACAGCTCGATACTTCGGCGCTGAACATGGTGGTCGCCGGAACCGCAGACGCGGTGCTCATGGTCGAGTCCGAGGCACAGGAACTCACCGAAGACCAGATGCTTGGTGCGGTGCTGTATGCGCACCAGGAAATGCAGGTCGTGATCAAGGCGATCACCGAGCTGGCCGCGGAGACCGGCAAGCCACGCTGGGAGCTCGAAGCCAGTCAGGAACATGCCACGCTTGCCGATCAGCTGCGCGAGCAATTCGGTCATGACATCGGCGAGGCTTACCGGATCATCGAGAAGCAGGCCCGCTATGACCGGGTCAACGATCTGCGCCAGGCGGCAGTTGTGGCGATCGCAGTCGAAGGCGGTGCGGTCAGCGCGGAAGAAGTTGCGAATGCGTTTGCCAAGCTCGAGAAGAAAATCGTGCGTGAGCGCATCGTCAATGGCAAGCCCCGTATCGATGGACGTGATCTGAAAACCGTGCGTCCCATCGTGGCCGAGGTCGGTTTCCTGCCTCGCGTGCATGGTTCGGCGATCTTCACCCGCGGCGAAACACAGGCCATAGTGGTTGCGACGCTGGGTACCGCCCGCGATGCCCAGATCATCGATGCGCTGCATGGCGAGTACAAGGACCCGTTCATGCTGCACTACAACTTCCCTCCTTACTCGGTGGGCGAGACGGGTCGCATAGCCGGGCCGGGACGCCGCGAGATTGGTCACGGGAAACTTGCCCGTCGCGGCGTGGCTGCAGTGCTGCCTTCGATGGACGATTTCCCGTACAGCATACGGGTGGTTTCGGAGGTCACCGAATCAAACGGGTCGAGCTCGATGGCCACCGTGTGCGGTGCAAGCCTCGCAATGATGGATGCGGGCATTCCGCTGCGGGCACCGGTTGCCGGCATCGCGATGGGGCTGGTCAAGGAAGGCAACAAGTTTGCCGTGATCACCGATATTCTCGGAGACGAGGATCATCTCGGCGACATGGATTTCAAGGTTGCCGGAACCGCCGAGGGCGTGACTGCGTTGCAGATGGATATCAAGATCCAGGGCATCACCGAAGAAATCATGGAAGCCGCCCTCGATCAGGCCCGTCATGCGCGCCTGCACATCCTCGGCGAGATGAGCCGTGCAATCACCGAATCGCGGCCCAGCGTTTCCGACAATGCGCCGCAGATGGTCATGATCCGCATCGATACCGACAAGATACGCGATGTGATCGGCAAGGGCGGCGCGACCATTCGCAGCATCACCGAAGAGACCGGTGCCTCGATCGATATTTCCGACGATGGCACGGTGCGTATCTACGGCGAGAATGCGGAGTCGCGTGATGCCGCCCTGGCACGTGTCGAGGCGATCACCGCGGAAGCCAAGGTCGGCGAGACCTATACCGGCACCGTGGCGCGCATCGTCGATTTTGGCGCGTTCGTGACGATCATGCCGGGCAAGGATGGCCTGGTGCACATTTCGCAGATCGCGAACCAGCGCATCGAGAACGTTACCGACGTGCTGAGCGAAGGCCAGCAGGTGCGGGTAAAGGTGCTGGATGTCGATCCGCGCGGGCGCATCAAGCTCAGCATGAAGGAAGTGAGCGAAGACGCTTCCGGCGGCGAGTAATCACTGCTGCGCAAACGTAAAACAAAAGGAGCCGCAAGGCTCCTTTTGTTTTTGGCGCGACGATTGGTTTCAACCCGTGCTCGGCGGTCACGAGTACTCGCTTCGGCACCGTGCGTGGCGCGAACGGCACCATTTCGCCCAGCTTGTTACGTGCATCAACGTTTCCGGTAGGTGCAGGCTGTCGGTATCGAGGCTCTGGATGAAATCCGCGCAGGGCACAATCCTGCCGCGCATCCCCGCCCGCATCGCGTATGGAGCACCCTGCATGGACGGAGTCCGGTGACGGTGAGATGATGCGTTTGTGGCTCGAAGGGTTGTTTTCCTTGCGAGTGCAAGCAAGGAGATATGAATGAGTGTATCCATACGCGATACCTGTCGCGTCTCGGCCGCCGTTCTAGCGATGGCAGCATGGCTGGGAATCCCGGATGTGGCGGTGGCGGAGGATTTTGAGGAAGCTGAACAACTGTATGCCGACCATTGCGCGGTCTGCCATGGAGCGGATCGTGGTGGATACATCGGGCCAGCGTTGAACAGTGATCAAACCACACTTGGCGAGGCCGAGGTTGATTCCAGGATAGAAATAGGCAGTGCGACGACCTTGATGCCGCAGCATCCGACCTGGCCCCGGATCCTGTCGGCGCGGCAGCGGGGTTTGCTCGCTGCGCTGATCACGAAACAGCCCCGGAAAACCATGTCCTGGGGCATGGGCGATATACGGAAGTCGCTGGTCGTGTTGGTTGCCGATGAGTCGACCTTGCCCGAGAAACCCGTCTACCCGATCCAGGATATCGATGATCTGATGGCCGTCATGTCACGCGGCCGATTCGCCGTCGGGGATCAAGCCAAGGTTGTTTTCTTCGACGGCAGGAACAACCGGAAGGTTGGTGAGGTGCCGACCGGCTTCGCACCGCATCTGATGGATTTTCACCCCAGGCAGGATCGCTGGGCGTATGTTCGCGACGATATCGGCTACATCCACAAGGTTGATCTGTATTCGTTGCAAGTGGTGCGCAAGATCCGGGCTGGATTGAACGGCACCTCGCTTGCAGTATCACGCGACGGAAAATACCTCGCCGCGGGTTCCTACGTGCCGAATACGGCGGTCATCCTCGATGCCGATACCCTGGAACCGGTCAAGCTGATGGAACTGCGCGGCATCGATCCGGATGGCAAGATGGTCGAGGCGGATTCGGGGATGATCACCGGCACTCCGTTTGCGGACTATTTTGCCATCGCCCTCGAACAGGCCGGCCAGGTGTGGATCGTGGATCTGGCTCAACCCGATATGCCCGTCACCCCGATCACCGATGTGGGGCGGCACCTGCACGATGCGTTTCTCTCGCCGGATGGCCGTCATCTCCTCGTGTCCTCGTACGATGACGATGTCAACACCGTCATCGATCTGGCCAGCAAGAGTATTGTCAAAAAGATCCCGGCCGGGTGCCAGCCACATCTCGGTTCGGGAGCGGTGGTGCGGCAGCATGACCGCTTCCTGGGCATCGGTACCAATATCGGTTCGCGTGCCTGCAAGCCGTATGAAGTGACCGTGTTTGACATGAATACCTTCGAGGTCGTCAAACGCATTCCGGTCCTGGGGCCCACCGAATCGCCGGCTGCCCATCCGCGGGCTCCTTATATCGTGGTCGATATCGTGGGTACCGACTCGAGTGCGAACATGATCCAGTTCATCGACAAGGACACGCTGACTGTCGTCAAGAGCCTGATGGTCGGAGGTACCACCGGTTATTCGCATTTTCCGGAGTACACCGCGCGGGGCGAGTACCTGTATATCAGCGCCAGGGGCGGCGGTGACCAGAGCGCGGGCGCGGATGCAGGCCGGCTGGACATCTACGATGCGAATACGCTGAAAAGGGTGAAGACGGAAGCAATGGAGGTGCCCGCCGGGGTGTTTTCGCATCTGCGTGCGCGTGCCGTGGTCGTGGGACTTGAGCCTGCAGAGTCCTAGAAAAGGGGGCTATCAGAAAAGCAGAAAAGGGGACCAGAAAAGGGGACGACCAGAAAAGGGGACCAGAAAAGGGGACAGATTTATTTAGCAGAGAGAAAATAAATCTGTCCCCTTTTACGGTCCCCTTTTACGAGTAAGATCAGTCGCCTACACCGGGTTTTCTCATGAACGGCTCTAACGCATCAATATTTGATTTCATTATCGTCGGCGCAGGCTCTGCCGGTAGTGTGATGGCGAACAAGCTCAGCGCAAGCGGCCGGCTTTCGGTGCTTCTTCTCGAGCAGGGAAAGCGCGATTCCAGTGTGCTGCTGACGATGCCCAAAGGGTTTGGCGCTGTTTTGGCGGGCACTACCTATGTGAGCCGCTACCCTGTCACACGTGCTGCCAATGAGCCATCAAGTGAAGTCTGGCTGCGGGGGAAAACACTGGGCGGCTCGAGTTCGGTCAACGGCATGCTCTGGGCCCGGCCTCAGCCCGAGGGCTTTTCGGCGCTGGCCGAGGCAGGTGGGGATGAGTGGGCCTGGTCGCGTATGGAGCCGTATTTCCATGCGCTGGATGGCTCCGGTTCCAGCAATGGCATCATACCGACCACCACCCACGCAACTCAGCATGCCATCACACAGGCTTTCATCGAATCTTCCTGTGCGACCGGGCTGCCGCGCCGTGAACTCATGGTGGATGTCGGTCAAAGGGGTGTCGGCTATCTGCACTTCAATATTGATCGGAAAGGCAAGCGCCACAGCGCCTCCACCGCGTTTTTGAAGCCGCTTCAGCGGCGCACCAACTTGCATATTGAAACCGATATCCAGGTCAACAAGCTCGTGTTCGAGGGAAAGCGGGCGACCTCGGTCATCTGTCATGGCAAAGGCGGGAAGATCAGTTACACCGCTCGGCGCGAGATTGTGCTTTGCGCCGGTACCCTGGAGTCCCCGCAGATTCTGCAACGATCCGGTGTCGGACCTGCTCCGCTGCTGGACGAATTGGGCATTCCCGTTATTCATGCCAATCCGCGTGTCGGGGCCAATCTGCGCGAACACCTGCTGTTGGGCATCAGCTTCGGGGTCAAGTCGTGGGCTGATTCGGAAAACCGGCAATACGCCGGCCTCCCGTTGATCTGGAATGTGCTCCGCTACTTCATGACCGGGAAAGGCCCCATGGCCCAATCACCCTGTCATGCCGCGGCGTTCATACGCTCTGATGAAGGGCTGAATACTCCGGATATCATGTTGATGTTCAATCCTTATTCTCGCGAGGGGAATACTTTCAGCGAGTCCCCCGGTGTCAGCATCGCCGGCTACCTGATGTACCCGAAAAGCAGCGGTGAGATTCGCATTCGTTCGTCCGATCCCGGTGCCGCTGCGCTGATCAGGCCAAACTACCTCGGCGATGAATACGACCGGCGGAGTAGCGTTGCGGCAGTCCGTCAAATTCGCGCCATAGCAGCGCAGCCACCGTTGGCAGCGAAGCTGTCGCGCGAGCTGCCATCCTCTGCCGCTGCGCAAAGCGACGAGGAGATTCTCGAGCTTTACAGGAAAGGTGGCCAGCCAGGATTTCACGCCACTGGAACCTGCGCCATGGGTCGTGATGGCGTAACGTCTGTCGTGGACGGGAATACCCGGGTTCACGGTATCGATGGGGTGCGGGTGGTCGACTGCTCCATTTATCCCGAAATGCTGGCGGGCATTACCAACGCATCGATCATGGCTGTTGCCATGCGTGCTGCTGACCGGATTCTCGAAGAGTATCCTGCGTAGCATCCTCGAATTCAGATGAACGTTTTACACTCAGCGATCGATAGAAAGGAGCAGATTTGTGGTTACGGTAATCGTGAAATACAAGACGCCAAAGAGTTATACCCGCGAGGAGATTTCAGCAATGCTGCAATATGGTGCTGAAAATATGTTCAAGGGCATGCCGCACCTCTACAGCAAGCAGTTTTGCTTTGATGTCGACAGCAGCGACGGGCTATCCGTTTACCTCTGGGATTCCAGGGCGAGCGCCGAGGCTTTTTTCAGCGACCAGTTCCTGGAGACGTTTCGACAAAGCATGGGGGCAACCCCCACGATCGAATATCACGACACCATCGTAACCGTCGATAACCGGGCGGGTGATGTGCTGACAGGTTGATAACGCCGGGTTTACGTTGCCCTTCGCGAGCCCGACGAGCAAATGGTTTCGCTGCGGTGGTGCCCCGGCGCGTAAATCCTGTTTCAGTCAGTAGACCGGCTTCATCGGTTCGTTCGCCAGCCCGAATAAAGTGAATGAGTTTTGGCGGTCACCGCCAGCTGCACGGTGGCCGCGTGCGACAACAGCTCCTTGAGCGCACCCGGATAGGTATCCTGCATGATCAGTTCACGCACGGTCGGCGAGCGGGCGATCAACGACTCGGTGCGCTGCGCTTTGGCCCCCAACTCGAGCAGGTGGCCGAATGACGTCGAATCGAAACAAGGCTGCAGTTCCCACCTCGATGCAATCCATGACTTCGGCTGACACCAGTTCGTCGATCACCACGTGGCCATGTTCGAGCACGCACACCGCATGTTCGGTGGTGTGGGAGGACGGTAGGGGTGACCCTACCTCCTACCCGATCGCAGCGCTCAACCCCCCTAGGTCAGCGATGGTGACGGTTTTCGACCAGGTGTCCGACCACCGCCGGATCGGCCAGTGTGGTGGTGTCGCCGAGGTTGTCGAGCTCATCCGCGGCAACCTTGCGCAGGATACGACGCATGATCTTTCCGGAACGGGTTTTTGGCAGCCCGGGGGCCCACTGGATCACGTCGGGGCGAGCGATCGCGCCGATCTCGTGGATGACGATGTCCACCAGTTCGCGACGCAGCGCCTCGCTCGGTTCGGCATCATGCATCAGGGTGACATACGCGTAGATTCCCTGGCCCTTGATGTCGTGCGGAAAGCCGACCACGGCCGCCTCCGCAACCTTGTCGTGCAGCACCAGCGCGCTTTCGATTTCGGCGGTGCCGAGGCGGTGCCCCGAGACGTTGATCACGTCGTCCACGCGTCCGGTGATCCAATAATATCCGTCGCCATCCCGGCGCGCGCCGTCGCCGGTGAAGTAGTTGCCGGGATAGGTGCGGTAATAGGTATCGACAAGCCGCTGGTGATCGCCGTAGACGGTGCGGATCTGCCCCGGCCATGAGCGGGTGATCACGAGGTTGCCGCTGCCCGCGCCCTGGACTGTCTGGCCCTCGCTGTCGAGCAGCGCCGGCACGATGCCAAAGAAGGGCAGCGTCGCGGAGCCGGGCTTGAGGGTGGTAGCCCCGGGCAACGGCGCGATCATGATGCCCCCGGTCTCGGTCTGCCACCAGGTGTCGATGACCGGGCAGCGCCGCTCCCCGACAACCTGGAAATACCATTCCCAGGCTTCGGGGTTGATCGGCTCGCCGACCGTGCCGAGCACCCGCAGGCTCTGGCGCGAGGTGCTGCGGACGTGTGCGTCCCCTAGCCCCATCAATGCGCGCAGTGCGGTGGGCGCGGTGTAGAAGATGTTCACCCGGTGCGTGTCGACGATTTCCCAGAAGCGCGCTGGTGACGGATAGGTCGGCACACCTTCGAACATCAACGTGGTGGCGGCGTTGGCGAGCGGGCCATAGACGATGTAGGAGTGTCCGGTGACCCAGCCGACATCGGCGGTGCACCAGTAGATGTCGCCATCGTGATAGTCGAACACATATTTGTGCGTGATTGCGGCCTGCAGAAGATAGCCGGCGGTGGTGTGCAGCACACCCTTCGGCTTACCGGTCGATCCCGAGGTGTAGAGAATGAACAGGGGATCCTCTGCCTCCATCGGTTCCGCTGCGCAGTCGCTCGCAGATGCGGCACAAATTTCGTGGTACCACACATCGCGTGGTGCCTGCCAGTCGAGCGTGGCGCCGGTACGCCGGACCACTATGCTGGTATGTACGTCCGGGCAATGCGCCAGCGCCAGATCGGCATTGGCCTTGAGCGGTATCCGCTTGCCGCCGCGCACGCCCTCGTCGGCGGTGATCAGCACGCGGCAGTCGCAATCGAGTATCCGGTCCTTCAGCGACTCGGGCGAAAAGCCGCCAAACACGACCGAGTGCACCGCCCCGATGCGTGCGCAGGCGAGCATCGCATAGGCCGCCTCGGGAATCATCGGCATGTATATGCACACCCGGTCGCCCTTGCCGACACCGCGCCCTTTCAGCGCGTTGGCGAGACGACACACATGCCCGTGCAACTCGGCATAACTGATATGTGCGCTATCGCCCGGTCCGTCGCCTTCCCAGATGATCGCAGTCTGCTGCGCACGCTGCGGCAAATGGCGATCGATGCAGTTGTGGCTGACGTTGAGGCGTGCACCGATGAACCAGCGGACGTGACCGCGCTGCATGTCGGATTCGTGTACCCGGGTCCATGGCGCGTCCCAGGACAGGAACTCTCGCGCCTGCCGGTCCCAGAACCCATCGGGATCGCTGATCGATTCCTGATACAGCCGGCGATAATCTCCGGCATCGAGATGAGCGTGTGCACGGATCGGTTCGGAAACCGGGTGCTCGGAAATTTCCAGCATGCGTCAGTACTCCATTCGCCGGGGAGCGGGCACGGGAATCATAACGCGATTTGCGGGGAGAGGCATGAGGCGCGATCCGCGCCGGGTGATCAAGTGTCGATGTTGATCGTGACGTTGTCGATCAGGCGCGTCTTGCCGAGCCAGGCGGCCACCAGGATCACGAGCTTGGTATCGGAGAGGGAGGCGGGCTCCAGGGTCCTGGCGCAACGTATCGAGAAATAATCCGGGCGCAGACCTTGCTCGAGCAACTGCACTTTTGCCTGAGCCTCGATCAGGGGGTAATTGCGCTCCCCGTGCGCGATGCGTTCCCGTGTGGCGAGCAGCAGCGCGTAGATCACCGGCGCAAGTGCGCGCTCGTTCGCGTCGAGATAACCGTTGCGGGAACTGAGCGCCAGGCCGTCTTCGGCGCGCGCCACCGGAGCCTCGATGATCTCGATCGGGAAACACAGATCCTCGACCAGCCGCTTGACCACGGCGAGCTGCTGGAAGTCCTGATGCCGAACACCGCCTTGTCAGGCTGCACGATATTGAACAGCTTGCTGACGATGGTGGTGACGCCGGTGAAATGGCCCGGGCGCGTCGCACCGCACAGGATATCCGTCATGGTGGGCACCGCCACCGAGGTCTGCTGCTCCACGCCGTTCGGGTAGATCTCGAGATCGCTCGGACAGAACAGGGCGTCGGTTGTGACATCCTCGAGCTTGCGCACGTCGGAATCGAGTGTGCGCGGATACAAGGCGTAGTCTTCGTTCTTGCCGAATTGCAGCGGGTTGACGAAGATGCTCACCACCACCCGATCGCCACGCGTTGCGGCCAGCCGGACCAGTTGCAGGTGCCCCTCGTGCAGGTTGCCGAGCGTCGGCACGAACACCACGCTTTCGCCGGCGCGATGCCAATCTGACACGGCCGCACGGATGTCCGCGAAACTCCTGCAGATCTTCATGCGGTTGCGCTGCTCCTGTGAATATCCTTCAGTCGAAGCCGTGTTCGGGCTGGGGGAAGCTGCCGTCGCGGACTGCCTGGGCATAGGCCGCGAAGGCGCCCTGGATACTTCCTCCGGTGACAAGAAAGTCGCGGACGAAGCGCGGAGGGCGAGGGTTCATTCCGAGCAGGTCGTGCATCACCAGCACCTGCGCATCGGTTGCCGGACCGGCACCGATGCCGATGACCGGAATGGCCAGCCTGGCGGTGATCTCGGCAGCGAGTTCGCGAGGTACGCATTCGATTACCAGCAGCACGGCGCCCGCCGCCTCGAGTGCGAGCGCATCTTCGAGAATCCTTTTCGCATCTTCGGGGCCACGGCCCTGTACCAGAAAGCCGCCAAAACTGTTCACCGACTGCGGTGTGAGACCGATATGCCCGCATGCCGGGATGCCGCGCTCGCTTAGCTGGGCAACGCCTGGAGCGAGCCATTGCCCACCCTCGAGTTTGACCACGTGCGCGCCGGCTTGCATCAGCGTAGTGGCATTGCCGAGCAGGTCTTTCTGGGTCGCGTAACTCATGAACGGCATGTCACCTATCACCAGGGCGGAGCTTGCGGCACGCGCCACACAGCGAATGTGGTAGGCCATGTCCGCAACCGTGACCGGGATGGTGCTGTCGTGCCCCTGCAACACCATGCCGAGGGAATCACCGACCAGGATCGTTTCGATGCCGGCATCCACCGCGATACGCGCAAACGAGGCATCGTAGGCAGTAGCACAGACGAAGCGTCGCTGCTCGCGCTTCATGTCGTTCAGCGTCCTGATCGTGACTGGTTTCATGCCCGGGACGCCCATCAGAAAAAGGTAGGGTTGAAGTATTGCCTGCCGGAGCGGACATTCAGCAGGTAATCGACGAGTTCGGTATAGTGGTTTTCGTCATTGGCGAAGTCAATAGCGGCGGCGTTGACGATCAGCAGTGGCGCATCATCATAAAAATGAAAAAACTGGCTGTACGCTTCGTTCAGTTGCTCGAGATACTTGCGCTCGAGGAGCTGTTCGAAAGCGATGCCGCGTTGGCGTACACGATCGATCAGCACGTCCACCGGCGCCTGCAGGTAGATCACGAGGTCGGGACGCAGCGTGCTCGATACCAGGCGCTCGTATATGGTTTCGTAGAGCGCGTATTCGTTGGCGTCGAGATTGAGCCGGGCAAAAAGCCGGTCCTTTTCGATCAGGAAATCGGCGACCCGTGCCGGCTGGAACATATCGGCTTGCCGGACGGCATCGAGCTGGCGCACGCGCTCGATCAGGAAATGCATCTGGGTCGCCAGTGCGTTGCGGGCGCGATGGCGGTAGAACTCCTCGAGAAACGGATTTTCCCCGGCTCGTTCGAGCAGCGGCTCGTGGCCGAAACTGTACGCCAGTTTGCGCGCCAGCGTGGTTTTGCCTGCTCCTATGGGACCCTCTACCGCAATATAGCGCAGTGGTTCGCGGGAATCCGTATCGTTTCGGCTAGCCAAAGCTGATACCCGGTTCGGCTTCGAGACGGCAGATACCCTGATCGCTCAGTTCGCTGCGCAGTCGCGCCAGCGGCGTGTCTCCGGGCAGGATCAGTGCCGGCGCCAGGTCGTACAGGGGGTACACCACGAAATTACGCGCCATGAGTCGCGGGTGGGGCAGTGTGAGCCGCGCATTGCTTGCTTCGATGCCCGGATACAGCAGCATGTCCAGGTCCAGCGTGCGGGCTCCCCAGCGTATGCCCCGCTCGCGGCCGGCCGCGGCCTCCACTTCCTGCAGCAGGTCAAGCAGTGGCAGCGGTTCCCGTGTCGTGCTCAGTTCGATCACCCCGTTTATGTAGTCGTTCTGCCTGCCGGGACCAATGGCAGTGCTCCGGTACCACGGGCTGACGCGCGACACCCGGCAACCGGATGCGGTATGCAGGCTCTCGATCCCGAACTTCAGGTAAGACAGCGAATCGCCCAGGTTGCTGCCCGCGGCGACAAATACTGTCGCCTCAACTGCCATCGGCGGGCACGCTCCGTTTCCCGCGGCGACGGCGGCGGCGAGGGCTGCGCTCCGCTGCCGCAGGCATCTCCTCGCCAGTCTGAAAACGCGTCCACCAGTCGCCCGCGTCCTGCAACGATTCGCCGGATTGCTCGCGCAGCAGCACGAAATCGTAGGCGGCGCGGAAACGCGGATGCGCGGCGAGTTTCTGCGGTTGCCTGCGGGTGATGAGTCGCTGCTGGAGTTCCCATATCTCACGCATCGGGGTGGCGAAGCGCCGTGGAATCGTGATGCTGCGAACCTGGCGCGAGATGACCTCGGGTATCGCCTCGTGCAGTGCCGCGAGAATCGGCAGCTGTTCGCGTTCGAGCAGCGCTTGCAGACGGTGACGCAGCGCGGGCCACAGCATCGCCGCGTACAGGAACGCCGGGGTGACCGGTTTGCCGACGGCGATGCGCTCATCGCTGTTGCGCAAGGCGTGCAGGAGCAGGCTGCGATCCTCGGGAACGCGCTCGAGCGCGGCGGCGGTATCCGGAAACAGCGGGGCAAACAAACCGTAGCGGTCGAGCAGCACGAAGGTCTCCTCGCCGCGTCCGCCCAGCAACAGTTTCAGTACTTCGTCAAACATGCGCGCGGCCGGGATCTGCACCAGCAGATTGCGGCACTTCAGGATCGCAGCGAGTGCGGTTTCCTCGATCGAGAAGCCGAGCTTGGCTGCGAAACGCACCGCGCGCAGCATGCGCACCGGATCTTCCTGGTAGCGCTTTTCCGGATCGCCGATCACGCGCAGCACGCGCGCCTGAAGGTCTTCCACGCCGGTGCAGAAATCCAGCACACAGTGGGTGTCCGGATCATAGTACAACCCGTTTACGCTGAAGTCGCGGCGCAATGCATCTTCTTCCACGGTGCCGAAAACGTTGTCGCGCAACAGCATGCCCGATTCGGCGCGCACTGCGCTGCCGGCATCGGTGTGCTCGTCGCCGTCGCCATCCTCGTCGAAATCGGGGCTGTGGTGGCCCCGGAAGGTGGACACTTCGATCACGTCGCGACCACTGCGCACATGCACGATCTGAAAGCGCCGTCCGACGATGCGCGAACGCCGGAATAGCGCATGCACCTGTGCCGGCAACGCATTGGTGGAAACGTCGAAGTCCTTGGGTTCGTGACCGAGCAGCAGGTCGCGGACGCAACCCCCTACCAGGTAGGCCTCGTAGCCGGCCTCGCGCAAGCTGCGCACTACCTGCAGGGCTTCGTTGCTTATGGCGCCTGGGGCAATGTTATGCGCGTCCGCGGCATAGCTGCGGCACCCGGAGAGGGTGCAGTCTCGGTCAGGATCGGTAAGCCGGGAGTTCAATGAAAATGCTTCCCTGCCAGGTTCAAATGGGGCGCGAGTGTAACATAGCGTGCAGCCGACTGGCGGGATGGGCAAGTATCGAGGTTGGGGGGGAAACAGTAGGGGGAAGTGCTAGGCCTTCCCCATACAGATCTCAATCCAGGTTAGTGTTATTGTTCAGTCGTTATTCTTATGCCATTAGAAAGGCATTTGCCGTGCCATAAAATTAAGTTCAATTAAATCAAAGAGTTGTATAATGTTGAGTTTGATTGATTTAGAGTTCTTGGTAACAGTCGTTACCGATTGACCCGCATGGAGTTACCCGGTACTGGTAGCGTAACAAAGTGTCAGGCGGAGTGCCGCCCGGCCGGGTTGTCGTCGGGCGCGGCCTTTTTGCGGGGAATCCCGAAGCGCTGGCGCCGCTCCCACAGGCATTTGCGGCTGACGCCCAGTTTGCGCGCGAGTTCGGTCTCGCTCATGTGATCCTGGTTCTGCAGTACGAATCGCTGGAAGTAATCCTCCAGCGACAGGTCTTCCGCGGGGTCGTCGGCGCAATGCTGGTTTTCGCGTCCGCGCGGTTCGCTTTCGTTGCTTCTCGGCTCCGGTGGCTCCAGTTCGATCGCCAGCGCCGCATGGGAGATTTCGTCACCATCGCTCAGGATCACGGCCCGTTCCACGGCATTTTCCAGTTCACGCACATTGCCTGGCCAGTGGTAACAGGTAATTGCCTGGATGGCCTCGGGTGAAAAATGTTTGGACTTCCTTTCATGACGTCGGCAGGCGTCCTCGAGCAGTGCCTCTGCGATTCCTAGCACGTCGCGCCCCCGTTCCCGCAATGGTGGCAGGAACAGTTCGACCACGTTGATACGGTAATAAAGATCCTGGCGAAATTTGCGTTCATCGCAAAGGGCCTTCAGGTCGCGGTGGGTTGCAGTGATCAATCTGACGTCGACGCGCCGCGACTGCACCGCGCCGATCGCGCGTATCTCTCCCTCCTGGATGAACCGCAACAGGCGCGCTTGCGCCTCGCAGGGCAGTTCGCCGATCTCGTCAAGGAAAAGCGTGCCGCCATCCGCGGCTTCTATCAGGCCGACGCGGTTGCTTGCGGCACCGGTAAATGCACCCTTTTCATAACCGAACAATTCCGATTCGATCAGCGTTTCCGGGATTGCGGCGCAGTTGACGCACACCAGCGGCTGCTGCGCGCGCTGGCTGGCGCGGTGCAGTGCGCGTGCAACGAGTTCCTTGCCAGTGCCGGTTTCGCCGCGTATCAGGACCGTGGCCGGCGTGGGCGCGACCTTGCGGATGCGCTCGTAGATGCCCTGCATCAACTGGCAGTCGCCGATCATGCCCTCGACGCTGTCGGCCAACTGGCGTTCGGGATCGCGGCCACGATTCAGGCGCGCTGTACTGTGCTCGCGCACGATGCGCTTGATCGCAACCAGCAGGTCTGCGTAATCAAAAGGTTTGGCGATATAGTCCACCGCACCCATGCGCATCGCGTCGACCGCCGAGCGCAGGCTGGCAAAACTGGTCATGATGAGTACGGGAACTTCTCCGGCGCGCGGGATCAGATCGGTGCCGGGCGCCCCGGGAAGACGCAGGTCACTGATGATCAGGCTGAATCGCTCGAGTTTGAAGCTGGTCTCGGCTTCGGCGACCGAAGCGGCTTCGAATACCCGATATTTGTGTCGCTCCAGAAACCGCTTCAGCGCGGAGCGTATTACCGATTCGTCTTCTACAACGAGAATATCCACCACTGATACTGCCTCGTGGTATAGATCGTGCCCAAGGTCAAACATAGCGCCAATTCCGGACTAATTCTAGGCCCATAGTAGCGCTCTGCCGCTGCCTCGCCCGGATCAACGGGAGGGAAGGCTGATACTTACACGAACGCCCCGCCCGGTCGAGATCTCCAGCGGGCTTTCGATTTCCATGCTTCCGTCCATGTCACGCACGATCGAATAAACCAGGGCCAGGCCGAGCCCAGTGCCCTCACCCGGCGCTTTGGTGGTGAAAAATGGCTCCAGCACCTGATCGAGGTGGGCGCGCGGGATGCCGCAGCCATTATCGGTGACGGTGATCACGGTGCGGTTGAGCTCGCGATGGTTTTCCACCGCGATCTCGCCACCGCTCTCCACCGCATCGCGGGCATTGCTCAGCAGATTGAGCAATACCTGCAGCAGGCGTTGTCCATCGGCCACTGCGGTGATTTCGCGCGCGCAAAGATTGCGGAAGTTGACCAGGCGTGCGTTGCGATCGAGACCGAGCAGGTAGATCGCTTCCTCCGCGCACTGGAATACGTCGAGCGGTTCCAGGGCGCCATGACTGTTTACGCCCGCGTGCGCGAAGTTCACCAGCGTCTGCACGATATTGCTGATGCGCAGGGTCTGGTTGAGAATCTGTTTTGCGCTCTCCCGGGTTGTCGCTTCATCGCCTTCTGCAAGCAGGTTCTGCGCCAGGCAGTCGATACCCGTAAGCGGATTGCCTATTTCATGTGCGACGCCGGCGGCGAGCCGACCGATAGATGCCAGGCGTTCGCTGTGCACCAGTTCTTCCTGCAGCAGTTGCATGTCGGTCACGTCCTCGAGCAACACGAAGCGGGCATCGGGACCGGGGCTGTTGGCGGTCTCCGACAGGCTCTTGTGCAGGTAAATGCTGCGCTCCTTTGTGCCGGCAGGGATGTGCCTGTTGTGCAGATGCGCACTGCCTGAATCGGCAAACTCCGCGATCATCTGTCCCCAGGGCTGTTTCAGCTCGGCCAGCGTCAACCCGAGCACCGCGGCGGATTCGATGCCGGTAATGCCTTCGAGTGCATGGTTCCACATCACGATTTCGTTGCTGTTGTTCATGCCGCACACGCCGATCGGAAGCTCCTGCAGGGTGTCACGGTAGAAACGGCGGAGTCCATCCAACTGGGCGGTGAACCCGGTGAGATGGCGCTGGTAACCCTCGAGGCGCGACTCGACAAAATAGATATCCTCGGTGGCGTCTGGATCCGCTTCGGGTACATAGGGCAGGCTTTTCCTTACCAGTTCCATCGCCACCGACGCGCCCATCAGGCGCGATAGATTGGCCTCGATGCGATCACGCAGGCGGCGAATGGCGTAGGGCCGCGCTTCGGTGCTCTGATAGCCGAGATCGCGCAGCGCACGCTCGACTTCGCGTTGCGCGCTGTCCTTGCCAAGCGCCCGCGCCAGGCCGTTGACGAATTCCCCGGTTGACCGGAATTGCATCTGGTGGCGGGTGCGCCCGCTCAGATTGTCGAGACTGCAGGCTGCGGCGGTTTCGCGCTCTTCGGTGCGCTGTTTGCTGAGCAGGGACAGCACGATCAGCACCAGCGCGTTGAGGCCGATACTGTTGATCGCGGTCGTCGCCCAGTGGTTTCCTTCAATCGTTATGGGCAGCCACTGCGCAACGCGGCCCAGCAACGAGCCCTCGGCAGGCGCGACGATCATCAGCAACCAGACCCCGAACCCTGCTGCGAGACCGCCGAGGAAGCCGGCGCGATTGGCCGCGGGCCAGTAGAGCAGCGCCAGTATTCCGGGAAAGAATTGTGCGGCAGCGATGTAGCCGGCGAAGCCGAGTTTCTCGAGTGACCCGCCAAGCGGGAGCGCCATCGAGAAAATCTGCGCGGCAAGGATGATGATTGCCGTAAGTATCGATCGGATCACGATCAGCCCGCGGTACAGGTCGGCCTCTGCGCCGAGTCGGTAGAACGGCAGGATCAGATTGTTCATGGTCATGGAGGCCAGCGCCAGCGTCATTACCACGATCGTGGAACTCGCTGCCGACAGCCCGCCTATGAAGACCAGCAACGCGACGGCGGGCGAGCCCATGCTCAACCCCACGCCGGCGGCGAAATATTCCACCGGCAAGCCCAGTTCGAGGCGCATTCCGGCCCACAGCACCGGCAGAATCGGCAGACAGAGCAGCAGCAGCAACAACGGAAAGCCCCAGGTGGCGCGAAACACCGCGCGCATGCGCGGGTTCTCGTAAAGGGCAATGTGAAACAGGTGCGGCAGTCCGATCGCCGCGGCAAGGAAGGTGATCGTCAGCATATGCGATGAACTCGAACGGGCGCTCGCGGCGAGCGGTTCCAGCAATTGCGGTTGGTCGCCGAGCCACCGTGACAATCCGTCCATGCCTCCGAATACCTGCTTCACGGCGAACACGCCGACGAACAGGAATGCCGCAAGTTTGACCAGTGACTCGAATGCCATCGCCACCACCAGCCCGTTGTGGCGCTCGCGATCGGAAATCGGACGTGCGCCGAAGAGTATCGCGAACACCGCAATTGCCATCGCGAATATCAGCCCGAGATGTCCATGCGCCTGCTGGTTCGTACCGTTCAGGATGGCGGCAAGATCCGAGACGATCTTGATTTCGGCCGCCACCAGTGGCAGCGCCGCTGCCAGCATGCCCATGGTACAAGCGGCACCGACCACCCTGCCCCGGTAACGGAACGCGAGCAGATCGGCGAGCGATGTCAATTGATGGCGCCTACAGATACGCAGCAAGGGCAACAACACCAGGGGCGCAAACAGGAACAGCGCGCCTATGCCCATGAAATATCCCATGTAGCCGTAGCCGTAATTGGCAGCTACCCCGCTTATGCCGAAAAAGGACCAGCCACCCGCAGTGACACCGAGTGACAGGGCGTAGGTGAGCGGGTGTGACACGACCGATTCCGCCACCAGTCCCTTGTCCGAGGCATAGGCGATCAGGAACAGCAGCGATAGATAGCCGACTCCGAGCAGGAACAGCGTGCCGAGATCAAGACTCATCGCGCGGGTACCGGTACATGGCTATCGATACCGATACGATCACCAGCAACCAGAGCAGGTGCGGGCGGTACCATTGCGCTGCGCCGTTCCCGATCCAATCTACCATCACGGGTGCGAACGCGTAGAGGATCACGAGCACCAGCAGCAGGATTCTGTTCAGGTACATAGGCTTCGGCAGGGTTGGGCGAGACTTGATGTTACTCAGCGCGAAGGCAATTTGCCAATGGGGCGGCGTGCGTGCCCGGTCCGTCATTCCTCGTGCTGCACGCTGTCCTGCGCCGGTATGCGTGCGCGGTCCCAATGCAGGGTGGCCCAATTCAGAATTGCCCCGCAATCTGTGCGGATCGTTGCCGGCGGCAACGGCTGTCCCAGCGCGGCCAGACAGCGCATCAGGTTGGCCGGAGCACGGGTATCGTCGAGCGGGCGCGCAAGATTCTGTTTGCTGAGCTTTTGGCCTTGCTCGTTCAGCAGTAGCGGCAGGTGTCCGTAGCGCGGCACGGGCAAGCCGAGCAACCGTTGAAGACGGATTTGACAGGGCGTGGACTCCAGCAGGTCACGCCCGCGGATCACATCACTTATCCGCTGGTAATCATCGTCGATGACAACAGCGAGTTGATAGGAGTACAGGCCGTCCTTGCGCAACAGCACGACATCGGCAGCGTCAGCATCGCTCGCGAGAGTTATGGGGCCGAGCATGCTGTCGTGAAAGCACGAGTGCTCCGACGCAATTCGCAGACGAATGGCGGCCGACTCATAGGGGCGCTGCTGCGATTGCGGGCAGTCGGCGGCATGGATACTTTTGCCTGCATCGAGCTGTTGGCGGCTGCAGATGCAATAGTAGGCGTGCCCGTGGCTCAGCAGGCAAGCCAAGGCCTGATCGTAGGCTGAACTGCGGTTGTGCTGGTACAGCGGCTCTTCATCCCAGCGCAAGCCGTGGGCGAGCAGGCTCTTGCATATCAGAATATCCGCACCTGGCCGTTCGCGCGGCGGATCGATATCTTCAATCCTGAGCAGCCACTCGCCGCCGTGGGCGCGGGCATCGAGGTAACTGCCGAGCGCGCTCAGCAGCGACCCCATGTGCAGCGGTCCGCTTGGCGAGGGCGCGAACCTGCCCCTGTATGGGCTGCTGCTTGGCACCAGCTGCATGCACCAGTGGAAGAGTCAATGCACGCCAGGCATATGGCTGACTGTTCAGCCGCGCTCCTGGCGTTCCTTGATTTCCTCGAGGGTTTTGCAGTCGATACACAGAGTTGCGGTTGGCCGCGCCTCGAGACGCTTGATGCCAATGTCCACCCCGCAGGCATCGCAATACCCGTAATCGTTTTGATCAATCAGATCAAGCGTACTCTCGATTTTCTTGATCAGCTTGCGTTCCCGGTCACGTGTTCGCAGTTCCAGGCTGAACTCCTCTTCCTGCGTGGCGCGGTCCGCGGGGTCCGGGAAATTCGCTGCTTCGTCTTTCATATGGCTTACGGTACGGTCCACTTCCGTCATCAGCTCGGAACGCCAGTTTCTGAGAATTACGCGGAAATGCTCTTTTTGGGCTTCGTTCATGTAGTCCTCGCCCTTTTTCAGCGTGTAAGGCGAGAAGTTCTTGAATTCGGACGTGGTTTTCGGGGGCATCTTGGGCTGAGTTGTCGAGAGGGTCGCGGTGGCGGCCGTTGTGGATCTTGCAGTCCTGACAGGTTTTACTGCCTTGACGGGCCTCGCAGCCTTGGCGGGTTTCGCGACCTTGACCGGCTTGGCGGTCCTGGCGGATTTTGCAGCTTTGACGGACTTCGCCGTCCCGGCAGGCTTCGTGGCCGGGATAGGTCTAGCCGCTTTGGCCGGTTTCGCGGTCCTTGCAGCTTTCGGTGCAGTGGCGGTTTTTGCTGGTTTGACGGGTTTGACTGTCTTGATTGGTTTTGCCGGTTTTTTCACGGGGTGGGCCTCGTCATGTCTTGCGACCCGGCGACTACGCCAGTTTGCCGCGTGAACAATGGTGTGCGTTTGCGAAGGCCGCGCATTCTACCGGATTTTTTCGCAGAAGTAAGGCATCGGCAGGTGCTGATCGATTACGTCCATATGGACATGCGTCAAGCTTCGTCGGTCGGGGATCCTGCCGGCTGCTTTGCGCTGTCCAGGCAACCCAGGGAGGCATGGGCAATCACTGCTACGGGGCTCAGTGATTGCCCTCGGAAAGGGCCGGCGATACAGACGCCGTCGTGGCACAGGCTTTCGCCTGTCGGCGAGTCCGCCAAGTCAAAAAGTGGCGCAAGAGCGGCGCTCACGTCGCACTGTGGCTGCTAGTTTGGTTGAAAGTTGGCACAGATCAATGACCCTCGATTGAACGGGTTTGGGGGGGATGGCTATACTCGCACCCCTTCTCGTATATAACTTTCTTGAGATCATCCATGCAAGAGTCGTGACCCGTCAGCAGCGGCGCTCCTGGTGCCGGGTCGTCGGGCGCGTCATGCACCTCATTTCTGAGTCCGGAGAGCGAACCGATGGCGAATCAGCAGCCGACCAAGCGAGCACGCAAAAAGGCCGTCGCTCCGAGCCGAAAGAAGTTGGCGGTGCAGTCTGTCGCATCGACGCGGCGCAAATCAACAGCAAAGGCATCCAAACCTGTTGCGTCGGTACGCGAACCTGGCGTGCCGTTGCAAAAAAAGGCGGCGCGTGACACGCGCAAGCCGGTTGCCGGCAAGCGCCGCAAGTCCGCGACGATTGCGGCAAGGCCGCCCTCGTTGCACCGTCCGGTGCTTGCTTCCGGACGCAGTGGCGCACCGGAGATCATGGTCACTCTCGACAATGAACATCGCTATATTGCCTCGTTGCTCGAAGCGCTGGCGGAGCAGGCGGACAATTTGTTGCCCGGGCGCTCGCCCGATTACGGGATGATCCATGACATCGTGCATTACATGGCGAGTTACCCGGATCAATACCACCATCCTCGCGAAGACCTGGTGTTCGACCGGCTACTCGAACGTGACGCCGAATCGAGGGATGTCGTCGAACAACTGCTGGAGGGGCACCGCGAGGTCAGCCGACTCAGCCGCGAGCTGCTGGACGAATTGAGCCGCGTGACGAGTGGCGATCATCCGGCGGACAAGCAGAAGATCAAGTTCCTGTGTGACCGGTATATCGGCTACAACTGGGATCATATGAACATGGAGGAGGGCAAGTTGTTCCCGCGCGCAACCGCCAAGTTGCGCCAGGACGACTGGTTTGCGGTCAACGCCGAGGCGCGTTATGTGGACGACCCGCTGTTCGGGACACGGGTGCGCAAGGAATATCAACGCCTGTCCGGGTATCTCTCGCAACGCGCGGAGCGTATCGCCGAGGATGTGGCGATCGCGGAGTTGTTTGGCATCGAAGCGCTGATCGAGACGGTAGCGGTGCTCAGTTCCGCCGTCGGTGAAATCCAGGATGTCGTGGACGCTCGCCTGAGGCAGTCGTTCAGTGCGCTCAGGCGCCGGGTGAGTGCCGAAGAACGTGGTAATTTGCTGGGGCGTCCGCGCGCCATCGGAGCCACGATCGTCGAGCAGGCACGTTCGGGGGCTGCGGATATCGGCGAAATAGCCAAGCGCACCCGCCGCGAGCTCTCCGAGCCGTTTGCGACACGTCTGAAATACCTGCGCAAGATGTTTCGCGAGGCCTAGCGGGACTCCGGCTCCGGGACCTCGTCTGCGAAGGACGCGCTGCCGGGAGTGCCCAGGCCGAGAGCATAGCGAATCTGCGGCGCGCAACGGCGCGCTGCTGCGCACCCCTCGTTGATGGCTTCGGCAGCGGTGTCGAAATCCAGCAGTCCGATATGGGCCAGGCGGGGTGTGATCATCACGTCTGCGGGCTCTCCGGCAAGACGGCTGCGCGTAATTCGATCCTGCATGATGTTGATCGCGTTGGTTACCACGCTGAATATGCCTGGCGTGTCGTCATCGGGGTGGCTTTTCTGATCGGCTTCGAGCCACTGCGTGAGGAGCGTAGGGCTTATTTCGCGGATGCCGGAGGCGAGCCGGTCGAACAGTCCGGGTTCCGGTCTTTGATCTCCCGGGGGATGCGTGATTTTTTGTGCGAGCCGCGCCTGTTGTCTGCCGTTCAGCTCATCATTCAGATTGACCGCAATGATCAGATTTGCCCCGAGCGCGCGGCATACGGATACCGGAACCGGGTTGACCAACCCCCCGTCTACCACCCACCGTTTGTTGATGCGCACCGGTGAGAGCAAGCCGGGGATGGCGATCGATCCGCGTACCGCATCCCACAGGTCGCCCTGCTGGATCCAAATTTCGCGCCCGGTGGCCAGGTCGGTGGCCACTGCCGCATAAGCATAGGGCAGGTCTTCAATGCGTGGACTGCCGAATAGTTCGCGCAGGTGGGAGATGAGCCGATCCGCGCGCCCGACTCCGCCGCGCGTGATCGGACGGATATCCATGTAACGGAAAACGTCACGGGTGCTCATGGCGGCAAACCAGCGGCCGAACTCGTCGAGGTTTCCCGAGCAGAATGCAGCGCCTACCAGCGAACCGATCGATGTGCCGCAGACGACGGCCGGTTGGATGCCAACCTCCAGCAACCCCTGCAGCACGCCGATATGCGATAGCCCGCGGGCGGATCCGCTGCCCAGAGCAAGCCCCACTTTGAGTGTTCCGGTTGCTTCTGCTACGTTCATGCGCGAGACCGATTGCCTATATCATGCAGTGTAGCGGTCGATCCTTGAAAATTGAAATCAGGAACAGAGTGTGCATTTTCGGCAGCAATCGACAGTCCCGTGCGGTTCGCAGCTGTTTGGCGTTGGCGAGACGCATGTGGTTCAGATGGACCCTGGCTGGAGTCTTGGTCCGGTGCTGCTTCATGCGTCTACGATAGCAGCCTTCGGCGCACTGCGCAGCGATGCGCTATGCGAGGGGTTCGATCTTCGCGTGGTCAGCGGTTTTCGCAGCTTCCAGCGACAACTGGCGATCTGGAATGCCAAGGCGCTGGGCCAGAGGCCGGTGTTCGATGAGCACGAGCAGCCACTCGATATCGGCTCACTTTGCAACCGCGAGCGGATTTTCGCCATCCTGCGCTGGACTGCGCTGCCAGGCACTTCGCGTCATCATTGGGGAAGTGATATCGATGTCATCGATGCCGCTTCAATGCCGGCAGACTACAAGGTGCGTCTTAGTGTCCAGGAGACCCGGGCCGGCGGACTCTTTGCTGCATTACATTCATGGCTGGATGAGCGCATTGCACGGGACCTCGCGCACGGTTTCTTCAGGCCGTATACCGGCGCCGGCTGCGCGGTTGCCGCCGAGCCATGGCATCTGAGTTTTGCGCCCCTGGCGTGGCAGTGTCAAACTGCTTTTGACGCGGACGCACTGGCCCGATTGCAGTACGAGGAGGGAATGGAACTGCAGTCCGAGGTGGCTCGATGCCGTGAAGAGATTCTGCGCCGCTTCTTCGAGGTGCCACTACAGATGTACCCGTCGCGGAGGCTGCCGTAGTGCTAGTAGAGGTGTTGCGCCGATGACGGAATCTGGTGCCCGGCTCTGGGCCATCGTTTGCGAAGAGGCATTGCTGCGCAGCCAGTCCGAGCCCGTGCTGGCCAGCTTTTATCATGCGAGCGTGCTGAATCACGCGTCGCTCGAGGAGGCGCTGGCTTGTGTGCTGGCGACCAAGCTCGAAGCCGGAATGGTTCCTGCCATGGTGCTGCGGGACGTACTCGGCGATGCGCTGTGCAGCGATCCGGAAATTGGCGAGGCGGTCTGTGCGGATCTGCATGCCTACCGTACCCGGGATCCGGCCTGCGACTCGTTTGTGACACCGTTTCTGAATTACAAGGGATTTCATGCCCTGCAGACCTACCGTGTGGCCCATTGGCTGTGGCAGGGCGGGCGTATGTGGCTCGCGCATTTGCTGCAGAGTCGCTGCTCGGTGCGCTTCGCGGTCGATATTCATCCCGGCGCGGTGCTTGGCCACGGCATCATGATCGATCATGGCACCGGCATAGTAATCGGCGAAACTGCCCACGTGGGGGACAATGTGTCGATGCTGCACGGCGTCTCGCTGGGTGGTTCAGGGTGTGTGCGGGGTGATCGTCACCCGAAGATCGGCCCCGGCGTTCTGCTCAGCGCGGGTGCAAAAATTCTCGGACCGGTACGGGTTGGCGAGGGTGCGAAAGTGGGCGCGGGAAGCCTCGTTCTGGGCGATGTGCCGGCACATGTGACAGTAGCGGGTGTCCCTGCGCGCGTGATTGGACGTCCTCTGAAGACCCAGCCGGCGCTGGATATGGACCAGAATTTCAGCGAAGCGTCTGAACCGTGATCCGGACCCGCTCAGCCGGCGCCATCCTCGCGCTGGAAGTTGGCAACCGCTTTGCGGATCTCGTCTCGGGCATCCTCTGCGGAGCCCCACCCTTCGACCTTGACCCATTTGCCTTCTTCAAGATCCTTGTAATGTTCGAAGAAATGACAGATCTGCAGCAGCAGCAAGCGGGGCAGGTCGGTGGATTCCCTGACATCGTTATACAGCGGCGTGAGCTTGCTGACCGGCACTGCGATCAGCTTGGCGTCGGCCCCGGCTTCGTCATGCATTTTCAGGATTCCGATCGGACGGCAACGGATGACGGTTCCGCTGATCACGGTGTGCGGTGTATGCACCAGAACATCCAGAGGATCGCCGTCTTCCGACAGCGTGTTCGGGATATAGCCGTAATTGCAGGGGTAGAACATCGTGGTTGACATGAAGCGGTCAACGCAAACCGCGCCGCTTTCCTTGTCCACTTCATATTTGACCGGGTCGCTGTGAGCGGGGATCTCGATGATTACGTTGATATCGTCGGGCACGTTGTGTCCGGTGGGAACTTTGTTCAAACTCATGGAAGCGGCTTCTCCGGATTGGCTAACTTGGGCGCGACAGTCAGGTCCGACGCAGGTTCAGCGCACAAGAAGGTGGCAAAGTGTAGCAGCGTTGTCCGTGGTGCTTAAGTGAACGAATACCGTTGACGATCCGGGGCCACTTGAGCATTGCTGCCCTGCTCGTCTACCATTCGGACGGGAATACCCGGTTTCCGCGTAATGCAGACGGTGCGCGGCAGGTATCTGCCCTGAAGGCGGCATGGTTCGCGTAGAACAAGAACAGCGCGAACCGTGATTCATTTTCCACGAATGCCAGGGGGTTTCATGTTTGATCTGCATTTGCTGCCACCGATGCTGGGAGTTTTCGGCCTGTTGTGCGCACTATTCGTGTTCTTGTTGCTGCTCCGCTATCCCGCTGGTGACGCCAAGGTCAAGAAGATCGGCGATGCCATACACCTCGGTGCGATGGTGTTCATGCAGCGCGAGTACAAGATGCTGGCCCTGTTCGCGTTGGTACTGATAGGGATTCTCTATTGGGCGCTCGGGCGCAATACCGCCATGGCGTTCCTGATGGGTGCAGTCTGTTCTGCCGCTGCGGGGTGGCTCGGCATGTTTGCCGCGACCAAGGCCAATGTGCGGACCACGACCGCGGCGCATACCAACGGCGCTGCCAGTGCTCTGACCGTGGCTTTCTTCGGCGGATCGATCATGGGGTTGTGCGTTGCATCGCTGGGCCTGGTCGGACTGGGATCGCTGTACCTGATCTTTGGCGGTGATCCCCAGACGGCGCACGCCATTCACGGATTTGGTATGGGTGCCTCGACCGTGGCATTGTTCTCCCGGGTTGGCGGCGGCATCTACACCAAGAGTGCCGATGTAGGTGCCGATCTGGTGGGAAAAGTCGAAGCTGGAATCCCGGAAGACGACCCGCGCAATCCCGGCGTGATTGCCGACAATGTCGGAGATAACGTTGGTGATGTCGCGGGCATGGGATCGGACATCTTCGAGTCCTATTGCGGTGCAATGATCGCGACCATTGCGATCGCCTCGACCCTTGGTTTGTCGCATCTGTCCGGTCTTGCTCCGGGTCTCGACGAGGGAGCCGCGCGGGCTGCGCTCATGTTTCTGCCGCTGGGTCTGGCAGCGACCGGCCTGGTTGCGTCGCTGATCGGTATTTGTGTCGTGCGCGCGATGTCAGGCAAACAGGCAGCGGTGGCGCTGCGTGGTGGCACCATTGCCGCACCGGTGTTGTTCATCGGGGCGGCGTATTTCGTCATCGAATCGGCGGGCGTGTCCGCGAACGTCTGGTGGTCGGTGGTGTGCGGCGCACTCGGCGGGATAGTCATTGGTCTGGTGACCGAGTATTACACCTCATCTAAACCCGTGGTGCGCATTGCCGAGGCAGGACAGACCGGACCGGCGACGGTGATGATCACGGGATTGGCGGTTGGCATGCAATCCGTAGTGGTGCCGGTGATGGCGATCTGCGCAATCATTTATATATCCACTTCGATAGCTGATCTGTACGGTGTTGGAATTGCGGCTGTCGGCATGCTCGCGACGGTGGGTATCACGATGGCAATCGATGCCTACGGTCCGGTCGCGGACAATGCCGGCGGCATTGCCGAAATGGCGGGCCTGGGCGAGGAAACCCGCAAGATTACCGACTCGCTCGATGAGCTTGGCAATACGACCGCCGCTATTGGCAAGGGGTTCGCGATCGGGGCAGCGGCGCTGGCGGCGCTCGCCATCATCGCGGCGTACGCCGAAACCGTGGGCTTGCACTGGGCGGCCCTCGGACGCGGTAGTTTCAACCTCTCGCTGAACAATCCTCACGTGCTGGTGGGCCTGTTCATCGGCGGCATGATCCCGTTCCTGATCGCCGCGATCACGATGACGGCCGTAGGCGACGCCGCGATGGAAATGATCGTGGAAATCCGCCGCCAATTCCGGGAAATCCCCGGGTTGATGGAAGGAACCGCGGAGCCCGATACGGCGAAATGCGTCGATATCGCAACCACCGCGGCGCTGCGTCGCATGCTGTTACCGGGCGTGATTGCCATTGGCGCCCCCCCGCTCGTTGGTTTTGGAATCGGTGCGGAAGCTCTGGGCGGAATGCTGGGAGGTGGCCTGCTCTCGTGCGTGCTGCTGGCTCTGATGATGTCAAATGCCGGTGGTGCGTGGGACAACGCCAAGAAATATGTCGAGAAAGGCAATCTTGGCGGCAAGCGCTCGCCGGTGCACGCGGCGGCGGTTGTCGGCGATACGGTCGGCGATCCTTTCAAGGACACTTCCGGACCCTCGATGAACATTCTTATCAACGTGATGGCTATTGTCAGCCTGGTCATTGCTCCCCTGCTGTGAAGGGGAGCCGTGCATCCGGAAATACGGCCAGGCAGATGAGTGAGCAGCGGCGATATCTGCGCACACGCTTTGACTCGAGGGTGCTGGTACAGCACCCGACAGCGGGTTCGGCCGTGTTTCGCACCGGTGATGTGTCGGACGGTGGAGTCTATCTGCAGAAAGGCGAGTTCAGCCTGGCTATCGGTGACCTCGTCATCGTGCAGATTCAGGATGTTCCGGTCGAGGCGCCGCGGATGCGGATGCAAGTGATGCGCGAAGACGCCGGCGGTTACGGACTGCAGTTCGCGGAATGAATCCCGCGATCCCGGTTCACCCGAGTTTCATACCTTGAAGCGGGTTTTCAGCTTCCGTTTGACAGACCGGAGCTCGAGCTTTGCGAACAACGGAATACCGTTGCGATACGGCGGGTAGTCTTCTCCCTCGATCAGCGGGGACAGGTAGACTCTCGCTTCGTCCGTGATTCCAAAGCCATCGCGGGTGATGAACGAGCGAGGAAGTTTTCTCTCCTTGTTGGCGACCTTGTCGAGCGGCGCCTCACCGATTGACCACGAATAGCGTTTGCCTGTTCCGCGCTCGATCGTGACCATGATCGCGTTCTTGCCGGCCAGCGCATATTCAACTGCCGCCTTGCCTGCGGCGTAGGCTTGCTCCACGTCCGTGCGCGAAGCAATGTGCCGCGCGGCGCGCTGCAGATAGTCCGCAAGCGCCCAGTGATACTTGTATCCGAGATCCTGCTTTACCATCGCCGCGAGCGTGGGAGCGGCACCGCCGAGTTGTTTGTGTCCAAATGCGTCGGTGGAGCCGCCATCGGCAAGAAAACTGCCGTCAGGATACTGTACGCCCTCGGAGGCCACGACGACACAGTAGCCTTGCCGCTTCACGGTCTGTTTCACGCGGCGTATGAATCGCTGGCGATTGAACGCGACCTCCGGGAACAGGATGATATGCGGCGGCTCGCCTGCATCTCTTGCAGCCAGCCCGCCGGCGGCAGCGATCCAGCCCGCGTGCCGCCCCATCACCTCCAGGATGAACACCTTGGTCGAGGTCTCGCACATCGACGCCACGTCGTGGCTCGCTTCGAGAGTGGAAACGGCAACGTACTTGGCGACTGAACCAAAGCCTGGACAGGTGTCCGTAAGCGGCAGGTCGTTGTCCACCGTTTTCGGAATGTGAATGGCCTGGATCGGATAGCCCATGCTTTCCGCGAGCTGTGAAATCTTCAGGCAGGTATCGGCCGAGTCGCCGCCGCCGTTGTAGAAGAAATAGCCGATATCGTGGGCGCGAAACACCTCGATCAAACGCAGATATTCCGCACGATTCTGTTCGAGACTCTTCAGCTTGTAACGGCAGGAGCCAAAAGCGCCGGAGGGAGTGTGGCGCAGGGCTGCGATCGCTGCCTGGGTTTCGAGGCTGGTATCGATCAGATCTTCCCTCAATGCACCGATGATCCCGTTGCGTCCGGCGAACACCTTGCCGATCCGGTCCTTGTTCATGCGCGCGCATTCCAGCAGTCCGCAAGCACTGGCGTTGATGACGGCAGTTACTCCGCCCGATTGTGCATAAAAAGCGTTTTTTCGTGCCATTCCCGAATCCTGCATCTGGTTTGTGAGGCTTGCAGCGCCACGCTATTGCCCTGAACAGCCCGTACTTCCCGTATTTGCAAAGCGCCGTCGAGGTTGAAGGACAAATGCTAAACTGCCCATGGGTTTCAGCAAACAGTTTTTTTTCCTACTGCGAACGAATCAATGCATCTATTCATCGCCGGTATCTGTGGCACATTCATGGCAGGATTGGCATTGCTCGCCCGGGAACGCGGATTTCGGGTGCGCGGCTGTGACGCGAACGTGTACCCGCCAATGAGCGATCAGTTGCGAGCGGCCGGAATCGAAGTTCTGCAGTCATATTCCCCAGTACATCTCGATGAGCGACCCGACGTGGTGATCATCGGCAATGCGCTGTCGCGGGGCAATCCGTTGGTGGAACATGTGCTCGATGCCGGTATTGCCTATACATCGGGTCCGCAATGGCTCTTCGAACATGTACTCGCCGACCGTCATGTGATTGCGGTTTCCGGAACACATGGCAAGACCACTACCTCCAGCATGCTGGCCTGGGCGCTTCAACATGGCGATTCCGGCGTGCCGGGTTTCCTGATCGGCGGAGTGCCCGCGGACTTCGGGGTTTCCGCGCGCCTCGGAGATTCAAGGTATTTTGTGATCGAGGCTGACGAATACGATACGGCGTTTTTTGACAAGCGCTCGAAGTTTGTTCACTACCGCCCACGAACCTTGATCATCAATAACATCGAATACGATCATGCCGATATATTTCCCGATCTCGAGTCGATTCAGCGCCAGTTTCATCATTTGGTACGCACCGTGCCTGCGAGTGGTCTGATCGTGTATCCGGCAACGGACCCGGCCGTGGCAACGGTATTGAAAATGGGTAGCTGGTCGCAAACCCGTTCGCTCGGTGTCTATCCGGACGCAGGCGACTGGCATGCGCGAGCGACACAACCTGATGGTTCCGAATTCGAGATCGGCGGCCGCAGTTGGGGTTTCACATTGCCTGTCAGCTGGCAGCATACCGGGCGTCACAATCTCGGCAATGCGCTGGCGGCAACGGCGGCTGCCAGCGCGCTGGGTGTGAAGCCTGAAGGTATCGTGGAAGCGCTGTCTACCTTTCGAGGTGTGAAGCGGCGACTCGAGCGTCTGGCGGAAATGCACGGCGTCACCGTTTATGATGATTTTGCCCATCACCCCACTGCGATCGAGACTACCTTGGCTGGGCTGCGCGCGGGGAGCAGGCCGGGGCGCATCATTGCCGTGATCGAGCCACGCTCCAACACCATGCGTCTCGGCTCGCACCTTGAGCGGCTCTCACAGTGTACCCGCGACGCCGATTTCGTATATTGGTATCAGCCGGCCGCGGTAAGCTGGAACATGCAAGCGGTGGCCGCGGAAAGCTCTGTCGCCTCGGTAGTGTGTGATTCCATCGAGGCGATCATCGAGGCGCTGCTTGCCGGGCGGCGCGAAGGTGATCGGATTGTGATCATGAGCAATGGTGGCTTTGAGGGAATACATCAACGTCTTCTCGCCGCCCTCCAGTCGCTCTGATGGAAATTACAGGCTGCGGAATACTTTGGTCGCTATGGCAATGGTCGAATCGATGACTTCATCCGTGTGAGCGGCGGACATGAAGCCCGCTTCATAGGCGGACGGTGCGATATACACACCGGCGTCCAGCATTCCGTGAAAGAAGCGCCGGAACCGTGCGATATTGCATGCAGTAGCCTGCGCGTAGGTGTGCACTGCCGTGGCGTCGGTAAAGAACAGGCCAAACATGCTTCCCGCCTGCGAAGTGGTAAAGGGAATGTCTGCGGCTGCGGCGGCTTTCCGCAAGCGGTCCAGCAGTGCTGCGGTTCTTGCGGTCAGGGCATCGTAGAATCCGGGCCGCGAAATCTGCTTCAAGGTTTCGATTCCGGCAGCCATCGCCAGCGGATTTCCCGACAGGGTGCCAGCCTGGTAGACGGGACCGCTCGGAGATAGACGTTCCATGATGTCGCGTCTGCCGCCGAACGCACCCACCGGCATGCCGCCACCAATGACCTTGCCCAGCGTCGTCAGATCGGGAGCGATCCCGAAGTGCCCCTGTGCGCCGCCGAGTCCGACACGAAAGCCGGTCATGACCTCGTCGAAGATCAGGACTGCACCGCTCGCGCTGCAAACTTCGCGCAGCGTCTGGAGAAAGCCGGTTGACGGGAGAATGCAATTCATGTTGCCTGCGACGGGTTCGACAATCACACAGGCTATCCGGGCTCCTTCGCGGGCGAATGCGTTACGTACGGCATCGCTGTCGTTGTAATCGAGAACTAGGGTCTGCTCCGTTACCTGTCTGGGGATGCCGGGAGAGTCGGGTTCTCCGAACGTCAGGGCGCCAGACCCTGCCTTGACCAGCAACGAGTCGACATGGCCGTGGTAGCAGCCTTCGAATTTGACGATCTTGTCGCGGCCGGTGTATCCGCGGGCCAGCCGTATGGCGCTCATGGTCGCCTCGGTGCCCGAGTTCACCATGCGTACCATGTCGAGCGAAGGTATCAGGCGACACAGCAACTCGCCCATTTCCACCTCGAGTTCGGTAGGCGCGCCATAACTCAGTCCGTGGCGCATCTGGGATTCGAGCGCGGCCAGTACGGCAGGGTGTGCATGACCGAGGATCAACGGTCCCCACGAACCTACGTAATCGATATATCGATTATCGTCCGCATCTACAAGGTATGGGCCCGCACCGTGCTTGAAAAACACAGGAATTCCGCCTACTCCGCGAAACGCCCGGACCGGTGAGTTGACCCCACCCGGTATCACCTTCAGGGCCCGCTCGAATAGGGTCTCTGAACGAGTCATATGCAACTACCTTCAGAAGGGTTTGACGACGACCAGAATTATCGAGCCAAACAGTATGAAAACCGGCAGTTCGTTGAACCACCGATAGAAAACGTGGCTGTGGGTATTGGCATTGCGTGCAAAAATCCTGACGAATCGTCCGCACTGGAGGTGATAAGCGGCCAGCAATGCAACCAGCAGCAGTTTGGCATGCATCCAGTGGGCGTGGCGATAGTATTCCCAGCCAGCGGCCAGCAACCATAGTCCCAATCCTGCAGTCAGCCACGCAAATGGCGTGATAAAGCGATACAGTTTGTGCTCCATGATGGCGAGGCGGGCCTTGACCGTATCATCTTCGGCCATTGCATGATTGACGAACAGGCGTGGGAGATAGAACACCCCTGCGAACCAGCACACCATCGCAATTATGTGGAAAGCCCGAACCCACAATAGCAAGGTGCTGTCTCTCATCTGGAGCCTCCGCAAGTATTCGCAGGTGGAGCGCAGTCGGCGGGACTCCTCCGCGAGTGCGCAATCTGGTTTGGCGGGCATTATAGAAGCGATCGATATCCCACAGCCAACGGGAAAGCGAATAGAATTCCCGATTCGTGATTTGCCGGGAACTGGATGGATGGATACTCCATTGCGGGTGGGAATCGTCGGTGCGACCGGATATACCGGTGTCGAGTTGTTGCGCTTGCTCGGAGCACATCCTCGTGCCGAGGTGTGTGCGATCACCTCGCGCGCCGAAGCGGGTACGCGAGTCGATACATTGTTTCCCAATCTGCGAGGGAAATGCGATCTCGTTTTCTGTATGCCCGAGGATGCTGGTTTGGAACGATGCGATGCGGTGTTTTTTGCAACGCCGCACGGAGTCGCACTGGAAGGTGCACCGGGATTGCTGGATGCGGGTGTAAAGGTGATCGATCTTTCCGCCGATTTCAGGATTCGTGACACCAGTGTGTGGGAGAAATGGTACGCGCTGCCTCACGGCAAACCTGAACTTGCTGCCGAGGCCGTCTACGGATTGCCCGAGGTCAATCGCAAGCAGATTGTCGGGGCTCGCCTGGTCGCGGTACCTGGTTGCTATCCGACGGCAGTCCAGCTTGGCTTGATACCGCTGGTGGAGGCCGGACTGGTGCACACGGATACCCTGGTCGCCAGCGCAGCATCCGGCGTAAGTGGTGCCGGGCGACAGGCCAAGGTGGACAATCTGCTGAGCGAGGTGCATGACAGCTTCAAGGCATATGGGGTTTCCGGGCATCGGCATCTTCCCGAGATTGAGCAAGGTCTGCAACGGCTCAGCAGGACACCTGTCCGTCTCACCTTCATTCCCCACCTGGCACCGATGATCCGCGGGATTCACGCCACTCTTGTGGCGCATTTGAGCGTTACTGCTGGCGTCGATCTACAGGCGCTGTTCGAAAAGCGCTACCAGAACGAGTCGAGCGTGGATGTCATGCCGGCCGGATCGCATCCGCAAACGCGCTCGGTACGCGCCTCCAATTTATGCCGAATTGCCGTGCACCGGCCGGCAGACCGGGATGTCGTTGTCGTTCTGAGTGTTATCGACAATCTCGTCAAGGGGGCCGCGGGTCAGGCGGTGCAGAACATGAACCTGATGTTCGGATTCCCGGAGCAGCTTGGCCTGGAAGCGACACCCTTGATGCCGTGATGTGAAGTTCACGGCAGGGTAGCTTTGCACATGATTGTTCGTAATCGCCGGGCCCAATCACTTCGCGCGAGAATATTGCGCGTGTTGTCGGTGCTCGCCATCCTGGTGTTGGCGCTTGTCGTCTCGTATCGCCTGGGTGTGAGCGCGGGTGGGAATCAGGAACGAATCGCGACGATGGAGTGCGAAGACGCACAGGCGTTGCTGGCAAAGCATCGCGACGAGTTGAACTCCCTGCACCAGCAGGTGATCACCTTGCGCAAGGGGGCCGAGATCGATGGTGCCGCAGCATCGGAAGTACGTTCGCAGGCGGCGATTGCTCAAGCAAAGATCGTGCGACTCGAGCAGGAGGTGGCGCTTTTCAAGAGCATTACCGATGCATCCATTCGCACCAAGGGAGTGGCGTTGCACAGTTTTGAGTTGTTCGCGGGTGCGGACGATCGTTCCTTCCGGTATCGGGCGGTCTTTCTTCAACGAGCGCAGAAGCATTCGACAATCAAAGGGCATCTGACGCTTGAAGTGTCCGGAACGGATAGTGGAGGGGCTCGGACTTTGGCGCTGAAGGCGCTCGCGCCGAATCCGGAGCCCGGGCCAACTGGCAGGCTGTCACTGGATTTTGTCTACTTTCAGATGGTCGAAGGCGATATTACACTGCCCTCCGGGTTTCTCCCCTCGCTGGTTCGCATTCGTGCGGAGGTTTCGGGCGCGAGGTCGCAACGGATTGATCGGTCATTCGAATGGCACCTATCGGAGGCTTGAGCACATGTGGAAATCGTTGATGTCATCGTCCGGGCGACAGAGCGACACTACGCTAATTTCGAATGAAACCGTCGTCGATGGCACCATAACGTTTGCAGGAATCCTGGAAGTCGAGGGCCGCGTCAATGGCAATATAGCAGCCAGGGATGATGAGCAGGCGGTGGTGCGGATACAACAGAACGGTCATGTCTTTGGGAATGTCGTGGCGCCTTTGGTGGTCGTGAACGGGACCGTCACCGGGAATGTCACTTCGAGTGACCATGTTGAACTGGCGAGTCATGCGGTCATCAACGGTGATGTCAAATACAATCTCATCGAGATGATGAAAGGCGCGCAGGTCAACGGGAGGCTGGTGTTCGCTGACCCGGCGTCAACGACTCCCATGGACGAAGATAGTAGAAGGGACCTCCGGGCTGAAGAGCTCCAGTAGTTGACTAATTTGCTTGGTTAAAAAATAATACAGTTCCGGAAACTTGGAAGCAGCCGTGAATGTCGCCCAGCAATTTATACCCTCTGCGCTCGTCCTGACTGACCGGGCGGCAGCGAAGGTCTGCGCCCTCAAGGAAGATGAAGGCAATCCCGAGTTGAAGCTTCGCGTATTTGTTACCGGTGGTGGTTGTTCCGGGTTTCAATACGGATTCAGCTTTGAAGAGACTCTTTCCGACGATGACACCCAGGTCGAGAAAAACGGGGCGACGGTCGTCGTCGACCCGTTGAGCTTTCAGTATCTCGTGGGCTCTGAAGTGGATTACACAGAGGGGCTTGAAGGCTCGAAGTTCGTTATCCGCAATCCTAACGCTGCCACGACTTGCGGTTGCGGCTCCTCGTTTTCGATTTGAAGGGGCTTGTTTCGGAGCGCCCCGGAATAGCGCACGCCTATTGATAACTGTGCTTGACGATAGCTGGAATTGGCGGATCGGATTGGAAGTTGATGCTTTTTTTCATCAAGCGAGTTCATTCGAAGACATTTGGCACAACGTCAGTTTGCACCGCTTGCCACGGCAAGTTCCCATGCCGCAGCATAACTGGCAAGTTGAGTTTGCTTGCTCGAAATGCTGCTTTTGAATTCGGGAATTTCTGCTGCGGCAAGCGTATTGGCGAGCGGCAACTTGTCCAGCACATCGCGTGGATTGCGGTGGACGCCGTCGACCAGGAATTCATAATGTAAATGGGGTCCGGTAGCAAGCCCGGTAGAACCGACGGTACCGATGGTTTGCCCCTGCTTCACGCGCTGACCCGATTGCACCGTTCGCTTGTGCAAATGCAGATAGCGGGTCATGAATCGACCGTCATGCTGTATGAAGACATAATTCCCGTTTGAGCGACTGTAGCCTGAGGCGGTCACCTTTCCATCTCCCGATGCATAGACCGGTGTTCCGGTTGATGCGGCATAATCCACGCCTCGATGCGGGCGGATTACTTTCGCAATCGGATGCAGGCGACGCATATTGAAGTTGGAGCTCACTCGCGTGAAATCCAGGGGGGCACGGAGGAAAGCCTTGCGCATGCTTACGCCGTCTTCGCTGAAATATCCCGAGTTTCCGTTAGCTGCCACATAATGGAAGGCGGAATAATGATGGCCGTCATTGACGAATTCAGCGGCAATAATGGATCCCTCTCCAATTTTTTCGCCGTTAAGATAGCGCTCTTCGAACAAGACGCTGAATGAGTCACCCGCTCGCGGGTCCAGAACAAAATCGATGACCCCGCCGAATATGTTCGCCAGTTCAAGGATCAGGCGCCCGGACAAGCCGGCGTCCTGTCCAGCGTTGAACAGTGAACTGCTGATGGTTGCATGACGGAATGCTCGATGGATCTCGGGGGTATGAACTTCCTTCGCGAATTCAAACTGCTGGTTCGCACGTGTAAACACAAAGGTTTCGAGCGGTGATTTCGCGTAGCGTAGCTCGAGCAGTTTGCCGCCCGGTTCCACTTTGAACGAAATGATCTGACCTGGGAAAATACTGCGCAAGGATCGACCGGTGTCCGGAGTATCGAGAATTGATTGCAGGTCAGTCGAGCTGGCGCCCGCTCTCGCGAAGATCAGAGACAGGTTATCTCCGCGACGTACTTCCAGGTCGAGCCAGTTCGAACCCGATTCACTCGTAACGCCCTTGGCATCGTGGAGCAATTCAGCGACAGGAGCTTCCGTGACAGCATCAACGCCGGCTATTTCGGGTTGAGTGCTGGGGAGCATTTCTATCGGGATGCTGATCCGGTTTGCTTCCACTGGATCGCTGCTTGTGAGTCCGAGCAAGACGAGGACGCCGCCGAGGAGCAGGGTGAAAATGGCAATTTGGCTATGTCCAAATGATATTCGCAAGACGGAATGCATTCTGGTCGTAGGTGGCATAGCTGATCTGCTCGGGGTTCTTCAACGTTGAAATTGTAGCGAAACAGAGCAAGGAATGTAATAAAAATTCACATAATCTAGAACCCGTGCGCAATCTGTTCGATTTTCGTACATTTGGTTTCTTTTGCGCGCCTCCAGCTTGATGTAACGTTCCTGATTCGCTGCGGGAAGATTGCAGCCTGCGGCTAACGGAACGCATTTGGGGACGAGTGAGGGAATCATGCCTGCCAAGACAGATTTATTGTTGGATTTGGACAGGCGAGGACTGATTGTGCAGTCTACGCCGCTGGACACGTTACGTACTCACCTGAACGAGCAATCGAGATCGGTTTATTGCGGGTTCGATCCCACTGCTGACAGCTTGCATATTGGCAGTTTGGTGCCGCTTCTTGCCTTGAGACGGTTCCAGCTTGCCGGTCACCGGCCAATTGCGCTCGTTGGTGGCGCTACGGGGCTGGTTGGTGACCCGAGTTTCAAGCTTGTCGAGCGAAATTTGAATGCCGCTGAGACTGTAAGCGCCTGGAGTGATTCAATAAAGGCACAAATTCTTCGGTTTTTGGACGGTTCCGGAGAGTTCGGGGCGCTGGTGGTGAACAATCTGGATTGGTTCTCGGGTATGAGCTTGCTTGATTTCCTGAGGCAGGTCGGCAAGCACTTTTCAATTAATGCCATGATCCAGAAAGATTCCGTCAAGCAAAGAATCGAGCGGGATGACGTTGGGATTTCATTTGCCGAATTTTCATATATGATTTTGCAAGCATTTGATTTTGCGGAATTAAACCGACGTTTTCAGTGCTCGCTGCAGATTGGGGGTAGCGATCAGTGGGGCAATATCACTGGCGGAATAGATTTGTGCAGGCGCCAGAACGGGATTCAGGTGCACGCCCTCACGTTTCCGTTGGTAACTCAGTCGGATGGCACCAAGTTCGGCAAAACGGAAAGTGGCACGGTCTGGCTGGATCCTGATCGGACCTCGCCTTACGCGTTCTACCAGTTCTGGATCAACTCGAGCGACGCGGACGTATATCGATTCATGAAACTGTTTACTATGCGCGGAGTGGATGAAATCGAAGAAATCGAGCGGGTGGACGCGCAGAGTGCGTCAAAGCCAGCCGCGCACGCTATCTTGGCGAGAGAAGTGACTGAGCTAGTGCACGGACGGGAAGGGTTGCTCGCCGCTGTTCGGATCAGTGATGCGCTGTTTGCGGGGGTGCATGAAGATCTGGCCGAAAATGATTTTGTGCAGCTGAGGCTTGACGGGCTCCCATCGAGCGATCTGAAGAACGCGGACTTGCAGCGACCGTTGACGTCGCTCATTACTGAATCGGGAGCGGGGTTTTCGGGCAAGCAAACGAAAGATGCCTTGGCGCGGCATGCGATTTCGATTAACGGGCGGGCCTGCGGCTTGGAGGACAACGAGTCGGCTTTAGCATTGTTCGCGCGCGACCGTGCAATGCACGGTCGGTTTTTCCTGGTGCGTCTTGGGAAAAAAAAGTATCACCTGTTCGAACTGGTCAATAAGGCATAGGAGCATGTAGGCGCGGAGTTTAATGCTGATTTTTCTTCGGCGGTGTTCCGGCGTTACTCAAACAATTTCAATGGATTGCATAATTCGGTATCGATTGGCGCCGGTGAGGCGGGAGTATGCAATCGAGTCAGCCCGAATCCTTTGCGTGGGCAGTGTGCCGAGAGTGTGACGGCTTGATCACAGACCAGGCTCAGAAAGCGGTTAGCCGTGTGAGTGTAGCGACACTGGACCTTGCAGTTGGTCTTCGTGCGCGTCACGAAGAAGAAGGCGTTGGTGGCATCGTGTTCAATGTAGAGACCAGAATTTGAGGCACAATTTCCTTGCACGATCAGATAATTACCGTTGGTCATCCGCTAAACGTTGGGACAGTAGTGATTTTTCTTTATTCCTTGCCAAGCGAAAATGCTTCTGTATAATGCGCGTTCCCTGACGACAGGTCAGGGATAAAGGTGGCTTCCGAGCGAGGCTGCGGTTGTTTAAGAAATCAACGATCAAGCAATTTGTGTGGGCGCTTGTGTTGGGGGGTTTCGGTGAAGAGACCATCGGCGCAAGTGACCTGTGTAGATTCATTTGTATACAGTTGTTCTTGTTGCTGAGCCGGGTTTTGAGTGATTGTCCGGGTTTTTGGATAAACGCTCCCTCTTGCTGAAAGGCAGAGGCTAAAGATTGAACTGAAGAGTTTGATCATGGCTCAGATTGAACGCTGGCGGCAGGCCTAACACATGCAAGTCGAACGCGAAAGTCACTTCGGTGGCGAGTAGAGTGGCGGACGGGTGAGTAACGCGTAGGAATCTGCCCTGTAGTGGGGGATAACCCGGGGAAACTCGGGCTAATACCGCATACGCCCCACGGGGGAAAGCGGGGGATCCTTCGGGACCTCGCGCTATAGGAAGAGCCTGCGTCGGATTAGCTAGTTGGTAGGGTAAAGGCCTACCAAGGCGACGATCCGTAGCTGGTCTGAGAGGATGATCAGCCACACCGGAACTGAGACACGGTCCGGACTCCTACGGGAGGCAGCAGTGGGGAATATTGCGCAATGGGCGAAAGCCTGACGCAGCCATGCCGCGTGTGTGAAGAAGGCCTTCGGGTTGTAAAGCACTTTCAGTGGGGAGGAAAGAGCCCAGGCTAATACCCTGGGTCGTTGACGCTACCCACAGAAGAAGCACCGGCTAATTCCGTGCCAGCAGCCGCGGTAATACGGAAGGTGCGAGCGTTAATCGGAATTACTGGGCGTAAAGCGCGCGTAGGCGGCTTGGTAAGTCGGATGTGAAAGCCCCGGGCTCAACCTGGGAACGGCATTCGATACTGCTGAGCTGGAGTACGAGAGAGGGGGGTGGAATTCCAGGTGTAGCGGTGAAATGCGTAGAGATCTGGAGGAACACCAGTGGCGAAGGCGGCCCCCTGGCTCGATACTGACGCTGAGGTGCGAAAGCGTGGGGAGCAAACAGGATTAGATACCCTGGTAGTCCACGCTGTAAACGATGTCTGCTAGCCGTTGGGATCCTTGAGGTCTCGGTGGCGCAGCTAACGCGATAAGCAGACCGCCTGGGGAGTACGGCCGCAAGGTTAAAACTCAAATGAATTGACGGGGGCCCGCACAAGCGGTGGAGCATGTGGTTTAATTCGATGCAACGCGAAGAACCTTACCAGGTCTTGACATCCAGAGAACTTTCCAGAGATGGATGGGTGCCTTCGGGAACTCTGAGACAGGTGCTGCATGGCTGTCGTCAGCTCGTGTCGTGAGATGTTGGGTTAAGTCCCGTAACGAGCGCAACCCTTGTCCTTAGTTGCTAGCGATTCGGTCGAGCACTCTAGGGAGACTGCCGGTGACAAACCGGAGGAAGGTGGGGACGACGTCAAGTCATCATGGCCCTTACGACCTGGGCTACACACGTGCTACAATGGCCGGTACAAAGGGCGGCGAAACCGCGAGGTGGAGCCAATCCCATAAAACCGGTCGTAGTCCGGATCGGAGTCTGCAACTCGACTCCGTGAAGTCGGAATCGCTAGTAATCGTGGATCAGCACGCCACGGTGAATACGTTCCCGGGCCTTGTACACACCGCCCGTCACACCATGGGAGTTGGCTGCACCAGAAGTAGGTAGCTTAACCGCAAGGAGAGCGCTTACCACGGTGTGGTCAATGACTGGGGTGAAGTCGTAACAAGGTAGCCGTAGGGGAACCTGCGGCTGGATCACCTCCTTAAACGCTGACCCGTGCCCGCTGGCGCAAGCGTCCACACCAATTGCTTGATCGATGAGACTACAGGGGTCTGTAGCTCAGGTGGTTAGAGCGCACCCCTGATAAGGGTGAGGTCGGTGGTTCGAGTCCACCCAGACCCACCAACTAGGGGCAAGAGGCAAGAGGCAAGAGGTTCTCTTCTTGATGCTTGCTCTTGATTCTGGCTTCTTGACGGGCTGTAGCTCAGCTGGGAGAGCGCCTGCCTTGCACGCAGGAGGTCAGCGGTTCGATCCCGCTTAGCTCCACCAACCAGAGGGTGGCGATGTGAATGCAGACCGAAGCGACCCGGCGCGGGTGGCTTCGGTCTGGGTTAACACCTGGAGAGTTCTTTAAAAAGGTGGAAGTGTGATAGCGAAGCTTGCGGAAGTGTGATGCTTCTGTAATCGGTAGTTGTATGTGTGTGGTACACACACGTACGGCGAGTCAAGCGTAATATCCGGTGAGAGGTGCTGCGAGCGTGGTCGCACGTGGCACCGAGAGAGTATTTGCAGCTGTATAGCGGACGATTGTTTCGGTATATGGTCAAGCGAATAAGCGCACACGGTGGATGCCTTGGCAGCTGGAGGCGATGAAGGACGTTGGAGCCTGCGAAAAGCTTCGGGGGAGTCGGCAACCAGACTTTGATCCGGAGATATCCGAATGGGGGAAACCCACTGGCATAAGCCAGTATTCCTGGACTGAATACATAGGACCAGGGAGGCGAACGCGGAGAACTGAAACATCTAAGTACCCGCAGGAAAAGAAATCAACCGAGATTCCCCTAGTAGCGGCGAGCGAACGGGGAAGAGCCCAGCACTTGTATCGCGACACGTCATAGGAGAAGGGCCTGGAAAGGCCGGCCATAGTGGGTGATAGCCCCGTATCCGAAATGGCGTGTCGAGTTGAGTGCGATGAGTAGGTCGGGGCACGTGGTATCTTGACTGAACATGGGGGACCATCCTCCAAGGCTAAATACTCCTGACTGACCGATAGTGAACCAGTACCGTGAGGGAAAGGCGAAAAGAACCCCGGAGAGGGGAGTGAAATAGATCCTGAAACCGTGTGCGTACAAGCAGTGGGAGCCCGCAAGGGTGACCGCGTACCTTTTGTATAATGGGTCAGCGACTTACTGTCAGTGGCGAGCTTAACCGTCTAGGGGAGGCGTAGGGAAACCGAGTCTTAATAGGGCGTTTCAGTCGCTGGTAGTAGACCCGAAACCGGGCGATCTAGCCATGGACAGGGTGAAGGTTCGGTAACACGGACTGGAGGCCCGAACCGGGATCTGTTGAAAAAGATTCGGATGATCTGTGGCTAGGAGTGAAAGGCTAATCAAGCCCGGAGATAGCTGGTTCTCCGCGAAAGCTATTTAGGTAGCGCGTCAGGTGATTACCCTCGGGGGTAGAGCACTGTTTCGGCTAGGGGGTCATCCCGACTTACCAAACCGATGCAAACTCCGAATACCGAGGAGTACAGCCTGGCAGACACACGGCGGGTGCTAACGTCCGTCGTGAAGAGGGAAACAACCCAGACCGCCAGCTAAGGTCCCCAATACTGGTTAAGTGGGAAACGATGTGGGAAGGCTCAGACAGCTAGGAGGTTGGCTTAGAAGCAGCCATCCTTTAAAGAAAGCGTAATAGCTCACTAGTCGAGTCCAAAAACCTCCCCGCCGGAAGACCAAGGGTTCCTGCGCAACGGTAATCGGCGCAGGGTGAGTCGGCCCCTAAGGCGAGGGCGAAAGCCGTAGTCGATGGGAAGTTGGTTAATATTCCAACACCTTTTGTTACTGCGATGGGGGGACGGAGAAGGCTAGGCCAGCGCGGCGTTGGTTGTCCGCGTTCAAGCGAGTAGGGAGATCTCTTAGGTAAATCCGGGGGGTCAATTCCGAGACGCGATAACGAGCTGTCAAGGCTTCGGTCTGACGGTGAAGTGGTTGATGCCATGCTTCCAGGAAAAGCCTCTAAGCTTCAGGTAACAAGGGACCGTACCCCAAACCGACACAGGTGGTCAGGTAGAGAATACCAAGGCGCTTGAGAGAACTCGGGTGAAGGAACTAGGCAAAATGGTACCGTAACTTCGGGAGAAGGTACGCCGCTTGGGGTGATCGGACTTGCGCCGTGAGCTCCGGGCGGTCGAAGTGACCAGGTGGCTGCGACTGTTTATTAAAAACACAGCACTCTGCAAACACGAAAGTGGACGTATAGGGTGTGACGCCTGCCCGGTGCCGGAAGGTTAATTGATGGGGTCAGCCGCAAGGCGAAGCTCTTGATCGAAGCCCCGGTAAACGGCGGCCGTAACTATAACGGTCCTAAGGTAGCGAAATTCCTTGTCGGGTAAGTTCCGACCTGCACGAATGGCGTAACGATGGCCACACTGTCTCCACCCGAGACTCAGTGAAATTGAACTCGCTGTGAAGATGCAGTGTACCCGCGGCTAGACGGAAAGACCCCGTGAACCTTTACTACAGCTTTGCACTGGACTCTGAATCTGTTTGTGTAGGATAGGTGGGAGACTATGAAGCTGGAACGCCAGTTCTGGTGGAGCCATCCTTGAAATACCACCCTGGTATGTTTGAGGTTCTAACCTAGGCCCGTTATCCGGGTCGGGGACAGTGTCTGGTGGGTAGTTTGACTGGGGCGGTCTCCTCCCAAAGAGTAACGGAGGAGCACGAAGGTACCCTCAGCGCGGTCGGAAATCGCGCATTGAGTGCAAAGGCATAAGGGTGCTTGACTGCGAGACAGACACGTCGAGCAGGTGCGAAAGCAGGTCTTAGTGATCCGGTGGTTCTGAATGGAAGGGCCATCGCTCAACGGATAAAAGGTACTCCGGGGATAACAGGCTGATACCGCCCAAGAGTTCATATCGACGGCGGTGTTTGGCACCTCGATGTCGGCTCATCACATCCTGGGGCTGAAGCCGGTCCCAAGGGTATGGCTGTTCGCCATTTAAAGTGGTACGCGAGCTGGGTTTAGAACGTCGTGAGACAGTTCGGTCCCTATCTGCCGTGGGCGTTGGAGATTTGAGGGAAGCTGCTCCTAGTACGAGAGGACCGGAGTGGACGAACCTCTGGTGTTCCGGTTGTCACGCCAGTGGCATTGCCGGGTAGCTACGTTCGGACGGGATAACCGCTGAAAGCATCTAAGCGGGAAGCCCCCTTCAAGATGAGATCTCCCCGGGGGCTCGATCCCCTGAAGGGTTGTTCAAGACCAGGACGTTGATAGGTGGGGTGTGTAAGCGCTGTGAGGCGTTGAGCTAACCCATACTAATTGCCCGTGCGGCTTGACCATATAACCCAAACGATCAACGACAACTGCGAATACACAACGGATATGAGCTCGACTCGACCGCGCTATCACCCTTCAACCGAATTTGCCGCAAGGCAATCCCGTTTGCCTGGCGACCATAGAGACGTGGAACCACCTGATCCCTTACCGAACTCAGAAGTGAAACGCGCATCGCCGATGGTAGTGTGGGGTCTCCCCATGTGAGAGTAGGTCATCGCCAGGCACTTAAACAAAAAAGGCTCACCCGTAACGGTGGGCCTTTTTTCATTGTGCGGCGGGCATGAGCCGGCATTACGTGGATTGGATGTCTACGTAATGAGGTGACAATCAGGAAAGCGGGGCAGGTGGGCATGAACGCAGAAAATTGCGACCAAAAGGTTGAGATGGTGCAATTGCTAGCAGGTCAAGGCTATCGTTCCGGCGAATCGATTGCCAGGCAGTTGGGGGTCTCGCGCGCAGCCGTGTGGAAAAGAATAGAGAAGCTTCGGGCGTCGGGCGTGCAAATAGAAAAGCTTCCGGGCAAGGGCTATCGTCTCGCCTCATCGATCGAACTGCTTGATGAATCAACTATTTTGAGCGCCCTGCCGGCAGAAGTCCGGATGCGTGTATCCAGGCTGGAGGTGCTATCGAGAATCGATTCCACTTCGGGGCTGCTACTAGGTCGGTTGCGATCGGGGGCTGAAATCCACGGAACATTTATATTTGCGGAGGAGCAAACCAAAGGCCGTGGGCGCCGTGGCCGGTGCTGGGTGAGCCCATTTGGACGGAACATATACGTTTCGTTTGGCTGGCGGTTCGATGGCGGGATATCCGAACTTGCCGGGTTGAGTCTTGTGATGGGAATCGCCGTCGCCAGAGCGCTGCGCCGAGTCGGAGTTGTCGGGATAGGGTTGAAATGGCCAAATGATCTTTTGATAAATGATGCAAAGCTGGCGGGAATTTTGATTGATATCGACGGTGATTGTGCCGGTCCCATCTCGGCTGTAATCGGCATAGGAATAAATTTTTCAATGCCGCCTGAATTCGGCAAGGACATAGATCAGGTATGGACCGATGTGCTTGCCAACTGCCCAGCCGAGGCGTCGAGAAACCTGCTTGCGGCGCAGCTGATTGAAAACTGTATAGGCGCTATCGAAGAGTTTCGCAGGTATCAATTCGGCTATTTTCGCGCGGAGTGGGACGAGTGTGACGCGCTGAGAGGGCGCGATGTCGAGATTGTTTACGCCAACGGCCCGCTAAAGGGAGTGGCATGCGGGGTAGATGACGACGGAGCCTTGCTTCTAAGGGAAGGCGATCGTGTCTTGTCAGTGAGCGGCGGAGAAGTGAGTGTGAGGCCTTGTCAGTGATTCTTGATCTGGATGCCGGAAACACCCGATGCAAATGGCGTATCGCTGATGACAAAAAGGATGTCAGGAAATCAGGCAACAGCACATTGGAGCAACTCTGTGCTGCACCTTTTGACGAGCCGGGAATCAGGCGGGTTCGCGTTTCGAGTGTGCGCGGGCCAGAAGCCGATGCGATGATCGCTCGTTGGGCTGCATCCAACCTGGGGTTGAACGCGGAATTTGCCAGCGCTACCCGCTGTTTGGGTCAGGTTGTGAACGGCTACACTGACCCGGAGCGACTCGGGGTGGACCGGTGGCTTGCAATCCTTGCCGGATTCGATGAGGTGCGGGGTGCGGTCGGCGTAGTCGATTGCGGAAGCGCTTTGACTGCGGACCTTGTCGACAAAGACGGACTTCACTGCGGGGGCTTTATAGCTCCCGGACTTGCAATGATGAGGCAGAGTCTGTTGAGCGGTACAGACAAGATACGATTCGCCCCGAACCAGCGGAACGCTGGATTTGTTCCGGGAAGAGACACGGGGGAGGCTGTTTGCAATGGTGCGCTGGTGGCGGCAACCGGATTTGTAGCACAGGCTATCGAGCGATTTCGAGAAATCTGTGGCGATCCCGTGATTCTTATGACCGGAGGCGATGCAGAGCTGATACAGCAACAGCTCCAGTTCTCGATAAATTTGCGGCCTTCGCTGGTTTTGGATGGCCTGGACGTGGCATTGCCGTGACTGGCCCCCTATCCGGGCGGCGCCCATGCGATTGATTTTCGTGTTGCTGATCACGCTGAACATGGCGTATGCGGTGTGGGAAGCGTTGTTCCAGACACCAGATGTACCCAAGGCTGGAAATACCGAGACTACCCGGTGGCCAGCGAGCCCAAAGCCACTGTTGCTTGGCAGCGAGGCGCGGGGTGCCGTGCAAGGCAGCCCAAGTGAATCCCTGATTCCCATAATTGCGCTCGGGCACATGGAATCCGGGCGTAATGACTCTCGTGCCTTGGTACGGCAGGCGCTTGCTTCGCTACTCAGGTCGCCGTATGGGGAGGCTGGCGGCCAGCATGCTTCCAGGTATGCCGACGGTACTCCGCTGATTTCAGATTATGCCGAGCAAGCGGGCAATGAAGCGGGGCCGCGCTGTATCGAGGCCGGCCCATTCGCCCGCAACGCGCTTGCCGAAAGCATGCTCGTGGAGATGAAAGAATACATATCCGAGGGGTTTGTGCGGACCGAAAAGCAGGCTGGTCGTTCGGTGTTCTGGGTGCATGTTCCCCCGAGATCCAATCGAGCCGATGCCAAGACCGTAGTTCGATCATTGGGCAAGCGGGGAATTGCCAGTTTCGTGATCGCTGATGAGGGGCCGCTGCGAAATGGCGTTTCTCTTGGTGTCTACCACGACGAAGCAAGTGCAAACAGGTTTGCGCGCAAAATCAGCAATATCGGGTTTCCAGTCATGGTGTACCGATCTGTGCAAGAGCGAACCGGATATTTTGCCCATGCTTCTGTTGTGGATGGCGCAGGCCCTGCGCTTGCAACGGCCTTGGTTGAGTTCGTCACGAAGAATGAGCCATCGGCGGTCATCGCGGAGACCCCGTGTCGCGGCGTTGCGGTGGAATGAGCGCTTCATTAGAATGCCGCGCGCTGATTGGCGTTGCAGGTGATATTGCTGGCGTAGCTCAATTGGTAGAGCAGCTGATTTGTAATCAGCCGGTTGGGGGTTCAATTCCTCTCGCCAGCTCCAAATCTCCCCGTAACGCAATGCGCCTGTGATTTGGAAGACCGCCTTGGCTGCCATGTGGATGCGCTCTGCGACTAAATACCGAACGGGGGCCCGTCGCCGTTGACATCGGCAGAGCTTGTCTACAGAATACCCGGCTCTTTTGGGAGGGGTTCCCGAGCGGTCAAAGGGATCAGACTGTAAATCTGACGCGCAAGCTTCGCTGGTTCGAATCCAGCCCTCTCCACCAATTGGCGGGCAACAAACCTCGGGAAGTCAGCATCGGGAAGGTGCTGGAAACGCAGGGAAAGGGTGTCCGGAAGGCGGGTATAGTTCAACGGTAGAACCTCAGCCTTCCAAGCTGATGGTGCGGGTTCGATTCCCGCTACCCGCTCCAGGGCGTGCAAGTGATTGAACGCTGCGCGCAGAGCAAGGGAAAAGGTTGGTGCTGGGTGCGCTCATATAGCTCAGTCGGTAGAGCACTTCCTTGGTAAGGAAGAGGTCACCGGTTCGAATCCGGTTATGAGCTCCACAATTTGAGTGGTCGTGCGGGCGTAGTGGCGCCGCGCAGGACTGGATATTCGTCACATTGTTGTCAATTACTGGAGTTGCACGCAATGGCCAAGGGAAAGTTTGAGCGCAAGAAGCCGCACGTCAATGTGGGCACGATCGGTCACGTTGATCATGGCAAGACGACGCTGACGGCGGCGTTGACGCGGGTATGCGCGGAGACGTGGGGTGGAGAGATGCGGGCGTTCGACCAGATCGACAACGCCCCGGAGGAGCGCGAGCGGGGGATCACGATTGCGACCTCGCACGTGGAGTACGAGAGCCAGTTGCGTCACTACGCGCACGTTGACTGCCCGGGTCACGCGGATTATGTGAAGAACATGATCACGGGAGCGGCGCAGATGGATGGAGCGATTCTGGTGTGCTCGGCGGCCGATGGCCCGATGCCGCAGACGCGCGAGCACATATTGTTGAGCCGGCAGGTGGGTGTGCCGTTCATCGTGGTGTTTCTGAACAAGGCGGACATGGTTGACGACGCCGAACTGCTGGAGCTGGTGGAGATGGAAGTCCGCGAGTTGCTGGACAAGTACGAGTTTCCGGGCGACGACACGCCGATCATCACGGGCTCGGCGCTGATGGCGCTGGAAGGCAAGATGACAACGGATGGGTACGAGCGCGGTGCGCAAGCTGGTGGAGACGCTGGATACGTACATTCCGGAGCCGCAGCGTGCGGTGGATTTGCCGTTTCTGATGCCGATCGAGGATGTGTTCTCGATATCGGGCCGGGGGACGGTGGTGACGGGTCGCGTGGAGCGCGGCGTGGTCAAGATTGGCGAGGAGATCGAGATCGTCGGCATGAAGGCGACGACGAAGACGACGTGCGGGTGTGGAGATGTTCCGCAAGCTGCTGGACGAGGGTCGCGCGGGGGAGAACGTGGGCGTGTTGCTGCGGGGCACGAAGCGCGATGATGTGGAGCGTGGCCAGGTGCTGGCGAAGCCGGGCTCCATCACGCCGCACACGAAGTTCCAGGCGGAAGTGTACGTGCTGAGCAAGGATGAGGGGGGGCGGCACACGCCGTTCTTCAAGGGATACCGTCCGCAGTTTTACTTCCGCACGACGGACGTGACGGGGGCCTGCGAGATGCCGGAAGGTGTCGAGATGGTGATGCCTGGTGACAATCTGCAGATGACGGTCACGCTGATCGTGCCGATTGCGATGGAGGAGGGCTTGCGCTTTGCGATCCGTGAGGGCGGGCGCACGGTAGGGGCCGGTGTAGTGGCAAAAATCATCGAGTGAGCGGGGCAGTCGCGCAAGTCGGTTGACCGGGAAATAGTCTGATAGGCCAGTAGCTCAATTGGCAGAGCGGCGGTCTCCAAAACCGCAGGTTGGGGGTTCGATTCCCTCCTGGCCTGCCAAATCAGACAGGTATTCCCGGCAACGCGAGACCGCTGTTTACCACTCGTTCAGCTGGAAATCATCGAATACTCACTGATGAAAGCAAACGTCCAGGAAAAGGGCAGCCGTCTTGATGGCCTCAAGTGGGTTGCAGTTGCAGTTGTTACCGGCGCGGCAGTGTGGGGGAACTTGCAGTATGCAAGCCAGCCGCTCCTGTACCGGGTAATGGCCTTGTTGGTGGTTGCGGCGGTGGCCGGGGCAGTGGCTTCGCAGACATCCCAGGGTGTTGCGTTCTGGGAGTTGGCGCGCGCGGCGCGAACGGAAATTCGCAAGGTTGTCTGGCCGACAAGGCAGGAGACGACGCAGACCACGCTGATCGTGGTAGCTGTCGTGTTGGTCATGGCCCTCATATTGTGGGGCCTCGACACCTTGCTCGGGTGGCTTGCATCGATGCTGATTGGATAGGGGTGGCTAATGGCGAAACGCTGGTACGTAGTACACGCCTATTCCGGCTTTGAGAAGAAAGTGGCGGCGGCATTGAAGGAGCGCACGATGCGCTTCAACATGCAGGAAAAATTCGGCGAAATTCTCGTTCCCACCGAGGAAGTCGTGGAAATGCGCGGGGGGCAGAAGCGCAAGAGCGAACGCAAGTTTTTCCCCGGCTACGTGCTGGTGGAGATGGAGCTCGACGAGGAAACCTGGCACCTGGTCAAGGAGACGCCGCGGGTAATGGGTTTCATCGGCGGCAAGGCGGACAAGCCGTCGCCAATCACGGATGCCGAGGCGCGCGCCATCCTGCAGCGCGTCGAGGAAGGGGCCGAAAAGCCGCGGCCGAAAACGATTTTCGAGCCCGGAGAGATGGTGCGGGTCGTCGAGGGGCCGTTCAATGACTTCAACGGCGTGGTCGAGCAGGTCGATTATGACAAGAACCGGCTCAAGGTCGCGGTGTTGATCTTCGGGCGATCGACGCCGGTAGAGCTGGATTTCGCACAGGTCGAAAAGGCCTGATTTGCGAAAAATTGCGTTGCGCGCATTCGTTTGAGCGCAACGTGGGGAGCCAACGACGAGTCGGCAGCGGTGCCGGTTCCGAGGCGTCAGTCACCCAGGTTGGAGAACGGTTATGGCAAAGAAAGTCGACGCGTATATCAAGCTGCAGGTGAAGGCTTGTCAAGCCAATCCCAGCCCTCCCGTCGGGCCGGCGTTGGGGCAGCGCGGCGTGAACATCATGGAATTCTGCAAGGCGTTCAACGCGGCTACCCAGGGCATGGAGCCCGGATTGCCGATCCCGGTTGTGATTACCGTGTACTCGGATCGCAGCTTCACGTTCATTACCAAGACGCCGCCGGCCGCGATCCTGCTCAAGAAGGCTGCGGGTGTGGCGTCCGGAAGCAGCACTCCGAACACGCAGAAGGTAGGTACCGTGACTCGCGCACAGGTCGAAGAGATAGCGCGCACCAAGATGCCTGACCTTACGGCAGCGGACATGGATGCGGCAGTTCGTACCATTTCCGGTAGCGCGCGCAGCGCAGGCATTGTCGTTGAGGGGGTCGAGTAATGGGCAGCATCAGCAAAAGACAGCGCGCCATTCGCGAAAGAGTCGCGCCAGGCAAGCAGTACGGCATAGACGAGGCGGTTTCGGTGCTTGCCGAACTCGCCACGCGCAAATTCGCCGAATCGATCGACGTGGCAATCAACCTGGGTGTTGATGCACGCAAATCCGACCAGCAGGTTCGTGGTGCGACCACCCTGCCTCATGGTGCCGGCAAGGTGGTGCGCGTTGCGGTGTTCACGCAAGGTGCCAGCGCCGAAGCGGCGCGTGCAGCGGGTGCGGACGTGGTGGGCATGGAAGATCTTGCCGAACAGGTCAAGGCGGGCAATCTGGATTTTGATGTGGTAGTTGCTTCCCCGGACGCAATGCGGGTCGTCGGGCAGCTCGGTCAGATTCTCGGGCCCCGCGGACTCATGCCGAATCCCAAGACCGGAACGGTAACGCCGGACGTTGCGACCGCAGTGCGCAATGCAAAGTCAGGCCAGGTGCGCTATCGCACCGACAAGAATGGCATCGTGCACGGTTCGATCGGCAAGGTCGGTTTCGAGGCGCGTGCAGTCAAGGAGAATCTCGAGGCCTTGCTGGCGGATCTCAAGCGAGGCAAGCCATCCAGTGCCAAGGGAACCTATGTCAAGAAAGTTACTCTTTCGACAACGATGGGGCCGGGGTTGGTGATCGACCAGTCCAGCCTGGAAGCCTGATGTACTCGGGTCAGACTGTGGGCCTTGCGCCGACTGTTTGACCCGACAGACTGTTTTGATTGGTGATCGCCGGAAATTCTGGCGATCGCTGGGAGGGCCGGATGCGCGACGCGACCCGCAGAGAACGGGTTGCAATCGCCGGCGCGTACCTCCCCGGGACTTTGGGGTCTTTGGACAACGTCTTTCGAGACAGGCCATGACCATCAAAGACCGTAGGCCCCAGAGCACACCGCGTCCGCCAGGGATGGTCCGGATGCCATCGCAAGGATCAGCGGCAGTCATCTCCCTGGTCGGGAGAGCGGCGGAGTGCAAGGGTTAATCGGCGCCTCCGCGCTGGCCTACGCAGATGGTGGAAACCCGATTGCTAACGCGGTTGGAGTGCTACACCGAAAGCGTGCTGCAGAACGGCCCCAGCCGATTTGCAGTGAAAGTAAACGCCGGCGTCCAGCCGGCTTCACAGGAGTAACTCCAGTGGCACTAGGACTCGAAGACAAGAAAGCGATCGTTGCTGAAGTCAAAGAGACCGCCACCAATGCTCTGTCCGTTGTGATTGCTGACGCACGTGGCGTCAGCGTGGCAAATCTCACAGAACTGCGCAAACAGGCGCGCGCAAACAGGGTCACGGTGCGGGTAGTCCGCAACACCCTTGCGAGGCGTGCGGTCGAAGGCTCTGACTTCGAATGTATTGTGCCGGCGCTGGTGGGACCCACGCTTCTCGCGTTCTCGATGGAGGACCCGGGTGCAGCGGCACGTCTTTTCAAGGATTTTGCCAAGCAGGTAGAAGCCTTTGAAATCAAGGCATTGGCGGTAAGTGGCCGGCTGATGGGACCTGGGCAGATCGACGCTCTGGCGTCGCTGCCGACGCGCGATCAGGCGATATCGATGCTCATGAGTGTCATGCAAGCACCGGTAGCCAAGCTCGTGCGGACGATCAACGAGGTGCCGGGCAAGTTTGTCCGTACCCTGGCTGCGGTCCGGGATCAGAAGCAAGCCGCATAGCGGATGGGATTTGGCTTTTTCGACATTTGACAATCAACCAGGAGTGACAAGTCATGGCACTGTCCAAAGATGACATTCTGAATGCAATTGCTGCGATGAGCGTGATGGACGTTGTTGAGCTCATTTCCGCAATGGAAGAGAAATTCGGCGTTTCCGCAGCGGCAGCCGTTGCCGCTGCGCCTGCCGCTGCGGCAGCAGCTGCAGCACCTGAAGAGGAGCAGACCGAATTCGATGTGGTCCTCAAGGAAACCGGCGAAAAGAAAGTCAACGTGATCAAGGTTGTTCGCGCACTGACCGGGCTCGGCCTGAAAGAAGCGAAGGATCTGGTCGATGGCGCGCCCTCAACCGTAAAGGAAGGCGTGAGCAAGGCAGACGCGGAAGATGCCAAGAAGCAACTGGAAGAAGCAGGCGCGACCGTCGAGCTCAAGTGAGTTTGAAAAGAGTGGCCTGCATTTCCACTTTGTGGCGATGCGTGCGGCCGGGGGTTCTGCCCCCGGCCTTTTCGCCGTTTCCGGCGGGTTGCTGAAAGGCACGATCGCCTTTCAAGAGCCTGTTGAATGCAACCGACGACTCGGGCAAATAGCTGAGGAAAACTGATGTCTTACTCCTACACCGAGAGAAAGCGGATCCGCAAGGATTTCGGAAAACTGAAACTGCCCGAGGGAATGGAGGTCCCGTTCCTGCTGGCCATCCAGCGCGATTCCTACAAGCAGTTCACGCAGACGGATGTGCATCCTTCCGCGCGCGAGGAGAGCGGGCTGCACGGGGCGTTCCGCTCCGTGTTTCCGATCGTCAGCTATTCCGGCAATGCCGCGCTCGAGTACGTGGATTACACGCTCGGCAACCCGGTCTTCGATGTGAAGGAGTGCCAGCTTCGCGGAGCCACGTATGCGGTTCCGCTGCGCGTGCGGGTGCGCCTCATCATATATGACCGGGAGTCCTCTGCCCGCAGTATCAAGGACATCAAGGAACAGGAAGTTTACATGGGAGAAATCCCGCTGATGACGGAGAACGGAACGTTCGTCATCAACGGCACCGAGCGGGTTGTCGTATCGCAGCTGCACCGTTCGCCGGGTGTGTTTTTCGATCATGACAAGGGCAAGACCCATTCGTCCGGCAAGCTGCTTTACTCCGCGCGCATCATCCCTTACCGCGGCTCGTGGCTGGACTTCGAGTTCGACCCGAAAGACCTGGTGTTTGTGCGAATTGACCGTCGCCGCAAGCTTCCGGCGACGATCCTGTTGCGCGCGCTTGGCTATGGGGCACAGGAAGTGCTCGAGATGTTCTATGACACGAACGTTTTCAACGCCGACAAGAACGGGAACTGGGTGCTTGAACTGGTGGCCGAAAGGCTGCGGGGCGAGGTTGCGGCATTCGATATCCTCGACGAAAAAGGCAATGTCATCGTCGAGCGCGGACGCCGTGTCACGGCCCGTCACATCCGGTTGATGGAAAAGGCGAAGCTCGATACGCTTCCGGTTCCCCCGGAGTATCTTGTCGGACGCTCCCTGGCCCGCGACATCGTGGACACTGAAACCGGCGAAGTGCTTGCCGACTGCAACAGCGAAATCACCGCGGATCTCATGGGCCGCCTGGCGGCGAAAGGCGTGGTTCGCATCGAGACGATCTATACGAACGAGCTGGATTGCGGGCCGTTTGTGTCCGAAACGCTTCGCTCTGACCCGACGCGTACTCCGCTCGAGGCGCTGGTGGAGATTTACCGCATGATGCGTCCGGGAGAGCCCCCGACCAAGGAGTCGGCGGAAAACCTGTTCAACAACCTGTTCTTCTCGGCGGATCGCTACGATCTGTCCGAGGTCGGGCGCATGAAGTTCAATCGGCGTCTCGGACGCGAAGAGGTCGAGGGCTCGGGTGTCTTGAGCCGCGAGGATATCGTGGAAGTCCTCAAGGCACTGATCGCGATCCGCAACGGCAAGGGTGTGGTAGATGACATCGATCACCTCGGTAACCGCCGCGTGCGCTCGGTTGGTGAGATGGCCGAAAACCAGTTCCGCGTGGGCTTGGTACGTGTGGAGCGAGCGGTCAAGGAGCGATTGAATCTCGCGGAATCGGAAGCCTTGATGCCTCAGGACCTGATCAATGCGAAGCCGGTGGCTGCGGCGATCAAGGAGTTTTTTGGCTCGAGCCAGTTGTCCCAGTTCATGGATCAGAACAACCCGTTGTCGGAGGTGACGCACAAGCGTCGCGTATCGGCGCTGGGACCGGGTGGTCTTACCCGCGAGCGCGCGGGGTTTGAAGTCCGTGACGTGCATCCGACGCATTATGGTCGCGTATGCCCGATCGAGACGCCGGAAGGCCCGAACATAGGGCTGATCAACTCGCTGGCGACATTTGCACGCACCAACCGCTACGGGTTTCTGGAGTCACCGTATCGCAAAGTGGTCGATTGCAAGGTAACGGATGAAATCGAGTATCTGTCGGCGATCAACGAGGCCGAGCACGTCATTGCGCAGGCGTCTGCAGCCGTCGACAGGAATCGCAAGCTGGTGGATGACCTGGTTGCGGTTCGTCACCAGAACGAATTCACTGTCATGCCCCCCGATCGTGTCGATTACATGGACGTATCGCCGAAGCAGGTGGTTTCGGTGGCCGCCTCGCTGATACCGTTCCTCGAGCACGATGACGCAAACCGTGCTCTGATGGGTTCGAACATGCAGCGCCAGGCGGTCCCGACCCTGCGGACGGAAAAGCCGCTGGTAGGCACGGGCATCGAGCGTCTCGTGGCGCGCGATTCCGGCGTTTGCGTGGTCGCGCGGCGCGGCGGCGAGATCGAGAGTGTGGATGCAGGCCGCATCGTGGTGCGGGTCAAGGAGTCTGAAATCGGCAGCGGCGAAGTGGGTGTGGATATCTACAACCTCACCAAGTACACGCGCTCCAACCAGAACACCTGCATCAACCAGCGTCCGGTGGTACGTCAGGGGGACATCGTTGCTCGCGACGATATCCTGGCGGACGGGCCATCGGTTGATCTGGGCGAACTGGCGCTCGGCCAGAACATGCGCATCGCGTTCATGCCGTGGAATGGCTACAACTTCGAGGATTCCATTCTCATCTCCGAGCGAGTGGTGCGCGAAGATCGCTTCACGACGATCCACATCCAGGAACTCAGCTGCGTTGCGCGCGATACCAAGCTGGGACCGGAGGAAATCACCGCCGATATACCCAACGTTGGTGAAGGCGCACTGGCGAAACTCGACGAATCGGGCATCGTCTATATCGGCGCCGAGGTCAATGCGGGCGACATCCTGGTAGGCAAGGTGACACCGAAGGGCGAAACGCAGCTGACACCGGAAGAGAAACTGCTGCGGGCTATCTTTGGCGAAAAAGCCTCCGATGTGAAAGACACCTCGCTGCGCGTGCCGTCCGGGACCAAGGGTACGGTCATCGATGTGCAGGTGTTCACGCGCGAAGGCCTGTCACGCGACCCGCGCGCGCTGCAGATCGAAAAATCGCAGCTCGACCAGTTCCGCAAGGATCTGAAAGACGAATACCGTATCGTGGAGAACGCAACGCTGGCACGTCTGCGCAACCAGCTGGCGGGCAACAAGGTTGTCAGCGGGCCGGGTCTGAAAAAGGATGCGGTGCTGACGGTCGAGCATCTCGATGCACTCGAGCACGAACAATGGTTCAAGCTGCGTATGGCCAGCGAGGAGCTCAATGCGCAGATCGAATCCGCGGAGAGCAATCTCGAGGAGCGTAGCCAGGATATCGAGCGTCGTTTCGACGAAAAGAAGCGCAAGCTCCAGAGTGGTGACGACCTTGCGCCCGGCGTGCTGAAAATCGTCAAGGTATATCTTGCAGTCAAGCGGCGCGTGCAGCCGGGTGACAAGATGGCGGGCCGTCACGGCAACAAAGGCGTGATCTCGGTGATCATGCCCGAGGAGGATATGCCGCATGACGAGTCGGGAGTGCCGGTGGACATCGTGCTGAACCCGCTCGGCGTACCTTCGCGGATGAACGTGGGCCAGATCCTCGAGGCACACCTCGGGCTCGCGGCCAAAGGGCTCGGGCAGAAGATCGACGAAATGCTCCGGGAGCAGCGCAAGGTAATCGAGATCCGACGTTTCCTTGACGAGATCTACAGTACGGGCGGCGGTCAGCAGGTTGATCTGAAGTCGCTGAGCGATCGTGAGGTTCTCGAGCTGGCGGAAAACCTGCGCGCGGGCGTTCCGATGGCGACCCCGGTATTCGACGGTGCTGCGGAAGATGAAATCAAGGCGCTGCTGACCCTCGCCGGGCAGCCCGAGACCGGGCAGATGTACCTGCACGATGGGCGTACCGGCGAGCGTTTCGAGCGTCCCGTGACGGTCGGTTATATGTACGTGCTCAAGCTCAATCACCTCGTTGATGACAAGATGCACGCGCGTTCCACCGGATCCTACAGCCTGGTGACGCAGCAACCCCTGGGCGGCAAGGCGCAGTTTGGCGGACAGCGTTTCGGAGAGATGGAAGTCTGGGCACTGGAGGCGTATGGCGCTGCGTATACGCTGCAGGAAATGCTCACCGTCAAGTCGGACGATGTGAACGGGCGCACGCGGATGTACAAGAATATCGTTGATGGCGACCATCGTATGGAGCCGGGAATGCCGGAATCCTTCAACGTGCTCGTCAAGGAAATCCGCTCGCTCGGCATCGATATCGAGCTAGAGACCGATTAACGCCGAAGCCAGACAGCAATACGCGGAGGAAGGGCCTTGAAAGACCTACTGAATCTTATGAAAGCGCAGGCGACGACCGAGGAATTCGATGCGATCCGCATCGGTCTCGCCTCGCCGGAAATGATCCGCTCCTGGTCCTATGGCGAGGTCAAGAAGCCGGAGACCATCAATTACCGCACGTTCAAGCCCGAGCGCGATGGCCTGTTCTGCGCCAAGATCTTCGGGCCGGTGAAGGACTATGAGTGCCTGTGCGGCAAGTACAAGCGACTCAAGCACCGCGGCGTGGTCTGCGAGAAGTGCGGCGTAGAGGTGGCGCTGGCGAAGGTGCGCCGCGAGCGCATGGCGCATATCGAGCTGGCCTCTCCGGTGGCGCATATCTGGTTTCTGAAATCTCTGCCTTCGCGAATTGGCCTGCTGCTCGACATGACGCTGCGCGATATCGAGCGCGTGCTCTATTTCGAATCGTATATGGTCATCGATCCCGGCATGACCACACTGGAGCGCGGTCAGCTGCTGAACGACGAGCAGTACTACGAGTCGCTGGAAGAGTTTGGCGACGAATTCACCGCCAAAATGGGTGCCGAGGCGATTCAGCAGTTCATCGCGGACATCGAGCTCGAATCGGAAATAGCCCGCTTGCGCGAAGAACTGCCGCAGACGACCTCCGAAACCAAGATCAAGAAGCTGTCCAAGCGGCTGAAACTGCTCGAGGCGTTCCACCAGTCGGGCAACAAGCCGCAGTGGATGGTGCTCAACGCACTGCCGGTGCTACCGCCCGATCTGCGCCCGCTGGTGCCGCTCGATGGCGGACGCTTTGCGACTTCGGATCTGAACGACCTGTACCGCCGCGTGATCAACCGCAATAACCGCCTCAAGCGCCTGCTCGATCTGAGCGCGCCGGATATCATCGTGCGCAACGAGAAGCGGATGCTGCAGGAAGCGGTGGATGCGTTGCTCGACAACGGTCGCCGCGGGCGCGCCATCACGGGTACCAACAAGCGGCCACTGAAGTCGCTGGCGGACATGATCAAGGGCAAGCAGGGCCGGTTCCGTCAGAACCTGCTCGGCAAGCGCGTGGATTATTCCGGGCGATCCGTCATCGTGGTGGGTCCGACGCTCAAGCTTCACCAGTGCGGTTTGCCGAAGAAGATGGCGCTCGAACTGTTCAAGCCGTTCATATTCGGCAAGCTCGAGGCGCGTGGCCTTGCCACTACGATCAAGGCGGCCAAGAAAATGGTCGAACGCGAGCCGGCAGAGGTATGGGATATTCTCGCGGAGGTCATCCGCGAGCATCCCGTGCTGCTGAACCGTGCCCCGACCCTGCACCGGCTTGGTATCCAGGCGTTCGAGCCGGTACTGATCGAAGGCAAGGCCATCCAGCTGCACCCGCTGGTGTGCGCCGCCTACAACGCGGACTTCGACGGCGATCAGATGGCCGTGCACATACCATTGACGATCGAGGCTCAGCTCGAGGCGCGTGCGCTGATGATGTCGAGCAACAACATCCTGTCACCGGCCAACGGCGAACCGATCATCGTGCCGTCGCAGGACGTTGTGCTGGGCCTTTATTACATGACCCGCGAACGCATAGGTGCCAAAGGCGAGCGGATCGGTCCGAACGGCGAGCGCCGCGCATTCGCGGACGTTGATGAGGTGTTGCGCGCCTATGGTTCCGGCCAGGTGGATCTGCACACACGAATTGCGGTTCGCGTGCGCGAGAAGCTGTTTGACGAGAGAGGAGCATTGCGACCGATACCGGCGCGGCGCGTCGACACCACGGTCGGGCGGGTGATGCTGTTTGAAATCGTGCCCGACGGGCTGGCCTTTGACCTGGTCAACAGGCCGATGACCAAGAAGTCGATTTCAAGACTGATCAACCATTGCTATCGCACCGTGGGTCTGAAGCAGACGGTTATTTTTGCCGATCAGCTGATGTACACCGGCTTCGAATATTCGACTCGCTCGGGCGCGTCCATTGGCGTCAATGATTTCGTGATCCCCGAGAAAAAGGCGGAGATCATCCGGGAAGCCGACGAGGAAGTAAAGGAAATCGAGTCGCAGTACGCCTCCGGCCTGGTTACCCAGGGCGAGAAATACAACAAGGTCATCGATATCTGGTCCAGGGCGAACGACCTGGTAGCCAAGGCGATGATGGAGGGCATCAGCAAGGAAGACGTCATCAACAGCCAGGGCAAGAAAGAGCAGCAGGACTCCTTCAACTCGGTGTTCATGTATGCGGATTCCGGCGCACGGGGCTCGCCCGCGCAGATCCGTCAGCTGGCCGGCATGCGTGGCCTGATGGCCAAGCCCGACGGCTCGATCATCGAGACCCCGATCACGGCAAACTTCCGCGAGGGACTGAACGTCCTGCAGTACTTCATTTCGACACACGGCGCACGCAAGGGCCTGGCGGATACGGCACTGAAGACCGCCAACTCGGGTTACCTCACCCGCCGTCTGGTGGACGTGGCGCAGGATCTGGTGATCACCGAAGTGGATTGCGGCACCTCCGAAGGGTTGCTCATGACGCCGGTAATCGAGGGCGGCGACGTTATCGAAGCGCTGGGAGACCGGGTGCTGGGGCGTGTCGTTGCCCGCGATGTACCTCGTCCGGGTGATGACGACGTGGCGGTTCCCGCCGGCACCATGCTTGATGAAAGCTGGATCGAGCGCCTGGAAAAGCTGGGTGTCGATGAGCTCACTGTACGTTCGCCGATCACCTGTGAAACGCGCTACGGCATATGTACCATGTGCTATGGCCGTGACCTGGCGCGTGGCCATCAGACCAACATCGGGGAAGCGATAGGGGTTGTAGCAGCCCAATCGATCGGCGAGCCAGGCACCCAGCTCACCATGCGGACGTTCCACATCGGTGGTGCGGCTTCGCGCGCCACGGCCGCGGACAATATCCAGGTCAAGTCCGACGGCAGCGTACGACTCCACAATCTGCGAACGGTCGAACAGAAGACCGGCAAGCTCGTGGCAGTCTCGCGTTCGGGCGAACTCTCGGTACTCGACGCGGGTGGCCGGGAGCGGGAACGCTACCGTCTGCCCTATGGTGCGGTGCTTACGGTACATGACGGCGATGCCGTCAAGGCTCGCCAGATCGTGGCATCCTGGGATCCGCATACGCACCCGATCATTACCGAAGTGGCGGGCAAGATCCGCTTCGAAGGCATGGAAGAAGGCATCAGTGTCAACCGTCAGACCGACGAACTGACCGGGTTGTCCAATATCTCGGTGCTGGACTCCTCCGAGCGCCCGGCGGCTGGCAAGGATATCCGGGCAGCGGTCGCGCTGGTGGATGCCAAGGGCAAGGAAATCTGTCTGCCGGGTACCAACATGCCGGCGCATTACTTCCTGCCTGCCAAGTCGCTGGTCAACCGCGAGGATGGGGAGAAGGTCGATGTCGGAGACGTGATTGCGCGTATTCCGCAGGAATCCGGCGGTACCAAGGACATCACCGGCGGTCTGCCGCGGGTGGCGGATCTGTTCGAGGCGCGCAAGCCCAAGGAGCCCGCGATACTTGCCGAGATTTCGGGCACGATCAGCTTTGGCAAGGAAACCAAAGGCAAGCGGCGCCTGGTGATCACGCCGACCGACGGCAAGGTGCTCGAGGACGGCAGCAGTCACTACGAAACCCTGATTCCGAAATGGCGCGTGCTGACGGTATTCGAAGGCGAAAACGTGGCCAAGGGCGAAGTCGTGTCGGAAGGGCCGCCGGCGCCGCACGATATCCTGCGTCTCAAGGGTGTCGAAGCGCTGGCGAAATATATCGTCACCGAAATCCAGGATGTCTATCGTCTGCAGGGCGTGCGCATCAATGACAAGCATATCGAAGTGATCGTGCGCCAGATGTTGCGCAAGGTCGAGATCACGGCAAACGGCGACTCCTCTTTCATCAAGGGTGAGCAGGCCGAATACAACCGTGTTCTCGAGGAGAACGAGATGCTTGCCGAGAACTCCCTGGTAGGGGCGACCTACGAGAGGGTTTTGCTCGGTATCACCAAGGCGTCCCTGGCTACGGAATCGTTTATATCGGCCGCGTCGTTCCAGGAGACGACCCGGGTGCTGACCGAGGCAGCTGTGACGGGCAAGCGTGACTTCCTGCGCGGCCTCAAGGAGAACGTCGTGGTCGGTCGCCTGATTCCGGCCGGAACGGGCTTCGCCTACCATGCCGAGCGCCGCCGTCGACGCGCCAAGGAAGCGCTTGGCGAGACCACGGCCACGGCAAGTGAAGTGGAAGCGGCACTGACGGAGGCGCTGAGCACCGAAGACAGGTGACGGTAATATTCAAGGCGCCGGGGTATCCCCCGGTTGCCTGTATTGACGCTCCCTCGAAGCATCTTTAGAATTCCGCCTCCGCAAAAACGGCTGGTGATGACGCGACATCGACATCAGCGAGCGGTGGTATGGAGACCACAATTATTCATGCGTCCCCCATAATCGGGGCGCAGACCTTTATCGGAGTATTAAATGGCGACGATCAATCAGCTGGTTCGCAAGCCGAGGCAGCGCAAGGTCGAGAAAAGCAACGTGCCGGCGCTGCAGGGCTGTCCGCAGCGACGCGGTGTGTGCACGCGCGTTTACACGACGACGCCGAAAAAGCCGAACTCCGCGCTGCGCAAGGTGTGCAGGGTGAGATTGACCAGCGGCTTCGAAGTGACTTCCTATATCGGCGGTGAAGGCCATAACCTTCAGGAGCACAGTGTTGTGCTGATTCGCGGTGGCCGGGTAAAGGATCTGCCGGGTGTGCGTTATCACACTGTCCGCGGAACCCTGGACACGGCTGGTGTGAGCGGTCGTCGCCAGCGCCGCTCGAAGTACGGAGCAAAACGGCCGAAGTCCTGATTTTCCGCTGCCCTTGCGGGCAGCTTTCCATAGTGAAGTAAGGTCGGGCCCACAGCGATGAAACGCTGAAGGCAGTCCCGGTAAGCCTGAAGAACCGAGAGGTGTGAAATGCCAAGAAGACGCGTAGCTGCAAAGCGTGACATCCTGCCCGATCCCAAATTCGGCAGTGTCACTCTCGCCAAATTCATGAATCACGTCATGATCAGCGGCAAGAAGTCGCTCGCCGAGCGGATCGTTTACGGCGCGCTCGAAATGGTCGAGGAGCGCATGAAGCGCGACCCGGTCAGCGTGTTCGAGGAGGCGCTGGCCAATGTCGCGCCGATGGTCGAGGTGAAGTCGCGACGCGTGGGTGGTGCGACCTACCAGGTTCCCGTTGAGGTCCGGGTATCGCGCCAGCAGGCGCTGGCTATGCGCTGGCTGGTCGATTACGCGCGTGCGCGTGGTGAGAAATCCATGCCGCAGCGGCTTGCGGGCGAATTGATCGATGCCTGTCAGGGCCGTGGCGCTGCGGTCAAGAAGCGGGAAGACACGCACCGGATGGCAGAGGCCAACAAGGCGTTCTCGCATTACCGCTTCTGACATTCAGCGGCATACATGAACTTGAGGTACTGACGTGGCTCGCAAGACACCTATCAAACGCTATCGCAATATCGGCATTGTCGCGCATATCGACGCGGGCAAGACCACCACAACCGAGCGCGTGCTGTTCTACACCGGCGTATCGCACAAACTCGGTGAGGTGCACGATGGCGCCGCCACCATGGACTGGATGGCGCAGGAACAGGAGCGCGGCATTACGATCACCTCGGCTGCCACCACTTGTTTCTGGTTTGGCATGAACCGTCAGTTCGACGAGCATCGGATCAATATCATCGACACACCCGGGCACGTCGATTTCACCATCGAGGTGGAGCGTTCGCTGCGGGTTCTCGATGCCGCGGTCGTTGTGCTGTGCGGGTGTTCGGGCGTACAGCCGCAAACCGAAACGGTCTGGCGCCAGGCCAACAAGTACGCGGTGCCGCGGGTGATTTTTGTCAACAAGATGGATCGCGCCGGCGCGGACTTCATGCGCGTGGTCAACCAGGTCAGGGACCGCCTGGGCGCCAATGCCGTGCCTATCCAGATGACGATCGGCGCGGAAGAAGGCTTCAGCGGCGTGGTCGACCTGGTGAAAATGAAGGCGATCATCTGGAATGAGGCAGACCAGGGCCTCAGCTTTGAGTATGGGTCCATCCCGGCGAGCATGGCCGATGAGTGTGCCAAGTTGCACGAGGGTCTGGTCGAGGCCGCGGCGGAAGCGTCGGATGAGTTGATGGAAAAATACCTTGAAGGTACGCCGCTCACCGAGGAAGAGATCAAGTGGGGCTTGCGCACGCGCACGATCCGCAGTGAAATCGTACCGGTGCTCGGTGGCTCGGCGTTCAAGAACAAGGGCGTCCAGGCGATGCTGGACGCGGTAATCGACTACCTGCCCGCGCCCACAGAGGTCAAGCCGATCGAGGGTATCCTCGAGGATGGCACGGCGGTCAATTGCCCGGCGGATGACAAGGCGCCGTTTGCCGCCCTGGCATTCAAGATCGCGACTGACCCGTTCGTGGGTACCCTGACGTTTTTCCGGGTCTATTCCGGCGTCCTGGAGAGTGGATCGGGCGTCTACAACACGGTGAAGGACCGCAAGGAGCGTGTCGGGCGGATGGTGCAGATGCACGCCAACCAGCGCAGCGAAATCAAGGAAGTGCTGGCCGGTGATATTGCGGCAGCTATCGGCCTGAAAGACGTGTCGACCGGCGACACGCTGTGTTCGATAGACAGGAAAATCACCCTGGAGCGCATGGAGTTCCCGGAGCCGGTGATCTCGGTCGCAGTGGAGCCAAAGACCAAGGTCGATCAGGAAAAAATGGGCATTGCACTCAGCAAGCTCGCGCAGGAAGATCCTTCTTTCCGGGTGCATACCGACGAGGAATCCAGCCAGACGATTATCTCCGGCATGGGCGAGTTGCATCTGGAGATCATCGTCGACCGGATGAGACGCGAATTCAACGTCGAAGCGAACGTGGGCAAGCCGCAGGTGGCCTACCGTGAAACCATCCGCAAGAGCGTTGAGGTGGAAGGCAAATTCGTGCGCCAGTCGGGCGGTCGCGGACAATACGGTCACGTTTGGCTGCGTCTCGAGCCACTGCCGGCGGATTCGGAATACGAATTTCACAACGAGGTTGTCGGGGGTACGGTACCCAAGGAATACATCCCCGCTGTCGACAAGGGCGTGCGTGAGCAGTTGAAGAACGGCGTGATTGCCGGTTATCCGCTGCTCGCGATGAAGGTGACCATTTTTGACGGCTCCTTCCACGAAGTCGACTCCAACGAAATGGCGTTCAAGATTGCCGGTTCGATGGCGGTAAAGGACGGCGCCAAGAAAGCCGATCCGGTACTGCTCGAACCCATCATGGCCGTTGAGGTGGTTACGCCGGAAGATTATATGGGCGATGTGATCGGCGATCTCAACCGTCGCCGTGGCATGATCCAGGGCATGGATGACAGCTCTTCCGGCAAGGTCATCACGGCCGAAGTTCCGTTGTCCGAGATGTTCGGTTACGCGACCGATCTGCGCTCGGCCACCCAGGGTCGTGCCACCTACACGATGGAGTTCAAGAAGTACGCGGAAACGCCGAACAACATCGCCGAAGGCATCATCGCCAAGAGCAAGACCTGAAGCATCCCGTTGAATCAAAAGTCGAGGTAGAGAGCAATGGCCAAGGGAAAGTTTGAGCGCAAGAAGCCGCACGTCAACGTGGGCACGATCGGTCACGTTGATCATGGTAAGACGACGCTGACGGCGGCGTTGACGCGGGTATGCGCGGAGACGTGGGGTGGAGAGATGCGGGCGTTCGACCAGATCGACAACGCCCCGGAGGAGCGCGAGCGGGGGATCACGATTGCGACCTCGCACGTGGAGTACGAGAGCCAGTTGCGTCACTACGCGCACGTTGACTGCCCGGGTCACGCGGATTATGTGAAGAACATGATCACGGGAGCGGCGCAGATGGATGGAGCGATTCTGGTGTGCTCGGCGGCCGATGGCCCGATGCCGCAGACGCGCGAGCACATATTGTTGAGCCGGCAGGTGGGTGTGCCGTTCATCGTGGTGTTTCTGAACAAGGCGGACATGGTTGACGACGCCGAACTGCTGGAGCTGGTGGAGATGGAAGTCCGCGAGTTGCTGGACAAGTACGAGTTTCCGGGCGACGACACGCCGATCATCACGGGCTCGGCGCTGATGGCGCTGGAAGGCAAGGATGACAACGGGATGGGTACGAGCGCGGTGCGCAAGCTGGTGGAGACGCTGGATACGTACATTCCGGAGCCGCAGCGTGCGGTGGATTTGCCGTTTCTGATGCCGATCGAGGATGTGTTCTCGATATCGGGCCGGGGGACGGTGGTGACGGGTCGCGTGGAGCGCGGCGTGGTCAAGATTGGCGAGGAGATCGAGATCGTCGGCATGAAGGCGACGACGAAGACGACGTGCACGGGTGTGGAGATGTTCCGCAAGCTGCTGGACGAGGGTCGCGCGGGGGAGAACGTGGGCGTGTTGCTGCGGGGCACGAAGCGCGATGATGTGGAGCGTGGCCAGGTGCTGGCGAAGCCGGGCTCCATCACGCCGCACACGAAGTTCCAGGCGGAAGTGTACGTGCTGAGCAAGGATGAGGGGGGGCGGCACACGCCGTTCTTCAAGGGATACCGTCCGCAGTTTTATTTTCGTACGACGGACGTGACGGGGGCCTGCGAGATGCCGGAAGGTGTCGAGATGGTGATGCCGGGTGACAATCTGCAGATGACGGTCACGCTGATCGTGCCGATTGCGATGGAGGAGGGGCTGCGCTTTGCGATCCGTGAGGGCGGACGCACGGTAGGGGCCGGTGTAGTGGCAAAAATCATCGAGTGAGCGGGGCAGTCGCGCCTTCCGGCTCGCTTGATGAGCGAGCTCGAAGGCTGGATCGGAAAAAGGGCCGGCGTCACCGGCCCTTTTGTTTCAAAGACCGGCAGTGCGACGTGAATAGTTGGAATTTCCAGTTGCCCCCGGGATGATTTGATTGACATGCGGATCGGGGAAAAATAGAATTCCGCTTCTTTTTCGCGGGCCTTTGAAATGAGGCCGGCAGACCTGAACCGGAGTGCAGTGGTCAGATGCAAAATCAACGGATACGGATTCGACTGAAAGCCTTTGACCATCGCCTGATCGATATTTCCGCACAGGAAATCGTCGAGACGGCAAAGCGCACGGGTGCCCAGGTACGCGGACCGATCCCGCTGCCCACGCGCAAGGAGAAGTTCACCATTTTGATTTCACCGCATGCCAACAAGGATGCGCGTGACCAGTACGAGATCCGCACTCACAAGCGAGTTCTCGACATTGTGGAGCCAACGGAAAAAACCGTTGATGCGCTGATGAAGCTTGATCTGGCTGCCGGAGTGGAAGTGCAGATCAGTCTCGGCTGAGATCGCCGGGACCACGGGAGGTTGTGACGGAATTTCCGCCGCAATTTCCCGGTGTAACGCACGCCAGCGTGCGGCCATAGAGGGTTCAGCCCCGTACACTGAGAGGATGACAAAATGACTATTGGCATTGTCGGTCGCAAGACCGGTATGACCCGTATATTCACCGCTGACGGCGTATCGATACCCGTCACGGTAGTCGAAGCCACGCCCAATCGCGTCACGCAAGTCAAAACTTCCGAGCTTGATGGCTACAGCGCGGTCCAGGTGACCGTGGGCGAGCGCAAGGCTTCGCGGATCAGCAAGCCCGAAGCGGGTCATTTCAGCAAGGCCGGTGTCGCCGCCGGGCGCGGACTGTGGGAGTTGCGCCTCGCTGACGGAACGGAGTCGCCGCTGGTTGGGTCCGAAATCACGGTCACCTCCTTCGAGGCAGGGCAGAAAGTCGACGTCACCGGGCGGTCCAGGGGCAAGGGATTCCAGGGCGTTATCAAGCGCTGGAATTTCAGCATGCAGGATGCTACCCATGGTAACTCGCGTTCGCATCGCGCGCCGGGTTCCATCGGCCAAAACCAGTCTCCTGGCCGTGTATTCAAAGGCAAGAAGATGGCAGGCCACATGGGCGACGAGCGGGTGACGATCCAGACGCTCGAAGTGGTGCGGGTCGATGCCGAGCGCAATTTGCTGCTCATCAAAGGGTCCATCCCCGGCGCGCCGGGAGCCGACGTCATTGTGCGTCCGGCCGAGAAAGCCTGAGGGTATAAGCATGGAATTGAGTATCACAGGTCCAGGGAATGCGTCGACGGGAACCGTGCAGGTTTCCGATGTGACCTTTGCCCGGGAGTTCAACGAAGACCTGGTGCATCAGGCGGTCGTGGCTTATATGGCTGGCGGGCGTCAGGGCACGCGTGCGCAGAAGACCCGGTCCGAGGTTCGTGGTGGCGGTCGCAAGCCTTTCAAACAGAAGGGTTCGGGTCGCGCACGGGCAGGCAGCATCCGCAGTCCGCTGTGGCGCTCCGGTGGCGTGACCTTTGCCGCGCAGCCGCAGGACCACTCGCAGAAGCTGAACCGCAAAATGTACCGCGCGGCGATGCGCTCGATTCTTTCGGAGCTGGCACGCCAGCAGCGCCTGGTGGTGGTCGAGTCCATGGGGCTCGAGCAGCCGAAAACGAAGCTGCTTGCACAGCGTCTCGCCGATTTCGCGTTTCAGAATGTGCTGATTGTCTCCGACGAGGTGGATCGCAACCTGTACCTGGCTGCACGCAATATCCCGCACGTGGATGTGCGGGATGTGGCGGGTGTGGATCCGGTCAGTCTCGTGACCTATGAGAAGGTCGTTGTCACGGTGCCGGCATTGCGCAAGTTCGAGGAGATGCTGGGATGAATCAGGAAAGAGTATTCAGCGTTCTGCTGGGGCCGCATGTCTCGGAAAAGACCGCGATTGCCACCGAGATGAACAACCAGTACACCTTCCGGGTGGCACCGGACGCGAGCAAGCTGGAGATCCGGCGCGCCGTCGAGAAGCTGTTCAAGGTCAAGGTGGCCAACGTCCAGGTGCTGAACGTCAAGGGCAAGGTCAAGATGAATCGGTTCGGCGCTGCGCGGCGCTCCGACTGGAAAAAGGCGTATGTCCGCCTCGAATCCGGTCATGATATCGATTTCACGGTTACGGATTAACGGGGGCAGGGACGATGGCAGTCGTAAAGAAAAAGCCGACTTCGCCAGGCAGGCGATTCGTCGTTCAGGTCGTCAACAAGGGCCTGCACAAGGGTGAGCCGCACAAGGCACTGCTTGAGCAGCAGTCCCGGCACGGTGGACGCAACAGTTCGGGGCGGATAACCACGCGTCACCAGGGTGGCGGGCATCGTCAGCATTACCGCATGGTGGATTTCAAGCGTGACAAGGACGGCATTCCGGCGACTGTCGAGCGGCTGGAATACGATCCGAACCGCACCGCGCACATTGCACTGATACTGTATCGCGATGGAGAGCGTCGCTATGTGATTGCCTCGCGCAATCTCAAGGCCGGTGATGAAGTGGTGTCCGGCGAGACTGCACCGATCAAGGAAGGCAACACCTTGCCGCTGCGCAACATCCCGCTGGGCTCCGTGGTGCATTGCATCGAAATGAAGCCTGGCAAAGGCGCGCAGCTCGCGCGCAGCGCCGGCGCCGGTGTGCAACTGGTTGCCCGTGAGGGTCAGTACGCGACGCTGCGCTTGCGCTCCGGCGAAATGCGCCGGGTCATGGTCGATTGTCGCGCCACGATCGGCGAGGTATCGAACTCCGAGCACAATCTGCGCTCGTTGGGCAAGGCCGGCGCGAAGCGCTGGCGCGGCATCCGGCCCACCGTTCGCGGTGTGGCGATGAACCCGGTGGATCACCCGCATGGTGGCGGCGAAGGCCGCACCAGCGGCGGACGTCATCCGGTAAGTCCCTGGGGTACGCCCACCAAGGGATACAAGACGCGATCGAACAAGCGCACCGACTCGATGATCGTGCGTCGTCGCGGCAAGAAATAAGGCAGGCCTTACAGCCGGAAACAGAGCAAGAGGATTCAGTCTGTGCCACGTTCGCTGAAAAAAGGACCGTTCATCGACCTTCACTTGATAAAGAAGGTCGAAACGGCAGTCGCCAAGAGCGACAAGAGGCCGATCAAGACCTGGTCGCGCCGTTCCATGATCGCACCGGATATGGTGGGGCTGACGATTGCGGTCCACAACGGGCGTCAGCACGTGCCAGTGCACGTGTCCGAGGAAATGGTCGGACACAAGCTGGGCGAATTCGCCGCGACGCGCACCTACAAGGGGCACGCCGGCGACAAGAAGGCCAAGAAGTAGGCGTAGGCAAGGGGCCAACGATGGAAGTAATGGCAAGACTCAAGGGCGCGCGGATTTCCGCGCAGAAAGCCCGATTGGTTGCGGATCAGATTCGCGGCAAGCCGGTTGAAGAGGCGCTGAATACGCTGGGTTTCAGCACCAAGAAAGCTGCGGCATTGGTGCGCAAGGTGTTGAATTCGGCGATTGCGAATGCCGAGCACAACGAAGGCGCGGATGTCGACGAGCTGAAAGTGAGCTCGGTATACGTGGACGAGGGCACCACGCTGAAGCGAATCATGCCGCGCGCCAAGGGCCGCGCAGATCGCATCAGCAAGCGTACTTGCCATATCACGGTCAAGGTTGCCGACAACTGAGGCACAACGGGAGACACGATGGGTCAGAAAGTTAACCCGACCGGCATCCGGCTCGGTATTGTTCGCAAGCACAATTCGGTTTGGTATGCGGACAGCAAGAGCTACGCCAAGAACCTGATCACGGATATCAGGGCGCGCGAATATATCGAGAAACGGCTGCAGAATGCATCGGTCAGCCGCGTGGTGATCGAGCGCCTGGCGCAGACCGCACGCATCATCGTGCATACCGCGCGTCCGGGCATCGTGATCGGCAAGAAAGGCGAGGATGTCGATCGCCTGCGCAAGGATCTGACCCAGCGCATGGGTGTGCCGGTGCAGATAAACATCGAGGAGGTGCGCAAGCCGGATCTCGATGCCAAGTTGCTGGCCCAGGGCGTGGCGCAGCAGCTGGAGCGGCGCATCATGTTCCGTCGCGCCATGAAGCGCGTGGTGCAGAGCGCGATGCGCGCCGGGGCCGAAGGCGTGAAGGTGCAGGTCAGCGGCCGCCTTGGCGGTACCGAGATCGCACGTACGGAGTGGTATCGCGAGGGGCGGGTGCCGTTGCACACCCTGCGCGCCGATATCGATTACGCGACCTTTGAGGCGCTCACGACCTATGGAATCATCGGCGTGAAAGTATGGGTTTTCAAGGGTGAAGTCATTGGCAAGGGTAGCGAAACCCAGGCAGCGGCCAAGTAAGAGCCACTGCGGACAAAAATCTGAGAGCAGGTAGCGATGTTACAGCCAAAGCGGACCAAATTTCGCAAACAGTTCAAGGGACGCAATCGCGGCCTTGCGCAGCGTGGCAGCAAAGTGAGCTTCGGCGAGTACGGGCTGAAGACCACGGAGCGTGGACGCCTGACGGCGCGGCAGATCGAGGCGGCGCGCCGAGCCATGACGCGCCACATCAAGCGCGGTGGCAAGATCTGGATTCGCGTTTTCCCCGACAAGCCGATATCCAAGAAGCCGCTGGAAGTGCGGATGGGAAGCGGCAAGGGAAGCGTCGAGTATTGGGTGGCGCAGATCCAGCCGGGCAAGGTCTTGTACGAGGTCGAGGGGGTAAGCGAGGAACTGGCGCGTGAGGCGCTGGCCCTGGCGGCAGCAAAACTGCCGATACCGACGGTGTTCGTGAAGAGGACGGTGATGTGATGGACGTGAAAGAAATGCGTGCCCGGTCCGTCGATGACCTGAACAAGGAGTTGCTGCGCCTGCTCGAGTCGCGCTTCAAGCTCCGGCTGCAGAAGGCCACTGGCCAGCTCGGCCAGGCACACCTGATCAAGGCGCAACGTCGGGACATCGCCCGGGTAAAAACCATCCTCAAGGAAAAGGCAGGTAAGTGAGTATGACCGGGGAGAGCACGAAAGCGGTCCGCACGCTGACCGGCAGAGTGGTGAGCGACAAGATGGACAAGACGATCACGATCAAGGTGGAGCGCCGGGTAAAGCACCCGATGTACGGGAAATATCTGACCCGCTCGTCGAAAGTGCATGCACACGACGAGAACAACGAGTGTCGCGCGGGCGACCTGGTCACGATCCGTGAAACGCGTCCGCTGTCGCGCACCAAGAGCTGGGCGCTGGTCAGTATCGATGAGCGCTCCGTTGGCGCGGATGCGTGACGGTTTCGGGGATATAAAGGCCGCGCGCGGCAAGTTTGGAGTAGACCATGATTCAGACTGAATCGTATCTGGATGTAGCGGACAACAGTGGCGCGCGCCGTGTGATGTGCATCAAGGTGCTGGGCGGATCGCATCGGCGCTATGCACGCGTGGGGGACGTGATCAAGGTCACGGTCAAGGACGCGATCCCGCGCGGCCGGGTCAAGAAAGGCCAGGTCATGAACGCGGTGGTAGTGCGGACCCGCAAAGGCGTGCGTCGTCCCGACGGGTCGATCATCCGCTTTGACGACAACGCGGCTGTTCTGCTGAACAACCAGATGGCACCGATCGGCACGCGCATCTTCGGGCCGGTGACGCGCGAATTGCGCACCGAGAAGTTTATGCGGATTATTTCGTTGGCTCCCGAAGTGCTTTGAGCGCGGCGGCAAGGGCAAGAGGCAAGGCAATGGGCAAGATCAAGCGTGACGACGATGTGGTGGTGATCACCGGGCGTGACAAGGGCAAACGTGGCAAGATCGTGCGCGTGCTCGACAATGACCGCGTCATTGTGTCGGGCATCAACATGATCAAGCGTCACACCAAGGCGAATCCGCAGTTGGGCACGGCGGGTGGCATTCTCGAGAAGGAAGCATCAATGCATGTTTCCAATGTCGGGCTGGTCAATCCGGTGACCGGCAAGGCGGATCGCGTAGGTTACAAGGTGCTGGAAGACAAGACCAAGGTGCGGGTGTTTCGCTCCACCGGTGAAGTCATCGACGGGTAATGGCAATGGCAAGATTCAAAGAGTTGTACAAGAGCGAGATCGTTCCCAGGTTGATGAGCGAGTTCGGTTATACCAGCATCATGCAGGTGCCGCGGGTTTCCAAGATCTCGCTGAACATGGGCGTGGGCGAGGCTGTCGGGGACAAAAAGATCCTGGACAACGCGATCGGCGACATGACGCTGATCTCCGGGCAGCGTCCGGTCGCCACCAAGGCGCGCAATTCGATAGCCGGTTTCAAGATCCGCGAGGGCTGGCCGGTTGGTTGCAAGGTGACGTTGCGGCGCGAGCGCATGTATGAATTCCTGGAGCGTCTGATCGATATCGCGATTCCGCGTATCCGTGACTTCCGCGGGATAAGTGCCAAGAGCTTTGATGGCCGTGGCAACTTCTCGATGGGCGTGTCCGAGCAGATCATCTTTCCGGAGATCGATTACGACAAGATCGATGCGCTGCGCGGCATGGATATCTCGATATCCACGACGGCGAATACCGATGACGAAGCGCGCGCGCTGCTGCGTGCGTTCCATTTTCCTTTCAGGGGTTAAGGGTTTTCCATGGCCAAGACTTCAATGGTAGAGCGGGAAAAGAAGCGCGCACGAACGGTGGCAAAGTACGCCAAAAAGCGCGCTGAACTGAAAGCGGCGGCGCGTAACCCCACGCTCGTCGCCGAGCTGCGTTGGGAAGCACAGACGGCATTGCAGAAACTCCCGCGTGACTCGAGCCCTGTGCGTCAGCGCACCCGTTGCGAAATCACCGGCAGGCCGCGCGGCGTATATCGTCGTTTCGGTCTTGGTCGCAACAAGTTGCGCGAAGCGGCCATGCGCGGGGATATCCCGGGCCTGGTCAAGTCGAGCTGGTAAAAAAACCGCGAGGTGGAATAGAAATGAGCATGCAGGATCCTATCGCGGACATGTTGACCCGCATTCGCAACGCCCAGGCGCGTGCGAAGCCAACGGTCAGGATGCCGTCTTCGACCAAAAAGGTCGCGATTGCACGCGTTCTCAAGGACGAAGGTTACGTGGCGGGTTTCAAGGTGAGCGCCGAAGACGGGAAGCCCGTCATGGAAATCACCCTGAAGTATTTCGAAGGCAAGCCGGTGATCGCCGAGATCGGCCGGGTGAGCCGTTCGGGATTGCGCCGCTATGCCGGCACGGACGCGCTGCCGAAGGTGCGCGGAGGCCTCGGCATTGCGATCATCTCGACCAGCAAGGGCGTGATGACGGATCGCGCCGCCCGTGCCGCGGGTATCGGCGGCGAAGTGCTCTGCACAGTATTTTGATGTAACGGAATTATCGGCGGATTGAAATCATGTCCAGAGTCGCAAAAAACCCCGTAGTCGTGCCAAAAGGCGTCGAAGTGACGTTGAGCGGCAGTGCGGTAAAGGTCAAGGGGAGCAAGGGTTCGCTGGAACTGACCGTGCACGAGTCGGTGGAGGTCTCCCGGGATGGAGACCAGCTGAGTTTCGCCCCGCGCACGTCAGCGACAGCTGCCGATGCCCTGGCCGGAACGACCCGCGTACTCGTTGACAACATGGTCAAAGGCGTTACCGGTGGTTTCGAGCGCAAGCTGCAGCTGATTGGTGTCGGGTATCGCGCGGCGGCGAAGGGAAAAACCCTGGCGCTGACACTCGGTTTCTCGCATCCGATCGAGTACGAGCTGCCGGAAGGTGTCAGTGCGGAAACGCCGATACAGACCGAGATCGTATTGAAGGGTGCCGACAAGCAGTTGCTCGGTCAGGTGGCGGCGGAAATCCGTTCTTTCCGTCCGCCCGAGCCTTACAAAGGCAAGGGTGTCCGTTATGCGGACGAAAACGTGCGTCGCAAGGAAGCGAAGAAGAAGTAGGTCACAGTCATGAGCGATAAGCAGGCAGCGAGATTGCGCCGCGCGCGACGCGGTCGGGCAAAGATGCGCGAATTGGGCGTATACCGTCTGAGCGTGCACCGGACCCCGCGTCATATCTATGCACAGATCATCTCCCCCGAGGGAAACCAGGTGCTCGCAAGCGCGTCTACCCTGGACAAGGATTTGCGCAGCGGGAAGACGGGGAATTCGGAAGCGGCTGGCGTGGTTGGCAAAATGATTGCCGAGCGTGCCAGGGTGGCAGGTATCACGAAGGTGGCCTTCGACCGCGGCGGCTTCCGGTATCACGGGCGTGTCAAGGCTCTGGCCGACGGTGCGCGCGAAGGCGGATTGGAATTCTAGGGTACGATTATGGCGTTCGAGAAGCAGGATTCGGTCGGAAACGAGGGCTTCAAGGAGAAGCTGGTTCAGGTCAATCGCGTTGCCAAGGTCGTGAAGGGCGGACGTATTTTCGCCTTCACTGCACTGACGGTCGTCGGTGACGGCAAGGGCAAGGTTGGCTTCGGACGTGGCAAGGCCCGCGAAGTGCCGGCTGCCATCCAGAAGGCCATGGATGCGGCACGTCGCAACATGATCCAGGTAGAGCTCGACCGGGGAACCATTCAGTACGCCGTGAAAGGCGGACATGGGGCCTCGAAGGTCTATATGCAGCCTGCCTCGGAAGGTACTGGCGTGATCGCCGGTGGCGCGATGCGCGCAGTGCTGGAAATTGCAGGTGTCGAGAACGTGCTGGCCAAGATCTACGGTTCCACGAACCCGGTGAATGTGGTGCGCGCGACTATCGCAGCGCTGAGTTCGGTGCGTTCGCCCGAGGAAATAGCGGCCAAGCGTGGCAAGACTCTCGCCGAGATCAGCAGCTGAATTCAGGGGACAAGGCGATGACGAACCAGGAAAAAAAGTTGAAGGTTACGCTGCTGCGCAGCACCGCAGGACGGCTCAAGAGCCACCGTGCCTGCGTCATGGGGCTTGGCCTGCGACGTATCGGCCATGTGGTCGAAGTGCAGGACACGCCGTCGATACGTGGAATGATCAACAGGATCCATTACCTGTTGAAGGTTGAAGGTGCATGACCATGAGCGAGCAAACGATGCGACTCAATACGATGAGTTCCGCGCCTGGACACCGGCAGGCAGCGAAGCGTGTTGGTCGTGGCATTGGCAGCGGCACCGGCAAAACCTGCGGCCGTGGACACAAGGGACAGAAGGCGCGCAAGAGCGGCAACGTCCGTCCCGGTTTTGAAGGCGGCCAGATGCCGTTGCAGCAACGCCTGCCGAAATATGGCTTCACCTCGCGTATTGCGATGGTCACGGCCCAACTGCGGCTGTCCGAGCTGAACAGGATTGAAGGCGATGTGGTCGACCTCGACACCCTCAAGGCTTCGAACGTGATTTCGCGTGATATCGAACGGGTCCGTGTTTTCCGGTCGGGCGAGATCGGCAGGGCTCTCAGTCTCAAGGGCATCGTGGTTACCAAGGGAGCGCGCAGCGCAATCGAGGCTGCGGGCGGCAGGGTCGAGGAATAAATGGCAAAGCTGCCGCAGGGAGCGGTAAACCAGGCAGGGCTCGGTGAGCTGTGGGCGCGGCTGCGCTTCCTGTTCCTGGGGCTGATCGTCTACCGCATCGGCACCCATATTCCGGTGCCGGGGATAAATCCGGATCAGCTGGCACATCTGTTCAACCAGAACCAGGGAACCATCGTTGGCCTGTTCAACATGTTCTCGGGTGGCGCACTGGAGCGGATGAGCGTGATGGCACTTGGCGTGATGCCCTATATCTCGGCATCGATCATTGTGCAGTTGATGTCTTCGGTTACGCCACAGCTCGAACAGTTGAAGAAAGAGGGTGAGGCAGGAAGACGCAAGATCACCCAGTACACGCGCTACGGAACGCTGTTGCTGGCGGCGGTGCAGGCCAGCGGAATGGCGGTGGGCATGGGTGCCCAGGGGCTGTTCTACGCAAGCAGCTTCAGCGTCATTTTTGTCGCGATCGTGTCATTGGTGACCGGTGCGATGTTCATGATGTGGCTTGGTGAACAGATCACCGAGCGTGGTGTCGGCAATGGCATCTCGATGCTGATCTTTGCCGGTATCGTGGCCGGGTTGCCCCGTGCGCTGGGCCAGACCATCGAGCAGGCGCGCCAGGGCGAACTGAATATCCTGGTCATGCTGGTGATTCTCGCGATCGCCGTGGGTGTGGTTTTTCTGATCGTGCGTATCGAGCGGGGTCAGCGGCGGATTACGGTGAATTATGCCAAGCGCCAGGTGGGGCGCAGGGTGGTACAGGGGCAATCGAGCCATCTGCCGCTCAAGGTAAACATGTCGGGGGTGATACCGGCGATCTTCGCGAGCAGCATCCTGTTGTTTCCCGCATCGATTGCCCAGTGGTTCGGACAATCGGCCCAGAACATGCAATGGCTGCAGGATGTGGCTTTCATGATCGGCCCGGGGCAGCCACTCAATATCCTGCTGTTTACCGTATTGATCGTGTTTTTCTGCTTCTTCTATACGGCGCTGGTATTCAATCCCAAGGAAGTTGCGGACAACCTGAAGAAATCGGGCGCCTATGTGCCGGGGATCCGGCCGGGCGAGCAGACGGCGAATTTCATCGATGGAGTGCTGACACGCCTCACGATGTTCGGTGCGGCTTACATGACCGCCGTTTGCCTGATGCCCCAGGCCATGGTGGTGATGTGGAACGTGCCGTTTTATCTGGGGGGTACATCGCTCCTCATCGTGGTGGTTGTCGTGATGGATTTCATGGCGCAGGTGCAATCGCACCTGATGTCAAGCCAGTACGACTCGCTGCTGAAGAAGGCAAATCTGAAGAGCTTTGGCCGGCGTTGAGCCGGCCACAGGGAGTTGAGCATGAAAGTACAAGCGTCGGTAAAGAAGATCTGCCGCAATTGCAAGGTTGTCCGTCGCAAGGGGACGGTGCGTGTGATCTGCAAGGTCGAACCGCGCCACAAGCAGCGACAGGGCTGAGTGGGAAAAGTACGCGACGCGCTGCGTTGCGGTTGATTTGGATGTATGCCGAGGCTATGATGCCGCGCTTTTTCGCAGGCATTTGGCCGGCCTTTAACGGAGTGATCTGAATGGCTCGTATTGCTGGAGTCAACATACCCGACAACAAGCACACGGTGATCTCGCTGACCTATATTTTCGGGGTCGGACGATCCACCGCGAAACGGATCTGCGAGCTGGCCAATGTGGCGCAGGACGTGCGGATTTCGTCGTTGTCAGAGGAACAGGTTGAAGCCCTGCGTGGCGCAGTGGCCAGGCACTCCGTCGAAGGTGATCTGCGACGCGAAGTGAACATGAGCATCAAGCGTCTCATGGACCTCGGTTGCTACCGTGGTTTGCGTCATCGACGCGGATTGCCGGTTCGTGGCCAGCGTACCAAGACCAATGCGCGCACCCGCAAGGGCCCGCGTCGCCAGATCCGCAAGTAACAGCTCCGCTACGGCGGCCAACGGGAATTACAGGAAAGAAACATGGCCAAGCCCGCCTCCGGGAAGGTTGTCAAGAAGAAGGTCCGCCGTCAGGTGGCCGATGGCGTGGCTCATATCCACGCGTCCTTCAACAACACCATCGTCACGATCACCGACCGCCAGGGCAACACACTGAGCTGGGCGACTTCGGGTGGTGCGGGTTTCCGCGGATCGCGCAAGAGCACGCCGTTTGCTGCCCAGGTTGCGGCGGAGAAGGCCGGCAACATCGCGCTCGAGTACGGACTCAAGAATCTGGATGTCCAGGTCAAGGGCCCCGGTCCGGGTCGCGAATCGGCGGTACGCGCACTGAATGCCTGCGGCTACAAGATCACCAACATCACCGACGTCACGCCGATACCGCACAACGGTTGCCGGCCACCCAAGAAACGTCGCGTGTAATCCAATCAGATCAGGGTAAACTGGAATGGCGAGATATCTCGGACCTACTTGCAAGCTTTCCCGTCGCGAGAGCACCGACCTCTTTCTTAAAAGTGGTGTGCGCTCGCTCGACTCGAAGTGCAAGACTGAAACTGCGCCCGGGCAGCATGGCCTGCGCCGTGGCCGCCTCTCCGATTACGGAGTACAGTTGCGCGAGAAGCAGAAAGTGCGCCGCATTTATGGCGTCCTCGAGAAGCAGTTCCGCAATTATTACAAGCAGGCGGCACGCCTGCGCGGTGCGACCGGTGAAAACCTGCTGCAACTGCTGGAATGCCGCCTCGACAACGTGGTCTATCGCATGGGTTTCGGCTGCACGCGGGCAGAATCCCGGCAGCTCGTCGCGCACAGCGCGATCCTGGTCAATGGCCGCAAGGTGAACATACCCTCGTACCAGGTCCAGGCGGGTGATGTGATCACCGTGCGCGAGCGGTCCAGGAACCAGTTGCGGATCCAGTCGGCGATGGCGCTTGCGGCGCAGCGCGGTGCTGCCGAGTGGCTCGAAGTGGATGCGAACAAGCTGGAAGGCACGCTCAAGCGCACTCCAGACCGCATCGATCTGTCCTCCGAGATCAACGAAAACCTGATCGTGGAGCTTTACTCCAAGTAAGGGTCTCCCCGGAATCAAACTGCAGGTGTCATATGCAAGCGACCGTTAGCGAATTCCTCACGCCGCGTCTCATCGATGTTCAGCAGGTGGCTGCCACGCGTGCGAGGGTCACTCTTGAACCTCTGGAGCGCGGTTTTGGGCATACGCTCGGCAATGCGCTGCGTCGTATCCTGCTTTCTTCCATGCCTGGTTGCGCGGTAACCGAGGTGGAGATAGACGGCGTTCTGCACGAGTACAGCACCATCGAGGGCGTGCAGGAGGATGTCATCGATATCCTGCTCAATCTCAAAGGTCTGGCTGTGGTGATGCACGGGCGTGAACAGACCACGCTCACGTTGAGCAAAAAGGGGCCGGGCGTTGTTACCGCTGCCGACATCCAGCTCGATCACGAAGTGGAAATCCGCAACCCGGAACACGTGATTGCGCATCTGCATTCCGGTGGCCAGCTCAAGATGCAGATCAAGATCGAACGAGGGCGTGGCTATGTGCCGGCCGATTCGCGTACCAGCGAAGAGGAAACCCGCTCTATCGGTCGTCTGCAACTCGATGCCAGCTTCACGCCGGTGCGTCGCGTTGCCTACAACGTGGAAGCGACGCGCGTCGAACAGCGCACCGACCTCGACAAGCTGGTGATCGATCTCGAGACCAATGGCACGATCGATCCGGAGGAGGCAATCCGCCGCGCCGCGACGATTCTGCACGAGCAACTCGCGGTGTTTGTCGAATTGAAAGACCGCGAACCGGTTGGCGTGATCAAGGGCGAAGGACCCGAAGTCGATCCGATATTGCTGCGCCCGGTCGATGACCTCGAACTCACCGTTCGTTCGGCCAACTGCCTCAAGGCGGAGAATATCTACTACATCGGTGATCTGGTGCAACGCACCGAGGTCGAGCTGCTGAAAACCCCCAATCTGGGCAAGAAGTCGCTTACCGAAATCAAGGACGTGCTCGCATCGCGTGGCCTGTCTCTGGGACTCCGTCTCGAGAGCTGGCCGCCAGCGAGTCTGAAGACAGAAGGCCGCGCGCACTGATACCAGTCGCGGACAACAGTTGATACAGGACCAGGAAAATGCGCCACCGTACCGCAGGACGTCAGCTCAACAGAAACAGCTCGCATCGCAAGGCGATGTTCCGCAATATGGCCATTTCGCTGGTCGAGCATGAACTGATCAAGACCACTCTGCCGAAGGCCAAGGAATTGCGCCGCTATGCGGAGCCGTTGATCACCCTGGCGAAGAGCGACTCCGTCGCCAATCGTCGGCTGGCCATGAGCCGCACCGGCAGCAAGGAAGCAGTGGGCAAGCTCTTTACCGAACTCGGTCCCCGTTACAAGACCCGTCCCGGTGGCTATATCCGGATTCTCAAGTGCGGCTTCCGTGCCGGCGATGCCTCACCGATGGCCTATGTCGAACTGGTTGACCGTCCGCGGAGCGAAGCCGCTGCTGACAGCGAAGACTGAGAAGCGCGCGGATACAAAAAAGCCGGGCGATTGCCCGGCTTTTTTGTTGGTGCCTGAAACGCTCAGGCGATGATCACGAAATCGGCTTCGCTTATCGTCGGATGCGAGCCGGTACCAAGTTGCGCGAACTGCACTGCCGCACCTGCGCCGTTGCCGTCGGCATCGTAGTACAGCGCGCCGCTGCCGGTGTCGTAGATGATGTGATCGTCTGCGTCCTGTGCCGTCGTCAGTCCATCGCCCTGGACCAGCTGCCCCGCAAGCACCTTGTTCGAGACTCCGGCATTGAATGCCGTGAAGATGTCGTCATCCAGGCGCATCTTGTCGCTGAGATGCTCGAAATCGGTGATGGTATCGACGTTGGTCACATCGGAGAGTGCGCTGTCAAAGCTGAACGCGTCTGGCCCCGCTCCTCCCGTCAGGATGTCGTTGCCGTCACCGCTGCGCAAGTTGTCAATGCCATCTCCACCGTTGATCGTATCGTTTCCGGATCCGCCCAGAAGCAGGTCGTTGCCGCCTCCGCCGTCGATATCGTCATTTCCCGCGTTGCCATTCAGGATGTTGCGCGACTCGGTTCCGAGCAGCGTGTTGTCCAGTGAATTCCCCTTTCCCTTGAGGGCAGCTCCGGTGAGCACCAGCTTTTCGAGATTTGCGCTCAGCGTCCAATTGATGGAGCTGTACACGGTGTCATAACCCGAGTTGAGTCCTTCGATTATCGAATCGGTGGGGCTGGTGTAGTAAGTATCGTCGCCGGATCCACCTTGCAGGGTGTCGGTCCCGCCTTCCCCGTTCAGGGTGTCGTTTCCGCCACCGCCCTGCAGCAGGTCAGCACCGCCGCCGCCGAGAAGGATATTTGATCCGCTGTTTCCGGAAATGGTGTTTGCAAGCCCGTTTCCGGTGCCGTTGATGGCATCCCAGCCTTTGAGCTTGAGGTTTTCCACGTTCGCGGACAGTACGAACGATACGGTGCTGATGACGTTATCCGTGCCTTGCCCCGACGCTTCCACAACCGAGTCGCCTGCGGTGACCAGGTATGTATCATCGTCCGCGCCGCCTCGCAGCACATCGACATCGGCACCGCCGTCGAGCGTATCGTTACCGGCGCCACCGATCAGGGTGTCATTGCCGGCGCCACCGCTGAGGAGGTTGGCGGCGGTATTCCCGGCAATATTGTTGGCAAGCTCGTTGCCGGTACCGTCGATGGCGGCGCCACCGATCAGGTTGAGATTTTCCAGATTGTCGCCGAGAGTCCAGCTGATGACGGATTTGACCTGATCCGTACCTTCGCCGGGGGCCTCAACCAGCTGGGTGTTCGAAAACAACACGACATAGGTGTCATTGCCGGCGTGTCCCACGCCGCTCAACCCGTCGCCGCGCAGATCGATCGTGTCGTCACCGCTGGTGCCGTGCACGCTGGGCGCCAGAGCCTCCCCACCGGAAGTGAACCGTTGGGCAAAGATGCCTTGCAGGCTGCCGTCCTGGCCCATGGAAGTCCACGTCACGATAAAACCGCCATCGGAAGTCGCGGCGACCTCCGGGCTGGCCTGGGCATCCGCGGTGGTGCTGTTGATGCGGAATTCGCCACCTACGGGAACGCCGGTGTCGCTGTAGATCTGTGCGTAAACTCCTTCCGCACTCCCGTCCTGCAACTGCGATTCCCATACGATGACAAATCCGCCTCCCTCGAGAGCGGTAATCGATGGGGAACGCTGGGATTCGGCAACGGTGGTATTGACCCGGAACTCGGTGGATTGGGCAACGCCATCGGAATCGAAGCGCTGGGCGTAAACGCCGCCCAGCCCACCGTCCTGATATTGCGAGCGCCAGCTGAATACCAGATCACCATTGGCGAGCTCGGTAACGACAGACTGGTTCTGGATATTCACAATCTCGGTATTGACGAGAAATTCGCTGCCCACCGTGGCGCCATTGGCATCGAAACGCTGCGCATACACTCCGCTCGAGTCCCCATCCTGGCCGTCTGAGGCCCAAGTCACGACAAAACCGCCGCTGGCTAGTGCGCTGATGCTCGGTCCCGACTGGTCGCCAATCGTGTAGCTGTTCACGGGAATCTCGCCGCCCTGCGCGACCCCGCTCGCGTCATAGCGCTGGGCATAGACCCCGTATCCGCTGCCGTCCTGCAGGTTGGAAGCCCAGCTCACCACGAATCCTCCGTCGGCAAGCCCGGCGATCACGGGATCCAATTGTTGTGACTCCGTCGTTGTGTTGACCCGGAATTCGCCGCCTTGCGCCACGCCCTCGGCATTATAGAGACGTCCAAAAATACCTTTTTGGGCGTCTTTGCCGTCTCCCGATTCCCAAGCGATCACGAACCCGCCATTTGCCAGCGCTGCGACGAACGGATCGCTCTGTGCGCCCTGAGTGATCGTATTGACCAGGAATTCCGGGCCCACCGCCATTCCATTGACGTCGAAGCGCTGCGCGCCAATGCCGGTAACCCCGGTACCGGAAGGCGAATACGAATCCCAGGTGATGATCGTGCTGCCATCGGTCAGCACCGCCAGGGACGGGTTCATCTGGTCATTCAAGGTGGTGATGGTGGCGCGGAATTCACCGATGGGTGGCAGGGCGTAATCGCGATCGGCGAAGCGCAGGGTTTCGATGCCGGTAAGGACATCGGCACCGTCGTTGCCATCGTTCAAGTTGAGATCGGTCACGGTATAGGAGCCGTTCGACCAACCGAGGCGATAGTCGGCGGCGTTTCCGGAATATACCGCTATATCAACACCTTGGGACCCATTGATGGTGTCGGCCCCCTCGCCCCCGGTAAATGTGTCCGCCTTCAGTGTACCGTCCAGGGTATCGTTGTCCGGGGTGCCAAGGATAAAGGCCATCTTCAGTTCTCCTTTGTTGATTTTGCCCCGACGCTGCGCCAGGGGTGGAAACCACCGAATCTCGCGTTACGCATCGAGCGCTGCTAATGGAGTGGTTCCATGAAGCTCATGGTGTTGCCACTTGCGATCAAGTATAGAGAGTCAATACGGGTGTCGAAATTGGACTTTGGTACACCATTGCCCCGTGCGTCGCTAGCCTCGGTAGCCCAGGGGATTACGCGATTGCCAGTTCCATGCATCGCGACACATCGAGTCGAGGTCAAGGCGTGCATGCCAGCCCAGCTCTGCCTCCGCCAGCGCAGGGTCGGCATAGCAGCTCGCCACATCGCCCGGACGTCGCGGCGCGCACCGGTATTTTACCCGGCGCCCGCTGGCACGTTCGAATGCGGCGACCATTTCCAATACCGAATAGCCACGACCGGTACCGAGATTGTAGGTACGTACGCCGCCGCCAGGCTGAAACTGCAATGCGGCAAGATGCCCGCGGGCCAGGTCCACGACGTGGATATAGTCACGCACACCCGTGCCATCCGGGGTCGGGTAGTCGTTGCCCCAAACGTTGAGACACTCCAGTTTGCCCACCGCGACCTGGCTCACGAACGGCATCAAGTTGTTCGGGATGCCCGCGGGATCCTCGCCGATCAACCCGCTGACGTGCGCGCCAACCGGGTTGAAATAGCGCAGCAGCACGATATCCCACTCTGGTTCGGCACGCTGCAGATCACGCAGTATTTCCTCGATGAACAATTTTGTCCGGCCATAGGGGTTGCTGGCCGAAAGGGGGAAATCCTCGCGTATCGGAACGGTCGCGGGATCTCCGTAAACGGTAGCCGATGAGCTGAAAACCAGGCGTCGCAGCCCCACCTCCTTCATTGCTTCCAGCAGCGCAAGTGTGCCGCCGATATTGTTTTCGTAGTACAGAAGCGGCTTCTCGACTGACTCCCCGACCGCCTTGAGACCGGCGAAATGGATCACGGCGTCGAATGACCGGTCTGCGAACAGCCGCCGCAACGCGGCTCGGTCGCGCAGGTCGGCGTGATGAAACTCCAGGTCGCGACCGCTGATGGCGCGCACGCGATCGAGCGCCAGCGCGCTGCTGTTGCCGAGGTTGTCGATCACCACGACCTCGTGCCCGTCGGCAAGCAATTCCACGCAGGTATGCGAGCCGATATAGCCAGCGCCACCCGTGACCAGGATCCGCATGGTTTTCAGTGCTCCGCCTGGAGGAATCCGGCGCGGCCACCCGCGCGCCGTATATGCCAGAACTGATCAGGCACCGTATGCCGCGGCTTGCGCACGGCTAGGTACCGGCGGCCAGGTCGCGGTGGACCGCGGGAACGGCGAACAACGGCGCAAGGAAGCGACCGGTGTGCGACGTGGTACATGCCGCGATCTGCTCGGGAGTGCCGCTTGCCAGTATCTCACCGCCACCATCGCCGCCCTCCGGTCCGAGATCGATGATCCAGTCGGCGGTCTTGATCACGTCGAGATTATGTTCGATCACCACCACGGTATTGCCGTGATCGCGCAACCGGTGCAGCACGTTCAGCAACTGCTGGATATCGTGGAAATGCAGGCCGGTGGTTGGCTCATCGAGGATGTAGAGCGTCTTGCCGGTGTCGCGTTTGGACAACTCGCGTGCGAGCTTGACCCGCTGCGCCTCGCCACCGGAGAGCGTGGTCGCGGCCTGCCCCAGGCGCAGGTAGGAAAGCCCCACTTCCATCAGCGTCTCGAGCTTGCGATGCAGCGCTGGTATCGCGCTGAAGAACGTGGTCGCTTCGTCGATGGTCATGTTCAGGACCTCATGGATATTGCGGCCCTTGTACTGGATGTCCAGCGTTTCACGATTGTAGCGCTGGCCTTTGCAAATCTCGCAAGATACGTAGACATCGGGCAGAAAATGCATCTCGACGCGGGTCACGCCATCGCCCTGGCATGCCTCGCAACGCCCGCCCTTCACATTGAAGCTGAAGCGACCGGGGCCGTAGCCGCGCGAGCGGGCCTCGGGCGTGCCCGCGAACAGTTCGCGGATCGGCGTGAACAACCCGGTGTAGGTGGCGGGATTGGAGCGTGGCGTGCGCCCGATCGGACTCTGGTCGATATCGATGCATTTGTCGAAGTTTTCGAGTCCGCGTATACCCGCATGTTCTGCCGCCTGCAGCGTGGTTGCTCCATTGAGTTGGGTCGCGGCAACCGGATACAGCGTGTTGTTGATCAACGTCGATTTGCCGGATCCCGATACTCCGGTCACGCAGGTGAACAGGCCGACCGGCAATTCCACGCTGATGTTCCTGAGATTGTTGCCACAGGCGCCGTGCAGCACGAGCAGGCGTTCGGGATTGCGTGGCGTGCGCAGCATCGGTATCGAAATGGCGCGCCGGCGCGCCAGATAGTCCCCGGTGATCGAGCGCGCCGAGTTCATCACGTCGGCAACCGAGCCGCAGGCCACGATCTCGCCGCCATGGGTACCGGCGCCTGGTCCGATGTCGATCACGTGATCGGCGCGACGGATCGCTTCCTCGTCATGCTCGACGACGATCACGGTGTTGCCGATATCGCGCAGGTGCGTGAGGGTGGCGAGCAGGCGCGCGTTATCGCGCTGGTGCAAGCCGATCGAAGGCTCGTCCAGGATGTACATCACTCCGACCAGCCCGGCCCCGATCTGGCTGGCAAGCCGGATACGCTGCGCCTCACCGCCCGAGAGGGTATCGGCGCTGCGATCGAGGGTCAGGTAGTTCAGCCCGACGTTGACCAGGAAGCCAAGCCGGCTCTGCAGTTCTTTCTGGATCTTTTCGGCGATCTGGCCGCGGCGGCCCTCGAGGCTGAGCCGCTGGAAATAATCGTGGGCCTCGCCGACCGGCAATGCGGCGATTTCCGGCAGGGTGCGGTCATCGACAAAAACGTGGCGGGCCTCCGGACGCAAGCGGCTCCCAGCGCAATCGTCGCAGCGCCGCACGCCGATGAATTTTGCCAGTTCCTCGCGCACGGCAGCGGAATCGGTTTCGCGATAGCGCCGTTCCAGGTTCGGTACGATGCCCTCGAAGGTATGGGTACGCTGGATAACGTCGCCGCGATCGTTCACATAGCTGAAACGGATGGTTTCGTTGCCACTGCCGAACAGGACACGCTGGCGATGCTCCGGGCCGAGTTGTTCGAACGGCGTGTCGACGCTGAAGCCGTAGTGCTCGGCCAGCGAGCCGAGCAGGTGGAAATAGTAGACGCTGCGCTTGTCCCAGCCGCGTATCGCCCCGCGCGCGAGGCTCGCTTCCGGGTGTTGCACAATGCGCTCGACGTCGAAGAATTGCTGCACGCCAAGACCGTCACAGGTGGGGCAGGCACCGGCCGGGTTGTTGAACGAGAACAGCCGTGGCTCCAGAGCGGGAATGCTGTGTCCGCACTCGGGGCAGGCAAAACGTGCGGAAAATATCTGCTCCGGTCCTGGTTCATCCATCGCGGCGATCATCGCCAGCCCGTCACCAAGCGCCAGTGCCGATTCAAAGGATTCCGCGAGGCGCAGCGCCAGGTCGGAGCGCACCCGAAACCGGTCCACTACCACCTCGATGGTGTGCTTGCGTTGCTTGTCGAGCGCGCCGACGTCATCGAGTTCGCTGACCCGACCGTCGACCCGCACCCGCACGAATCCGCTGCCGCGCAACTGCTCGAGCAACTGGTGGTGCTCGCCCTTGCGTTCGCGCACCACCGGCGCGAGCAGCATCAGCCGGGTTCCTTCCGGCAACATCAGTACTGCATCGACCATCTGGCTGACGGTCTGCGCCGCGAGCGGCAGGCCATGCCGCGGGCAGCGCGGCTCGCCGGCCCGCGCATAGAGCAGGCGCAGATAATCGTGGATCTCGGTGATGGTGCCCACGGTGGAACGCGGGTTGTGAGAGGTGGACTTCTGCTCGATCGAGATGGCCGGCGACAGGCCCTCGATATGATCCACATCGGGCTTTTCCATGATCGACAGGAACTGGCGCGCGTAGGTCGACAGCGATTCGACATAGCGCCGCTGCCCCTCCGCATAGAGCGTGTCGAAGGCGAGCGAGGATTTGCCCGACCCGGACAGGCCGGTGATCACCACCAGGCGATCGCGCGGGATGTCGAGGTCGATATTCTTCAGGTTGTGGGTGCGTGCGCCCCTGACCTGTATGCTGTTCATCGTGGCCAGAACGTCGTGAAAAACGCCCGAGTATAGCGACGGGAGCGCCGCTTCTCCATCGCGGTGGCAAATCCTTGGCCTGACAGGCATGACAATTTCACGGACCCTTCCTATAGTGAGCCATCAGGTTTCCGATAGGTGAGCGTCCGTATATGAGCACAGAACTCAAATGCTTCAAGGCCTACGATGTCCGTGGCCGGATTCCCGACGAGTTGAACCCCGAAATCGCCTACCGCATAGGGCGAGCCTATGTCGAGGTGGTTGCGCCGCGCACCGTCGTGGTCGGCCACGATATTCGCCTGAGCAGTGCGCAGATCTGCGCGGCACTGGTCGAAGGCTTGCGTGATGCCGGCGTGGATGTGCTGGACATCGGGCAGTGCGGGACCGAGGAAATCTATTTCGCGACTTTTGACCAGGGCGTGGATGGCGGGATCGTGGTCACCGCCAGCCATAATCCCAAGGATTACAACGGCATGAAGTTCGTGCGCGAGGGCTCGCGGCCGATCAGCAGCGATTCGGGCCTGCTCGATATCCAGCGCCTGGCGGAACAGAACCGGTTTGGTGCGGCGGCCAAACGCGGCGGTTTGCGCCGGATCGAGTCACGCGGGCGTTATGTACAGCACCTGCTCGGTTATGTCGATCGGGCGGCGCTGGCGCCGCTGCGTATCGTGGTCAATGCCGGCAATGGCGGGGCCGGCGAGGTGATCGACGCGCTCGAAGCCCATCTGCCCTTCGAGTTCATCAAGGTCCACCACAATCCCGATGGCAATTTTCCGCATGGCGTGCCCAATCCGTTGCTCGAGGAAAATCGTGCCCCCACCAGTGACGCGGTCACCGCCCATGGTGCCCACCTGGGGGTGGCCTGGGACGGGGATTTCGACCGCTGCTTCCTGTTCGACGAGACCGGTCAGTTCGTCGAGGGCTATTACATCGTTGGTCTCCTGGCCGAAGCGTTTCTGCTCAAGCATCCCGGGGAGCGCATCGTTCACGATCCGCGTCTGACCTGGAATACCGTCGATATCGTGTCGGCTCTGGGTGGCACGCCGGTGCAGACCAAGACCGGTCATGCGTTCATCAAGGAGCGCATGCGCTCGGAGAACGCGATCTACGGTGGCGAGATGAGTGCGCACCACTATTTCCGCGACTTCGCCTACTGCGACAGCGGGATGATTCCGTGGTTGCTGGTCGCGGGCTTGATGAGCGTCAGCGGCAAGTCTTTGTCGGCGCTGATCGCCGAGCGCATCGCCCGCTTCCCGTGCAGCGGTGAAATCAACAGTCGTGTCTCCGATCCGCGCGCATTGCTCGCGCGGATGGAGGAGCAATACCGGCCGGCGGCACTACTGGTCGATCACACGGATGGCCTCAGCATGGAGTTCCCGGACTGGCGCTTCAACGTGCGGATGTCGAACACCGAGCCGGTCGTGCGGCTGAACGTGGAGACGCGGGGCGATGCCGCGCTGATGGCGACCCGGCGCGACGAATTGCTGGCGATGGTGCACGCGGCCGGCTGATTGCCCGGCGCCTTCCGCGCACGTCGCTCCCACAATGGTAATCCTCGATATGGCGGGAGTCGGGCGATATTGCTAGCATGCGCGACTTCCTGCTCTTGCTGTCAAAACGGGTGATCTGGGTTGTCCCGCACTGGATTTTCATCCACCGAAACGCGTGCCGTCGCCTCGCTCGCCAGTCTTTACCTGGTGCGCATGCTCGGCCTGTTCATGCTGCTGCCGGTGCTGGCGATCTATGCCCGCGATCTCGCGGGCACCACACCCTTTCTGATCGGGATAGCTCTGGGCATCTACGGCCTCAGCCAGGCCTGCCTGCAATTGCCCCTCGGCATGCTGTCGGATCGTATCGGTCGCAAACCGGTCATTCTCGGTGGGTTGCTGGTATTCCTTGCGGGCAGTTTGCTGGCCGCCTCGTCGGATACCATTCACGGCATCATTGCCGGGCGCGCGTTGCAGGGCGCCGGGGCGATTGCCAGCACACTGATGGCATTGCTCGCCGATGTCACGCGCGAGCAGAACCGCAGCAAGGCGATGGCATCGATCGGCGTGAGCATCGGTCTTTCGTTTGCGCTTTCCCTGGTGCTCGGCCCGGTAATCGCCGCATGGGACGGGCTCGAGGGCCTGTTCCTGGTCGCTGCGCTGCTGGCGGTGCTCGGTATGCTGATCACCATCTTTGTCGTGCCCACACCGCTCACCCACCGGCAGTTGTCCAGCCCGGGTTCGGGCATGGTCGTGCTGCGACGGGTGCTGTCCGATCGGCAGCTGTTGCGCCTCGATGGCGGTGCATTCGTGCTGCAGTTCATCATGACCGCGATATTCGTCGCGGTGCCGTTCATGCTGGCCGATGACCTGCACATTGCGCGACATTCACACGGGCCGGTCTATGGACTGCTGCTCGGGGTGTCGTTTGTTGCGATGGTACCGTTCATGGTGATTGCCGAGCGCAAGCGCCTGGTCAAACCATTTTTCGTGGGGGCGGTGGCGCTGATCGTGCTGGCGCTGGCGCAAATGCCGCTGGCACGTTACAACCTCTACGGCGCCATGGTGCTGTTGTGGTTGTTTTTCCTGGCGTTCAATTTCCTCGAGGCCATGTTGCCGTCGCTGTTGAGCCGTGCGGTGCAGCGTGACAATCGCGGCACCGCAACCGGTGTCTATTCGACCTTCCAGTTCCTCGGGGCTTTCTGCGGTGGCGCCAGCGGGGGCTTGGCCATGCAGCATTTCGGGCTTGAAGGGGTATTCTGGTTGTGCGCCTCGCTTGGCGTGCTGTGGCTGCTGTGGGCAGTCGGCATGCGTGGCCCCCAATACCTGCGCTCGATAACGCTCGCCGTCGAGGCTGGCCCCACGGCGATTGCCGCGCTGTCAGACCAATTGCACGGCCTCCCCGGAGTGCGCGAGGTCCTGATCATCGCCGGCGAGAGTGTTGCCTACCTGCAGGTCGACAGTCATTTCGACGATGATCATCTCTCGGGGCTTCCTGTCAGCGTTGTCTGATTGACATCGGCGGGCGGTGCGTGTTGTAGTCGCGGACCCTGGACAGTACGACAAACATGGAGGAAATCATGGCACGCGGCATCAACAAGGTCATTCTGATCGGTAACCTCGGAGCCGATCCGGAACAGCGTCATCTGCCCGCCGGCGGGGCGGTCACCAACCTGCGAATCGCGACTTCGGATTCGTGGAAGGACAAGAATACCGGCCAGATGCAGGAGCGCACGGAGTGGCACCGGGTGGTATTTTTCAACCGCCTGGCGGAGATCGCGGCCCAGTACCTGCGCAAGGGCAGCAAGGTCTATATCGAAGGCGCGTTGCGCACCCGCAAGTGGCAGGACAAGGATGGCAAGGACCAGTACAGCACCGAGATCATCGGCAACGAGATGCAGATGCTCGATAGTCGGGGTGCGGGCGGTGGTGGCGCGGAAGCCGACCAGGGCTATTCGTCCGAGCCACGCCAGCAGCGTGGCGCAGCCAGCGGCGGACAGCCGGCTCCCTTTGCGGAGCCGGCCGGCGACTGGAACGACGATATTCCGTTCTGATCGTCCTGACCGATACCCAAGCGACCCAGCACAGCAGGTGTGAAAACCGTCATCATCGGCGCTGACTGTCGTCTGGGGCTGGAACTCGTGGCGAACCTGCAGGGGCGCGACATTCCGTTCGTGTCGATTTCCAGCCGTGATCCGGTGCTGGAAAGTGTCAAGCTGTTGCAGCATGCGTTCGCAATCCATGGGGCAACCCATATCGTGAACGCGCTGTCGCGTGAATGGTTCCAGAAAGATGATCCCGTCGCGCACAAGCGCGCCCTGCTGCTGGTGAAAAACCTCTGCAAGGCGAGCCAGTTGCAGGAAGCCACGTTGATCCAGCTATCCGACGACAGCATGTTCGCGGGGCGCAAGAACGGCGCCTACCGCGAGAAAGACAAATCCGACAGCGGCGATCCGCGTGCTGCCCGTGTTTTGAAAGCCGAGCGCCATGTCCTGAAGCGGGTGACGCGTCATATCGTGCTGCGTTCCGGTCCCTTGCTCGCACCCGCCGGCGACAACCTGTTTTCGATGGTGATGCAAAGGCTCGAGCGCGGTGAACAGCTCGAGTGCAGTGAAGACAAGATCTGCCCGACCCCGGCCAACGATGTGGCACGGGTGGTCGTGGCGATCATCGTGCAACTCGACTGCGGGGCAACTCCCTGGGGCGTGTATCACTACTGCAGTTCGGATGCCGCGAGCCTGTATAACCTGGCCGAGGCGATCGTTGCGCTCGCCTCGCAGTATGGGCGCATTCGTCGCGATACGGTGTCGCTCGTGGCGCTTGCGGCGCAGGACCGCAACATCATTCTCAATTGTCACAAGCTGCTTGGCACTTTTGGGATCAAGCAGCGTCCATGGCGCGCGGCGTTGCCGTCGGTGGTGGCGGAATACTGCAGGTAGTGACCGGGCCCGGCTTTCCGGGTTCGATATTGACCGTGCTACCGGGCAGGGGCGACCATGGGATCCCTTGCCCATCATGTTTCAGGTGAAGCCATCATGCCCGCATCCGCCCCCAAGACTCCGCTCAACATCGCCGTGCTGACGGTATCCGACACCCGTAACGAAACCAGTGACACGTCCGGGCAATACCTGGTCGAAAGCCTGCGGGCGGCGGGCCATGCACTTGTCGAGAAAGTCATCGAACCTGACGATATCTATCGCCTGAGGGCCGTTGTTTCGCGCTGGATTGCGGCCCCCGAGATCCATGTGGTGCTGGTCACCGGGGGCACCGGATTCAGTGGGCGCGACAGCACGCCGGAGGCCCTGTTGCCGCTGTTTGACAAGGTGATCGAGGGCTTTGGCGAGACCTTCCGTGCACTTTCGCTGCAGGAGATCGGTAGTTCCACGCTGCAGTCGCGCGCCATTGGCGGCCTGGCGAACCGTACCGTCGTCTTCTGCATGCCCGGTTCGACCGGGGCGTGCCGCACGGGGTGGGAAGGCATCATCCGTGATCAGCTCGACAGCAGCTTCGGGCCCTGCAATTTCGCGAGCATCGTGCTGCGCGGTGTGCAGCAACATTGATGATGGTGACCCACACTGAAAAAGCGGCGTTGCTGCCGGTCGATGAGGCGCTCGCGCAGTTGCTGGCTGATGTGCAAGGCATTGCGGAGTGCGAGCAGGTGGCGCTCGACAGGGCGCTGGGGCGAATCCTGGCGCGGGAAATCCGTTCTCCGATCGACGTACCGCCAGCCGACAACAGCTCGATGGATGGTTATGCCATCCGGATTGCGGACTACGCCGCGGGACTGCGCGAGTTTCCGCTCAGCCAGCGAATTGCGGCGGGCAGCGTCGGCCACCAATTACAGCCCGGTACGGCGGCGCGTATTTTTACCGGTGCCGAGTTGCCGCCCGGCGCGGATACCGTGGTGATGCAGGAGAATTGCCGCGCCCTCGGGGAGCGGGTACGCATCGATGCAGCGCCCGTCAGCGGACAAAATATTCGCCGGCGCGCCCAGGACATCGCCTCGGGTAACGTGGTGGTCGAGGCGGGCACCCGGCTGGGACCGGCGCACACCGGGCTGCTGGCGGCGGTAGGCATCGCGCAGTTGCAGGTGCTGCGGCGCCTGCGGGTGGCGATCCTGTCAACCGGAGACGAACTCGTCGAGCCGGGTCAACCGATCGCGCCTGGACAGATCTACAACTCCAACCGCCATCTCCTGGCGGGGTTGCTCGAAACCCTGGGTATCGAAGTGATCGATGCCGGACTCGTGCCGGACAACGCATCGGGCACCCGTGACAGCCTGCGCCAGGCGGCGGAGCTGGCCGACGTGGTGATCAGCACCGGCGGCGTGTCCGTTGGCGAGGAAGATCATGTCAAGAATGCGGTGGAAGAACTCGGCAGCCTCAGGCTGTGGAAACTCGCCATCAAGCCCGGAAAGCCACTTGCATACGGCCGTGTGCAGGGCAAGGTCTTCTTTGGTTTGCCCGGCAATCCGTCCTCGGTGTTTGTGACCTGGCAGATCCTCGCACGGCCTTGCCTGCTGCGCATGCAGGGGATTCTCGGCGAGGTGCGCCCGCTGGAACTCCGGGCAAGCGCGGATTTCGACTGGCCGGCGCCCGGCAGTCGCCAGGAGTATCTTCGCGCCCGTCTCGAGAATGACGGCGATGGGTTGCGCGTCAGGCTTTACCCGAATCAGAGTTCGGGAGTGTTGTCTTCAGTAGCATGGGCCAACGCCCTGGTGGTAATCGCGCCGGGGAATAGTGTGCGGGCGGGCGACCTGGTGCGGGTGGTACAGTTGTCCTGAGCGTCACGTTGCCCCGGGGAGGCCGGTATGAGTGGCGATTTTTGCGAGATCATCCACCATGGAGCGGTGCGGGGCGTGACCGGCTCCTGTCACGAGTTGCGCCTGCTGCCCTCGTCCGCGAACCGCCAGTTTGCCATTCTTGTCGACTGCGGCCTGTTTCAGGGCGCGGAAACTTCCGGCACCGGCGCCGGACGCGACCAGCTCGCGATCGACTTTCCGATCGAACACATCCGCGCGCTGGTCGTGACCCATGTCCATATCGATCATGCCGGGCGCATACCCTACCTGTTGGCAGCCGGTTTCAGGGGCCCGATCTTTTGCTCCGAGCCTTCGGCTGTCCTGCTGCCATTGGTGATCGAGGACGCGCTGGCGGTGGGTGCGACGCGCGAGCGCAAAATTGTCGCGGATACCGTCGAGGCGTTGCAATCCCGCATCAGGCCCCTTCCCTATGGACGCTGGCAACGCATCGAGACTGGAACTGGCACACAGCTCGAGATCCGCTTGCAGCGTGCCGGACATATTCTCGGCTCGGCCTACCTGGAGTGCCGTATCAGTGCCCCGGTGGAATACTCCGCTACCCGCGATGGGAGCGGCGACGCTGCCAATGCTGCGCGATCGGCACGCCGCCGCGTGGTCTTTTCGGGCGATCTCGGTGCCCCTCATACGCCGTTGCTGCCCGCGCCTCGTGCACCAACCGGTTGCGACACGCTGGTGATCGAGAGTACCTACGGCGATCAGTTGCACGAAGGTCGTGCCGAGCGCATCCGCAAGCTGCAGCAGGTTATCGAGCGCTCACTTCAGAATCGTGGTGCGGTGTTGATTCCGGCCTTCAGCATCGGGCGCACCCAGGAATTGCTGTACGAGATCGAGGATATCATCCACCGCATGCGTGGCACCGAGGCCGCGCGCGGCCTGCCGTGGAACGAGCTCGAAATCGTGGTGGATTCGCCGCTGGCCGCCCGGTTCACCCGCGTCTATCAAAAGCTGAAGCCGTTCTGGGACCAGGAAGCCACGGCGCGCGTCAGGGCCGGGCGTCATCCGCTGTCCTTCGATCAACTGCGCACGGTGAACAGCCATGCCGATCACCTGCGCATCGTCGAGCACCTGCGCCGGACGCGTTACCCGGCGATCGTGATCGCGGCCAGCGGGATGTGCGCGGGCGGACGTATCCTCAACTATCTGCGGGCGCTCATCGAGGATCCGGCCACCGATATCCTGTTCGTTGGCTACCAGGCGGCCGGCACGCCGGGGCACCTCATCCAGCGCTACGGTCCGGGTGGCGGTCATGTGGAGCTTGACGGGCAGCGCTTCGATATCCGTGCCTCGGTTCATACCCTGAGCGGTTATTCGGCACACGCCGACCAGGCAGACCTGTTGCGCTTCGCGACCACGATGCGCAAACCGCCTTCCACGATCCGGATCGTGCACGGTGATAACGAGGCCAAGGAAGCTCTGGGCCGGCAGCTTGCGCTCAGCCTGCCGGGCAGCAAGCTGTTAATTCCCTCCGCTTGAGCATCTGTTCACACGGGGGTGACACCCGCTCAGGATTTTGCCCTGCCGTACTTGTCTTCGAAGCGCACGATGTCGTCTTCGCCGAGGTAGCTGCCCGATTGCACCTCGATCAGTTCCAGCGGGATTACGCCCGGGTTCGCGAGCCGATGCTGGTTGCCGAGCGGAATATAGGTTGACTGGTCTTCGCCGAGCGTGAATTCCCGCTCGCCGCAGGTGACGCGGGCGGTACCCTTGACGACTATCCAGTGCTCGGCGCGATGGTGGTGCATCTGCAGCGAGAGTTGCTGCCCCGGGTTGACCACGATCCGCTTGACCTGGAACCGCTCCGCGCTGACCAGCGTCTCGTAAGACCCCCAGGGTCGATACACCGTCTTGTGCAGGCTCACTTCCGGTCGGTGATCCGCGCTCAGGCGTTCGACCAGCCGTTTGACATCCTGTACCTGGTCCGCGTCCGCCACCAGCACGGCATCCGCGGTTTCGACGATCACCAGGTTTTCCACGCCCACGGCGGTCAGCAGGCGCGATTCCGCGCGCAGGTAGCTGTTCCTGACATCGTGCGTGATCACGTCGCCCTGGGCAACGTTGCCGGCATCATCCTGCTCGCCGACGTCGCGCAAGGCCGACCACGAACCGATATCGTTCCAGTCACTGTCGAGCGGAATCATGGCGGCGCGCGCAGTGTGTTCCATCACCGCATAATCCACCGAATCCGAGGGGCAGCGACCGAAGGCTTCACTGTCCACCCTGATGAAGTCCAGGTCGTCGCTGGCTTTTTCGTAGGCATCCCGGCATGCCTCGAGAATGGCCGGGGCGTGGGCTTCCAGTTCTTCCAGGTAGGCGTCGGCGCGAAACAGGAAAATGCCGCTGTTCCAGAAGTATTCACCGCTGTCGACATAGTCGCGGGCGGTTTTCGGATCGGGTTTCTCGGCGAAATGACGCACCGCAAATCCGCCCGAATCGCCGACCGGATTCCCCCGCTGTATATAACCGTAGCCGGTTTCGGGGCGCGTGGGCGTCACGCCGAACGTGACCAGGTGGCGCTCGGCAGCGAGCCTGATCCCCGCCTGGACCGCGGTCTGGAAAGCCTTCACATCGCGAATCACGTGGTCGGCCGGTAGCACGAGCAGCATCGCGTCCTTGGTCTGGACCAGGCCATCGAGTGCCGCGAGCGCGATGGCCGGAGCGGTATTCCTGCCTTGCGGCTCGAGAATGATCGAGGCCTTGCGCTGTTCCATGTGGCGCAGTTGCTCCGCGACGATGAAGCGGTGCTCCTCGTTGCAGATCGTGATGCTGGGGCCAAGATCGGGAAGGCCTGCGGTCCGCGCAAGTGTTTGTTCGAGCAGCGAGCGCTGATTATCCACGAGCTTGAGAAACTGCTTGGGAAAGAGGCGGCGCGATACCGGCCACAGCCGTGAGCCTACGCCACCTGAAAGCAAAACCGGTATCAACATCTCGGGGCTCCGGAACGATTATTTCTGTCCGATGTTTGCCATCAGACGCCAGAGCCTGATTAAAGCATCAATTGCGCGGTTTTGCCGGCGACGTGCGCCTCAGGCAGTGAAACGCTGGAACACCAGCGACGCATTGGTGCCGCCGAAGCCGAAGCTGTTGGACATGACGCGGACCAGCCCGGCGCCGTCGACCCGCTCGCGAACGATGGGCATTCCGTCGGCCTCCGGGTCCAGGCTCTCGATATTGGCCGATGCGCATATGAAGTCATCGCGCATCATCAGCAGCGCGTAGATCGCTTCCTGGACCCCGGCAGCCCCGAGTGAATGCCCGCTGAGGGATTTGGTGGAACTGACCCTGGGCATATCGCTTCCGAACACCGTTTTCATGGCGCGCAACTCCTGGATATCGCCGGCCGGAGTGCTGGTGCCATGGGCATTGATGTAGTCTATCGTTCCGTTCACCGTGGACATCGCCTGGCGCATGCAACGCACGGCACCCTCGCCCGAGGGCGAGACCATGTCGTACCCATCCGAAGTGGCCCCGTAACCGACCAGTTCCGCGTGGATTGGCGCCCCCCGGCGGCGGGCGTGCTCGAGTTCCTCGAGGACCAGCATGCCACCGCCACCGGCGATCACGAAACCGTCCCGGTTGGCATCGTATGCACGTGAGGCCCGGGTTGGCGCATCGTTGTACCGGGTCGACAGCGCACCCATCGCATCGAACAGGCAGGTCATCGACCAGTGCTCTTCCTCGGCGCCACCGGCGAACACGATATCCTGGCGGCCGAGCTGGATCTGCTCCATGGCATTGCCAATACAATGCGCGCTGGTGGAGCAGGCCGAAGAGATCGAATAATTGACGCCCTTGATCTTGAACGGCGTTGCCAGGCAGGCGGAGACGGTACTGCCCATCGTCTGGGTAACGCGATACGGCCCAATGCGTTTGATGCCTTTCTCGCGCAGAATATCCGCGGCCTCGACCTGGTTGGACGATGATGCGCCGCCGGAGCCGGCGATAACGCCGGTACGCTCATTGCTGATGTCGTTCTCCTCGAGCCTGGCATCCGCGATGGCCTGTTGCAGCGAGATATAGGCATAGGCAGCCGCATCGCCCATGAAACGCAGATGCTTGCGGTCGATATGCTCCTTGAAGTCGATGTCCGGGCGGCCGCGGACATGGCTGCGCAGGCCGCGCTCCCGGTACTCGCTGCTTTCACTGATGCCGCTGCGGCCATCCAGCAATGCCTGTTTGACCGCCTCCTGGGACAGTCCCAGGCTCGATACGATGCCGATACCCGTCACTACTACCCGTCGCATGCGATCTCCAGCTCAATGGCGGTTACTGATTCGACGACGCAGCACCCGTTGCGCTGTGCGTATCCCGGAACATTCTGCAACAACTGTTTCAGCCAGGCCATATCCGGGCCTAACCCAGTTGATCCGGCTGCTTGCTGAACAAGCCGACCCGCAGGTCCTTGGCCGAGTAAATCTCGCGCCCATCGACGGACAGGCTTCCGTCGGCGATGCCCATCACGAGTTTGCGCTCGATGACGCGCTTCAGATCGAGCCGGTAAACAACGGTCGAGGATTCGGGCAAAACCTGCCCCGTGAACTTGATTTCGCCGGCCCCGAGTGCCCGTCCACGCCCCGGGTTTCCTTTCCACCCGAGAAAAAATCCCACGAGTTGCCACATGGCATCCAGCCCGAGGCAGCCCGGCATGACCGGGTCATCGATGAAATGGCAGCCAAAAAACCAGAGATCCGGTTTGATGTCCAGTTCGGCAAGGATCAGGCCGCGATCGAAGGCACCCCCGTCCGTCGAAATATGGGTGATCCGGTCGACCATCAGCATTTGCTCGACCGGCAGTTGCGCATTGCCCGGGCCAAACAAGCGGCCATGACCGCACTCGATCAGGTCTTCCTTGGTGAATGAATGGCGGGTAGTGACCGGGCTCGACGCGGGAATGTCTGTCAAAAGCGGTGCCTTCCTTGTGGTGTCGGGCAGCCAACGGCGTGCCATGAGCAGGGTATCGACCCGTCGTCAGACGAACTGATACGAATAATGTCCGATGCAGTCCAGATAGTGCCGATCATTCTACTATAATCATGATCTTCTGCGCGTACAGGTAAATACTCTTGCGGATATCAGTGATCGGAACGGGCTACGTTGGTCTTGTAACGGGGGCCTGTTTCGCGGAAATGGGCAACAATGTCATTTGCGTCGATAACGACGAGCGCAAGCTCGCGCGGCTGCATGCCGGCGACATACCGATTTTCGAGCCCGGCCTCGCGGCGCTCGTTGCGCAGGGTATGCAGGGCGGCCAGCTCTCGTTTACCAATGATCTGCCCGCGAGCATCGACAAGACCGAGTTCATCTTCATCGCCGTGGGAACCCCGCCGGGTGAAGACGGCTCCGCCGATCTCAGTCATGTGCTCGCGGTGGCCAATGAAATCGGTCGTCACCTGCAGAAATATGCCGTGATCATCGACAAATCGACGGTGCCGGTCGGAACCGGCGACAAGGTGCGTGCCGCGATTGCCGCGCAGCTCGCCGCCCGGGGCGTGGACATTCCCTTCGATGTCGTCAGCAATCCCGAATTTCTCAAGGAGGGCGCCGCGCTGGCGGATTTTCGCCGCCCGGATCGCATCATCATCGGGGTCGAATCGGAGAAAGCCGAGCGCCTGATGACCAAGCTCTACGAGCCGTTCATGATGAACCATGACCGCCTGTTCGTCATGGGGGTTCGCGATGCCGAGATGACCAAGTACGCGGCCAACGCGATGCTGGCGACGAGGATTTCGTTCATCAATGAAATAGCGAATCTCTGCGACCGCCTGGGCGTGGACGTGGAAAATGTGCGCAAGGGGATCGGTTCCGATCAGCGAATCGGTTATTCGTTCATATATGCCGGCTGCGGTTATGGCGGGTCCTGCTTCCCGAAGGACGTCAAGGCATTGATTCACACGGGCAAGATCAGTGACTACGAAACCCCGCTGCTGGACGCGGTGGAGAAACGCAACGAAGCCCAGAAGCGCGTCCTGTTCGAAAAGATCTCCGCCCATTTCGACGGTCGGCTGGAAGGGCGCCGTTTCGGGCTGTGGGGCCTGTCGTTCAAGCCGAACACCGATGATATGCGCGAGGCGGCATCCCTGGTTCTGATTCGGCAACTCGTCGAGGCGGGGGCCACCGTGGCCGCGTACGACCCGGTGGCGCTCGAGCCTGCGCGTTCCATCCTGGATCCGGATTGGCTGAAGGATGGGCGTGTCGAGTTGCTCGGTTACCAGTACGACGCGTTGAAAGCAGCCGACGCGATGGTTCTCGTCACCGAGTGGAAGCGCTTCAGGCAGCCGGATTTCGCGGCGATTGTCGAGCTGTTGAAATCTCCCGTGATTTTCGATGGCCGCAACCAGTACGATCCGGCATTGATGGGCGACTACGGCATCAGGTACTACGGTATCGGGCGCGGCAACGCACGGTCGGACGCCGCTTGAAGCCTGGCAGCACAAGAGATTGAAGCCCGACGCGCGGGCCGATAGTTTTCCGGAGCAGTATCGCGATGATCAACAAATGTCTCTTCCCGGTTGCCGGTTATGGCACACGTTTTCTGCCGGCAACCAAGTCGATGCCCAAGGAAATGCTGCCCATCGTCAACAAGCCCCTGGTGCAATATGGCGTGGAAGAAGCGCTGGCTGCCGGGCTGCATGAAATCGCCTTCGTTACCGGACGCGGCAAGCGGACCATCAGCGACCACTTTGATACCAGCTACGAACTCGAGCACCAGATATCGGGAACCGACAAGGAAGATCTGCTGAGCGGAATCCGGAAAATCATCGAGGAAGCCACCTTTTCGACCACCCGGCAACGCGAGATGCGCGGCCTGGGGCATGCGATTCTCACCGGCGAAACTTTGATCGGCGATCGGCCGTTCGGCGTGATCCTCGCCGATGACCTGTGTCTTGCCGAGCCGGACGGTGTGATGGGCCAGATGGTCAAGCTGTTCAAGCAGTTCCGCTGCAGCATCGTGGCCATCGAGGAAGTGCCGGAAGATCAGATCCACAAGTTCGGGGTGATTGCCGGCGACCCGATCCGCGACGATCTGTATCGGGTCACGGACATGGTCGAGAAGCCGCTTCGCGGGGAGGCGCCGAGCAACCTCGCGATCATCGGGCGCTATATCCTGACACCGGACATTTTCGACATACTGCGCACCACCAAGCCGGGCAAGAACAATGAGATACAGATCACGGACGCGCTGCTGAAGCAGGCCCGTGACGGTTGCGTGATGGCCTACAAATTCAAGGGAAAACGCTTCGATTGCGGCAGCATCGACGGTTTTGTCAGCGCCACCAATTATTTTTACGAGAACCTGTACAAGAACGGGAAACTCTAGACGCTCGCGCAGCGCGCGCGCCGCAGCGGTTTGCGGAAGGCGGCCGTCCTGTCCGCCGGAGCGCTACACGCGATAATAATCGCGATACCATTTCACGAAACCGGCAATACCGGTCTCGATCGGAGTGCTCGGCTTGTAGTTCACGTCGGCCATCAGCGCGGTCACATCGGCGCAGGTATTCAGCACGTCTCCGGGCTGCAATGGCAACAGGTTCTTGTGCGCCTTGCAGCCGAGACATTCCTCCATGATCTCGATATAGCGCAACAGGTTGACCGGGTTGTTGCTGCCGATATTGTACAGGCGGTAGGGCGCTGTCGAAGTCGCCGGATCCGGCTGATCGCCGCTCCAGTCCGCAAACGGCCGGGCAACATGATCCAGACTCCGGATCACGCCCTCGACCACGTCGTCGATATACGTGAAGTCGCGCTGGTGATTGCCGTAGTTGAAGACGTCGAGTGGTTCCCCGGCAATGATCTTGCGCACGAACAGGGTCGGCGACATATCGGGGCGGCCCCAGGGGCCGTAGACCGTGAAAAAGCGTAGTCCCGTTGCCGGTATATTGAACAGGTGACTGTACGTGTGCGCCATCAATTCATTGGCTTTCTTGGTGGCGGCATAGAGACTGACCGGGTGATCGACGTTGTCATGCACGGAGTAGGGGGTGCGGGTGTTGGCGCCATAAACCGAACTGCTCGATGCGAACACGAGGTGCTCGACTTCGTTGTGCCGGCAGCCCTCGAGCACATTGAGAAAGCCCTGGATGTTCGCACCGACATAGGCGTGCGGATTGGCCAGCGAATAACGCACGCCGGCTTGCGCTGCCAGGTTCACCACCCGCTGCGGCGCGTACTTGCGAAACGTGGAGGCTATGGTTTCCCGGTCTTCCAGATCCTGGCGCAGATCGGTAAAGCCTCGATAATCGGCCAGCCGCGCGAGGCGGTCACGCTTGAGCTGCACATCATAATAGGCGTTGAGATTGTCTATTCCGACAACCTCGTCGCCGCGTTCGAGCAGGCTCAGCGCCAGTGCGTTGCCGATGAATCCCGCGGTACCCGTTACGAGAATACGCATCCTCTAGATCCTGCCATCAACCATGTCTCGGGGAAACAAGCCTTTCACATCGAAAAGCACATGTACCGGCTTGCCCAGCGCCTTTATCGCATCGATACCCATTGCAGCGAACTGGCGGTGTGCCACGCACACGATAATCGCATCATAAGCGCCGGGAACCGGCGCCGGGAGCAGTTGCAGCTGCAATTCGCTCGCTGCGGTTGCAGGATCGACCCAGGGATCGTGAACCGACACGGCGGCATTGAAGCGCTTCAGCGAATCGATGACATCAACGACCCGCGTATTGCGCAGGTCGGGACAGTTCTCCTTGAAGCTCAAACCCATCACCAGCACCCGCGCTCCGACCGGGTTGATGCCACGTTCCGCCATCAGGCGCAATACCCGGTCCGCGACCCAGCGTCCCATATTGTCGTTGATCCTGCGCCCGGACAAGATGACATCGGGGTGATAACCCACTTCCTGTGCCTTGTGGGTCAGGTAGTACGGATCCACCCCGATGCAATGCCCGCCCACCAGCCCCGGCCGGAAGGGCAGGAAATTCCACTTGGTGCCGGCCGCTTCGAGGACTTCGAGCGTGTCGATTCCGAGTCGCTCGAAAATCAGCGCAAGTTCGTTGACGAGCGCGATATTCAGATCGCGCTGCGTGTTCTCGATGACCTTCGCGGCCTCGGCGACCCGAATGCTGCTGACCCGATGCGTCCCCGCGCTGACCACGCGCCGATACAACGCATCGACAAAATCCGCAGCCTGCGGCGAAGAACCGGAAGTCACCTTGATCACCGAAGTCAGGGGGTGCTCGTGATCCCCGGGGTTGATGCGCTCCGGGCTGTAACCGACAAAAAAATCCACGTTGTATTCGAGCCCGGAGGCCTCCCGCAGGATCGGCACGCAGACCTCTTCGGTGCACCCCGGATAAACGGTCGACTCGAAAATCACCACGTTTCCCGGCGACAGCGAGGATCCGATCATCCTGCAGGCATTGACCAGTGGCCCGAGATCGGGGCGACGAAAAGCGTCGATCGGTGTCGGTACGCTGACCATGTAGACGGTGCACTGGCCCAGTTCCAGCGGGTCCGCCGTGAAACTCAATCGGGTGGCTGCGGCCAGTTGCGAGCGGTCGAGTTCCAGGGTCTGGTCCACACCCGATTTCAGGGCATCGATCCGGGCGCTGTCGATATCGAATCCGATGGTCGGAAACAGCTTGCCGAACTCCACAGCCAGCGGAAGCCCGACGTAGCCGAGCCCCAACACGCCAATCGCTGTTGCATTCAAATCCATGCAGGTATCCGGTTGCAGATGCCGGTTGCGGGGCACTCTAGCATACAATTGCGCGACCGATTCCAGGTAGTCCTGAGCCGATGAAACGCTCGATCAAATCGCGGGCCGTCCTGCTTCTTGTCGTTGCGGTCTGCTTTGCCGGTGCGTACGCCCTGAAGAATTCTGCCGGCATAAACCTGTTCGAGGATTTTTCTCTCAGCAATCATTTTCCGTTTCGCTATCTCCGCTCCGACGACACGCTTTATCCCGAGCCATTCAGCCTGATCCTGAATGAATCCTTCAATGTCGCACCGTTGCTTTTCCGGACCTGGTCGACCCGCGTGCAGCGTCGGGAGGGCGAAGATGCGCCGCATTACGAGGCACTCGGCGTCAACGGTTCGCGCTGCATGGTGATCAGAAGCGACACCGACAGCTGGTGGAACATATCGCACCGCTACCTGGTCTCGGTGAAACAGGGCGATGTGCTCAGGGTAACGGCGCAGGTGTGGAATGGAAGCGACTCCGGTCGTGCCGGACTCGAGGTCGCCGCGTACGACGCAAACAGGAATATCATAAAGTGGAATTACTGGAGTGCGCGCGCAGGCACGCGATCACGATTCGAAACGACCACCCTGCAGTTCACCATTCCGGCGGAAGTCTCGTTCATCAGGCTGCGCCTGGCAGGTGGTGGCCGCGGTGAGTTCCGCTTCGACGACATCCGCGTCGAACTGATCGATGACGCGGCCGCCCCGGCCTCGTGAGCGCGAATTCCCCGGCTCGGCTTCGCTCTCAATCGAGGTCGAAGGCGCTGGTGTAATCCAGCTTCAGCGACGGATCCTGTTGTTCCTTGCGCAGGATGCAGTTGCCTGCCACCAGCACATCCATCTCCGTGCCCATGAAGCACTTGAATGCATCTTCCGGGGAGCACACGGGGGGTTCGCCGCGCACGTTGAAGGAGGTATTGATCACCACGCTGCACCCGGTTTTTTCCTTGAACCGGCTGATCAACTGATGGTAGAGCGGATTGGTGTCCGGGTGTACGGTCTGTACCCTGGCCGTGTAGTCGACGTGGGTGATCGCGGGCAGATCGGAGCGCCTGACGTTCAGCTTGTCGATCCCGAACAGCTTTGACTCTTCCTCGCTCATCTGCCGGCAAAGCTCGGGCTTGATCCGGTCGACCAGCAACATGTACGGGCTGTCCATGTCGGTCTCGAAATAGCGGTTCACGTCTTCGCGCAGCACCGACGGCGCAAACGGCCTGAAGCTCTCGCGGTACTTGATCTTGAGGTTCATGGTCTTCTGCATCGACTCGGAGCGCGGGTCGCCCAGTATCGAGCGTGCACCGAGCGCGCGCGGGCCGAATTCCATGCGGCCCTGGAACCATCCCACGACCTTGCCATCCGCCAGCAGGGAGGCAGCGCTATCGAGCATTTCTTCCTGGCTCGACGGCACCTCGAACTTCGCCCGACAGGCGGTCAGCCGCCGCTCGATATCCTGCTGCGCGTATCCCGGCCCGAGATAGGAACCCTGCATCATGTCCTGTTTCTGCCGGTCGACGACGCGCGGTTGCTGCTGGTAGTGGTGGTATCCGAGCAATGCCGCTCCCAGTGCGCCGCCGGCATCACCCGATGCCGGCTGTACCCAGATATTCTCGATCAACCCGTCGCGCACCAGTTTTCCGTTGGCCACGCAGTTGAGCGCCACGCCACCCGCCAGGCAGAGGTTGTGTATTCCGGTTTCGCTCACCAGCCCTCTGACCAGGCGCCCAACGATTTCCTCGGTCACCGCCTGCACCGACGCGGCCATGTCCATATGAAACTGATCGAGCAGATCGTCTTCCTTCTGGCGCACCGGGCGGCCGAAAAGTTTGGCAAACCTGTCGTTTGTCATCGTCAGGCCGGTGCAATAGTTGAAATACTCCATGTTGAGCCGGAACGAGCCATCGGCTTTCAGGTCGACCAGCTTCTCGAGCATCAGGTCCTTGTATACGGGCTCGCCGTAAGGCGCCAGGCCCATGACCTTGTATTCGCCCGAATTGACCTTGAACCCGATGTAGTAGGTGATCGCCGAATACAGCAGGCCCAACGAGTGGGGAAAAAACAGCTCCTTGAAGATCTGCAGCTCCTTGCCCCGACCAATGGCAGCCGATGTGGTCGTCCATTCGCCGACGCCATCCATCGTCAGCACCAGGGCTTCCTCGAACGGCGAGGGGTAGAACGCGCTGGCCCCGTGGCTCAGGTGATGCTCCGAGAACAGCAACTTGTTGTCCCAGTCGAAATCGCCGTTCAGGCGCTGGAATTCCTTTTTCAGCAGATTTTTCTGGAACAGCTTCTCTTTTATCCAGATCGGCATCGCGGTCCGAAAGGAATTGAACCCCTTCGGTGCAAACGCCAGGTAGGTTTCGAGCAGTCGCTCGAACTTGAGGAAGGGCTTGTCGTAAAACACGACGAAGTCGATGTCGTGCAGCCCGATACCCGCCTCGGTGAGGCAGTATTCGATGGCGTGGTCCGGAAACCCTGCATCATGCTTCTTGCGCGTAAAGCGCTCTTCCTGCGCTGCCGCGATTATCCGCCCATCGTCGATCAGGGCCGCCGCACTATCGTGATAAAAAGCTGATATGCCTAATATTCGCATGGCTGATTTCTGTGCGGCTCAGAACAGGGCGTAAATGAATGGCGCAACCGCAGAGCCCTGCGCCAGCACCAGCAGGCCACCCAACACGAACATGACGGTGATGATGGGAAGCAGCCAGAATTTCTTGCGTGCCCGAAGAAAGCGCCACAATTCAGTGATGATCATCAGCGAGTTTCCTTTACTGGTTCAGAATTGGTCTTTCAGCGATTCGGGCGTGGGACCGGGAGGTGTGCGCTGGATCCAGTACGTCGATGCCCGAGCGTCCGGCTTCAGGCGCAACAGATCCTTGCGCATGAGCTTCAATACGAGTCCGACCGGCACCATGACCAGAGCGTACATGATGAACATGACCACGGGATTGATGATTCGCCCCAGCAGCATGCCGAAACGGAACCAGAGCTTGTTCAGCGGTGCGAGCACCTGCGGATACACGAGTGTCGGCACCAGGAACGCACCGGAAACAAGCAGCGCCCAGGTTCTGACGGCCTCTTCACGCACCAGGGGGAAGAGTCCGATCAGGGCGAACGCGACAACAAAAACCACGCCAAAAGAGCGATTCGATCCGGCCTTCGCACTCGAAAATTCCTCGGACATCGACGCCGTCATGCCTGTCACCCCAAATCACTGCCAAACAGTAGCCGGATTATCCGGCCAACGGCCAATCGAGCCCGCTACCGCGGTCAGCATGTGCGGCTCGATCAAATTGAAAATACGGACGCGCGACGGTAGCAAAACGCGGGTCTGTTTCGTCCTTTCCAAGGTGCCAGACACGGCACCCGGATGCCAGCTCGTGTTCAAAACCGAGTGGTTTCCAAACGGTCCAGACCCAAATCATTATAGGCACATACTGCGAACCTGTCGCAGGAAATGCGCCCTGATCACCAGGACAAGGCCCGGACGGAAAGTGCTTTGCGCAGCCTGCGTTTTCAACGATCGGTCAAGCCGATCGATATTGCGCGGCGCTGATGCCACGACGATCATTTCCTGATGCCCTGCAGGTATTCGACCAGCGCAGCTCTTTGCCGGTCGTTGGCAATTCCTGCGAATTCCATGGCGGTTCCGGGTGCATACGCCTGCGGTGATTTCAGGAATTCGTCCAGTGCGGCGCTGCTCCAGCGCCGGCCATTGATGTCTCGCAACGCCTTCGAGTACTCGAAACCCGCCACCGATGCGATCTTGCGGCCGTTGACGCCGCGCAAGTCGGGCCCTATGCCATGAGCCCGATCTTCGGTGATGGAATGACATCCCTCGCACTGCGCGAACAGCGCCTCGCCGTCGCTGTCGGCGGAGGCGGGCACGAGAGCAATGATTGTCCTGGCATCGTCGCACCAGGCCAGCAGCTCGCCATCATGTGCCGCCAGGATGTCGCGTATGCGGCAATTCAGCGGTATTTCCTCCGAATATACGACGTGTTGATCGATCAGCCGAAGCCGCCACAGGCTGCGCCCGGTCAGCGATGCAACCATGAGGTCATCGCGCCACAGTTCAAACGCGGCCCCCTCGATGCCCAGAAGGTCGGAGACCCCGATCGAGGGTATCCACGAATATACCGGGGCAATGAATCCGTCGTGGCGCCCGGGTGTCTTGCTCAGCGGCCAGCTGGTCTTGTCGTACGCGGTGCCAAAGGTGACCAGTGGCCAGCCGTAATTGCCGTTCGCCACGATCCGGTTCAACTCGTCACCGCCCTTGGGTCCGTGCTCCGTGGACCAGATCACGCCGTGTGGGTCGATGTACAGGCCCTCGGGATTGCGATGGCCGAGTGACACGAGCTCGGCCGAATTCTCCGCCAGTTTGATGCGGAAGATCTTGCCATAGGAGTTCCCGGTTTCCTGGGGCAGCATCTGCGTTGAATAATAGCCATCGAACTGATGGTCGCCGATGGTCAGCAGTAATGTGTCGTCATCGAGCAGCGCCATTCGCCCGCCGTTCTGCAGCCCACCGAAGCGGGTTGCCCTGGTCTTGAGTGGCAGGCAGGGAGTGGTCTCGAATATATCGTGCCATTCAATGCCCGGATGCGGCTCGGTGAAATGCCCGATGGTGGATTCGGCCCAGGAAACCCGCATGGTCGAGCATTGCGCGCTGGTGTTCCAGACGTGATACGAGGCGTAGATGCGCATCTTGCCTGCGGTTTCCCGGGTGAGCACATCGGCCACGCGAAAGGTCCGGCGATCGACGTCGGCGTCCGTTGCCGCGATGAATTCCTCGTTGTTGATCGGGATTCTCAACCCCAGCTCGCGGAGATCCAACTGCTCCGATTGCCTGTTCCAGTCAAAAACGTACATCCTGCCGTCACCGGTGGCCAGCAGGTAGCGCTCGCCAAATGTCGCCAACGCGCCACCTCTGCGCATCTCCTCCTCGACCCCCGCCCTGGTGGAAAACTTCAGAGTCGTTACAACATTCCTGAACTGGCTCAGTGTCACTCGGTAAAGCGCTGTCGAAATATTCCGTCTGTCGACGATCTGCTTCTTCAGCGCCAGGTCATGCAGCAGTTCGATGTCCTTGCCAAAACCAAGCGCAAGCAACGCCGCAACCGAAGCCGTCACGACGAACAGTGCTGCCCCGCGCCGGCGATTGCCCATCAGGTCGAGCAGGAACATGCCCAGTATCGAAACGACGCCGGTTGTCACCACCGCTTGCGGGGGATTGAATCCGAAAATGGCCAGCGCCAGTGATGCCGCCAGGTAGACGATCAGCCCCGCGAAGACCGCGTTGTGAACGCCGAGCTGCTTCCCGTTACGCGTGCTCGCTTTCACGGTCAGGACGAGCAACAGATAGGCTGCGGTGAATACCAGCAGGGGGCCAAGCTCGCGCCTGGATAATTCCTCCATCGGCGTCCCCGGTGCGCGCAGTGTCGTGCCAAAGATGAAGATCATGGCCAGCGCGTGACGGAGAATTGCGATTGTCATCGACATCCTGTCCAGGGGGCCCTCGGTGGCGGGATTTCCAGCAAGCAAGCTCGGCCCGGATGGGTTCGTCCGATGCCGGTTTTGCTCGGCAATGGGCACAATTCAGTGCTCCGCGCATCGGTATCGGCCTAAAGGATAGGCCAGTAGCGCGGGAATGGACTATTATTTTTGGCCTGTTTCATGATCGTTTTGCCGGAGTGCCAAACGATTCACAGGGCGTGTACCGCCCGAGTCACGCAAATGTCGCGCCGAACCAGGATTGCCAGATGCAGCCGGATTTGAATGAACAGTGATATCGATACGCCGCCCCGGACCGGGCCGGGGCCTGGATCGGGTCGCCGGCGAGTGGCAGTGGTAGGCTTGACCTACCCGTTCCGGGGCGGAATATCCCACTATTCGACGCTGTTTGTCCGTGCCCTGCGGGGCATCCACGACGTCAGCTTCATTACCCTGCTGCGTCAATATCCCGGCTTCCTGTTTCCGGGCCAGACGCAATTCGACTTCAGCGCCAATACGCTGGAAGAACCGAACACCCGGATCATCGACACCTTGAATCCATTGACCTGGCTGGCGACCGCGCGGGTGCTCAATCGCGAGCAGCCGGAACTGATCGTGTTTCAGTGGTGGCACCCGTTTTTCGCACCCTGTTTCGGCACGATCGCCCGCCTGCTCGACCGCCGCCTGCAGGCTCGTGTCTGTTTCCTGTGTCATAACGTGATGCCCCACGAAGGCAACCCGTTGCAGACCCTGTTGACGAAATACGCGTTCGCCAAGGCGAAGATGTTCATCGTTCACTCCGAGCAGGATCGACTGCAGCTTGCGGCGCTGCGCCCGGATGCCGTGATCAGCAAGGGCTGTCACCCGACCTATTCCGAATTTGCCCAGGGCGAATCGCGTTCCAAGCAGGAGGCCCGCGCTGCGGTCGGGGTCGCTCCAGAGCGTGAGACCCTGTTGTTCTTCGGCCTGGTGCGGCCTTACAAGGGGCTGAAAGTCCTGCTCGAGGCCATGCCATTGATCCTCGAACGCCGGGCCTGCCAGTTGCTGGTCGTTGGCGAGTTTTACGATGACAAGAGCCAGTATCTCGTGCTGATCGAAAGCCTCGGGCTCGCGGAGCACGTCAAGGTCATCGACAAATACATTCCCAATGAAGACGTGGCGATGTACTTCCAGAGTGCGGATGTGGTGGTGCTTCCGTACACCAGCGCGACCCAGAGCGGCATCGTCCAGATTGCGTTTGGTCTTGGCACGCCGGTGATCACCACCGATGTCGGGGGTTTGCCCGAGGCGGTCGATCACGGCAAGACCGGACTCGTGGTGCCCGCGCAGGACCCGCAACGTCTCGCGACTGCGATACTTGACTATTATCAGGACGATCTCGAGCGCGGGTTTCGCGAGGAGATCGGGCTCCAGACGAATCGCTTCGCCTGGGATGAAGAAGTCGCCCTGGTAGGGGGATTCCTCGCAAGCAATGACTGAAACACGCGAAAACCAGGGAAATCCAGGCATGTTGGGCGAATACGCACGATTGGCATACTCCGGTCTCGGGGCGCAGGCGGCGTGCTGAAAATCCTGCTTTTGTCTCCCTGGTTGCCCTGGCCTCCCCATGACGGTGCGCGCATCAGGATTCTGGAGACGCTGCGCTTTCTCGCGCAACGCCACGAGGTCACGCTGCTCGCGCATATTTCCTCCCCCGAGGAGTTCGAGCATGTGGAATCGATACGGGAGTATTGCGCCAACATCGAAGTCGAGATGCTGAGCACGGCTCCGCTACGCCGAATGGGCAGGCTGGGCATTGGCCTGCTCAGCGGTTATCCGATCATCCAGAGCATCCACTTCAGCCGGCGCCTGGCGAGCCGTCTCGCAAGCATTACTGCTCGCGAACATTTCGACATCATCCAGGTGGAGCTGTCGATGATGGCACGCTACGCGCGATCCATAAGCCCGTCCTGTAGCGCGAAGACGGTGCTCGCGACCCACAATATCGAGACCCAGCGCTTCCAGAGAGAGATCCCGCTGTCGCCCTGGGGTCTGCGGCGCATGGCCCTGGTTATCAATTCCCTGCTGTTTCCGTCCTGGGAGCAGAAATCGATGGCGATGTACGACGGGGCGGTTGCGGTGTCCGAACACGACCGCGACTGGGCCCGGAACTACCTTCCGCCGGGATGCGTCAGCCTGGTTCCGAATGGAGTCGACACGCGCTTTTTTCAACCCGATCGCCCGGATGGCGCCAGCAGGTCGATGGTGTTCACCGGCGTGATGGATTACCCGCCCAACGTCGATGCGGTCGTGTGGTTCGTCAACGAGATCTTTCCGCGGCTGCGGGCGCATTATCCGGATCTCGAATTCGATATCGTCGGCGCCAAGCCCAGCGCGGCGGTACTGGCGCTGGCGGCGCACGACGGCGTCACGGTAACCGGCGCGGTACCGGACATCCGGCCCTTCGTGGATCGCGCGTTTGCCTTTGTGGTACCGCTGCGTTCGGGTGGCGGAACCCGGCTCAAGATCCTGCAGGCGATGGCGATGGGATGCCCGGTGGTATCCACCCGCCTCGGTGCCGAGGGCATCGATGTAACGCACGGGGAAAACCTGCTCTTTGCCGACGATGCCCCGCAGTTTCTCGAACAGATCGGCAATCTGAGCGCCTCCCCGGATCTGGGGCAACACATCGGTCGTGCCGGGCGCGAACTGGTTTGCAGCCGTTATGACTGGCAAAGCTGCCTGGAAGGCCTGGAACAGTTGTATCTCAAGCTTCTCGGAAATCCGCAGTCGTGACGCGGCGCCTGTCGGTATGTTTCGCGGCGCCCGGGCATACCCTGCTCAGCACCGCCGGATCGACGCGCAATATTCTTGCGACGGCCACCGCGCTCAGCGAGTGGGCCGATGTCACGTTGGCGTTTCGCAACGTCGCCGAGTCCCTGACTTCGGCAGACTTCAGGGTCGAAACAATTGCCGCACCGGAGTCCGGAGACGCGGCGCGTGATGATGTCGCGATCCGGGGTTTGAATCCACTGAGTCATTACTCCTATCTGAATTCCCTGCGCAGCTATGCCAGTTGCAACGCAGAACGTTTTGACGTGATCTTCGAAAAGGGATGGCGGTTTTCCGGGTTCCTTGCCCATGCGTTCCGCAAGCACGGCGTGGAAGCGATACTGATCGAGAACGATGCGCGTTTCTGGACTGATCCGGTGCGCGATGTGCGTGGTGCGCTGAAATATGTTGCCCATTTCACGGCCCAGCAACTGGCAGGCTACTGTTCGCGGCGCGTGGATGTGGTCGTGGCCGAGACGGAACAACTCAAATCCGCATTGATCGCGGGCCGCGGTCTGCGGCCGGAGCGGATCGAAGTTGTCCCCCTGGGCGTCGATCATGCGGTGTTTCACCCGCGTGATTCAGCCGCCGCAAGGGCAGAATTGGGCATCAGTCCCGCTGCGAACATCATGCTCTACGTGGGGGGCATGGATCAGTATCACGATCTGTCCGCGCTGCTGGAGGCGTTGCGCGATACCGCGCCGCCGGGGCTCGAAATACACCTCGTGGGCGACGGCGAGTATCGGGGCCGCTACGAGAACCTGGCGCGCGGGCTCACGGTCCCCGTGGTGTTTCACGGCCAGGTGAATCACCACCGGGTGCCGAGCTATATCGCGGCCGCGGACCTGTGCCTGGCGCCTTATCAGACCAAGGGTTTCTTCCGCAACCAGGTTGCGTTTTCGACCCTGAAGATTCCGGAATACATGGCCTGCGAAAAACCGGTCATCAGTGTGCCGAGTGGCCATATCCTGCAATTGATCGAGGAAGGGGTGACCGGGTTTCTGTTCGACAACGAGGTTCCGCGCTGGCGCACGTTCCTCGAGCAGATCCCCACGCGTGAGCAACTCGCCCGGATGGGGAAGGCGGCGGGGCCGTCGGTGGCCGCGCTCAGCTGGTCGGCCACGGCCCGAAAATACCTCGACCTGGTGCGCACGAATCCCTCGGTCCGCTGAGGCCGGAACCCGGGAGGCAGAGACTCCGGCAAGCCGCTATACTGCTTTTCGACTCGCGGAAACAAGCCGGTTCAGGCGTGGACAATGCTCGATATTGCCCCCGGCGTACGGGCGGTTCTGCATCAAGACAAGGAACTGGAATGCAAACTCTTCTTATCGGCGAGGGCCCGAGTGCTGATCATTGGCTGAGCGCGCTGACCGTTTGTCCGCAAACCGTGCTTGCGGGATTCGTCACGAGCGCCCCGGGAAACGGCCCGGTAAGCAGGTTCGAAACCATTGGCTCCGCATTCAAGGCGGTGACGGTCGAATTCACGGTTTGTGCCGGTGCAATCGCCGCGGCACAGGTGCTCGAGGTGCTGGAGCGCGGAGTGCCGGTGCTGATCGCCGGTATTGACGGTTTTAGCGCAACCGATCTGCGCGCCATACATGCTGTTGCAACCGCGGGCGAGCGACCCGTGTTCCTGCCGCGAGGAACGGCGTACGCGCGTTGCGAAAAGGTCCTGCGCGGATTTCTCGGCTCCGGTCGCCTGGGGCGATAGGTCATATCAGTTGTTCGGACAGCCGCGCTGCGGGCGAGCAGGCAGCCAGCGGGGCCGGGCAGTTGATCCGCTACGGTGGCGGCCATCTCGAGGAGATATGCAGCCTGCTCGGCGCATCGGCGCACAATGTGATGGCGCGGACCGATGAGCAGAATGCCATTGCGCAAGCCTACCTGGAACTGGATGGCGGGCTGCACGTCCATTATTCCGGCGCGATGAATGCCAGCACCGATTCGCACTGCCTGTGGATCGAGGGTGCGAAGGGATCGTTGCGAACCGACGGCGCGAGTGTCTGGTGGCGCAAGCGCGGCTGGCGTTTCTTTGTCCCGGTGCACTATCGCCGCGCGGCTCCACCGCTCAGCGCGCGCCGCGTGCTCGACCGGGTGCTTGCATCGCCGGCAAGCGGTACCGATGACCGGGTGGCGCTCGGGCTCGCGGTCTCGGCCATGGTCTCGAGCGTCGATCGTCGGCCTTCCTTGCTGGCGGATCTTCGCCAGGGCAGCAGCGCTTGACGGGCCCGGACATGAGCCTTGCCGAAACGTCCCGCCCCGTTGTGGTCATCGGTCTCGATATGGGGGACGGTGAGCTGATCCGGGCCTGGAGCAAGCGGGGGTATTTGCCGAATTTTGCCTCCCTAGTCGGTGAAGGCACCTGGATCGACCTGGAATCGACGGCCAGAGCCCTGCATACCTCGACCTGGCCGACCTTTGCCACCGGGAGCCTCCCCGGTCGCCACGGAGTCTACTATCCCTACCAGCCGCGCCCCGGGCACCAGGAAGCTCAGCTGGTCAGCGCCGATCAATACGGCGTCTCCACCCTGTGGAAGCGTGCCGACGAACAGGGGCGGCGCTGCATCGTCTATGACGTGCCGGAAACCTTCCCGGAACCGGGCTTCGGCGGGCGGGCCATCTTTGAATGGGGAACCTGGGCCTGGTATGGCGCGCGCTGCGCACAACCGGCCGAGCTGCTGACCCGGCTCAGGAAGCGCTTTGGCGTCTATCCGCTGAAGATGGAAGCCAAGCGCTTGGGCGCACGTTTCCCCGACCCCGTGCTGCTGGAAAAGCGCTTGCTGGGCAGCATCGCGCACAAGGCAGCCTCGTTCGAATGGCTGCTGGCGGATTCGCAGTGGGATCTGGCGTTGACGGTCTTCGGTGAAACCCACCCGGCGGGGCATTACCTTTGGCCCCGTGGCCTCGCTTCCATGACCGATCCCGACGACGCCCGCTTCGATGCAATACGCCGGGTCTACGTCGCCCTCGATAATGCCCTGGCTTCGATCCGGGCTGCGCTTCCGGCGGATGCGACCCTGATGGTGGTGAGCGGAGACGGTGTGACCGCCAATAACTGCGGTTGTCACCTGGTGCCGGAGGTGTTGCAGCAACTGGGCTTTGCGGCACCGCCGGCGGCCGCCGAGGAAGGTGCACTAGCGGCCAGGCGCGGACTTTCGCTGGGACGGATCAAGGACATGGTGCCCAAGGGCGCGCGGCGCTGGATCGCCGATCATCTGCCATGGTGGCTGCGAGACCGGATCGGCGCGAGTATCCGCTCGGAAAATATCGACTGGGCGCGAACCCGCGCCTTTGCGCTTCCCACCGATCTCGAGGGATGCATCCGCATCAACCTGAAGGGTCGCGAACCACAGGGGATCGTGGGCGCGCAAGACTACGATGCGCTGTGCGAGGATATAGCGAGTCAGTTCCGGGAACTGATCAATCCGGCCACCGGCGAGGCGGCGGTGCGCGAGGTGTGGATTCGCAACCGGATCTTTCCGGGCCCTGTGCAGGATCAATTGCCCGATATCATGGTGACCTGGAACAACTCGGCACCGATCAGCGCGATGTCTTCCGCGCGCATGGGACTCGTTGAACAGGAATCTCCCGATCCGCGCACCGGTACCCACTCGCCACGGGGCTTCTGCCTGGCGCGCGGAGACCGCTTTGCACGGGGAGCATCGGCCACGGGACGGCTCGAGGATATCGCGCCTACCGTCCTCGACCTGGTCGCCGCCAAAGCCGGCGAAATGGATGGTTCGGTACTGTATGACCGTTAAAACAGAGGGCTGGTGACGTTATGGATTTCCTTTACATACTGGCGGTGTGGGCGCACGTCTTCACCGTTTGCTTCTGGGTAGGTGCGATGTTCTTCGGCGACCCGCACAGCACCCGCTTCTTTTCGAAACTGTTCGAGAAAAAGCTCGGGGGTGTGGGCTGGTATGCACACGCCGTGTTGTGGCCCACCGGAATATTCCTGCTCTACTACCGCGGCATAACGCCGGCGGAACTTTTTTCAGCGAGCCTGATAGCGACTTCCTGGGGCAAGGTCCTGTGGCTCAAGCTCCTGCTGGTGCTGTCACTCGTGATGTTCCAGATCACCGTGGGGCACAAGCCGTCCAAGCTGATCTACGGCTACATCCTGGTCGCATTCACGGTGATCGGCCTGTCGGTGTCGCTGGTTCGACCGGTGCTGCTCTAGATGTTGAAACTCATCCACTTGGGAACAGGCGGCCGCGGGCGCCATTGGCTGGACTTCGTTGCCGCTCGGCCGGATGTCGAAACCGTGGCCTGCGTCGATGTCGACCAGGCAGCGCTGGATGCCGTGCGCCAGAAGACGGGCTGCAAGACCTTCCTGTCGCTGGAGGAGGCGCTGGCCGAAACCGTCGCCGATGGCGTCCTGGTTGCGAGTCCGTCGCATATGCACGGCGCGCATGCCCGGCAGATCCTGCAGGCCGGATTCGCGGTGATGGTCGAAAAGCCCCTGGCCGGCAGCCTGCGCGAAGCAGTCGATGTCGTTCACGCCGCGCGCGAAGCAAACCGGCCCCTGATGGTGGCGGAGAACTACCGTTTCTTTCGCGCCGAGCGCACCTTGCGCAAATTTCTCGACGGGAATCACCTGGGCAGGATCCGGTCCGTGGTCTGCATCGACCGGCGTGACCAGCCCTCGCGCGCGCAGGGCGCCTGGGTGACAAAAATGGCGCAACCTTTCCTCACCGAGATCGCGGTGCATCACTTCGACAGCTTCCGCTACCTGTTCAACAGCCAGCCCGAAGCAGTCTGGGCACGCACCTTCAATCCGCAGGGCAGCGATTATGAACAGAACGCGGCGGCGGAGACGCTGCTCGACCTGCAGGGTGGCATTCATATCCAGTACAGCGGCAGTTTTGTCGGCAGTCGCTACGAATATTCCCTGGCGATCGAGGGCGAGAATGGTGATGTGCGCACGGACCGCAGCAAGGTCTGGTGGCGCCCCCGTGGTCGGAAGTCGTTCAGCGAGGTAGCGCCGGTCCAGATGCCGGAAGGCGAGTCGCTGCGTTATCCCGACGCCGGCATGCTGTCCATGCTCGCGCAGTTCCAGCAAGCGCTCACTACCGGCAAGGCGCCAGAAACCAGTGGCGCCGACAATCTCTGGACGCTCGCGATGTTCGAGGCCGCGGTGCAGTCCGCGCAAAGTGGCCGCTACGTGTCGATCGACGAGATATTCACGCCGGAGTTGCGGACGCGCGCCGGCATCGCGGAAGAGTCATAGGTGGTGGCAGAGATGGAAACTCCGGCGCGGCGACCGCGCATGATGGTCATTGGCCTCGATGCCGCCGATCGCGAATTGATCGAGGCCTGGTGCGAGCAGGGGCTGCTGCCGAATATCTCGCGGATTCGCTCGGCCGGCATCTGGGGTTCGCTGGAAACCACGGCCGATACCGTGCACGTGTCGGCGTGGCCGTCGATCTTCTCCGGCACGACACCGGACAAGCACGGGCTCTACCACGCCTACGTGATGCAACCGGGGCAACAGGCACCTGCCCGGCCAAAACCGGAAAACTGTCCGGTACCGTTTTTCTGGCAGCTGCTCGATCAGCAGGGCATCCGCTCGATCGTCATGGATGCGTTCCTGACCTGTCCGCTGCGCGACTTCAGCGGTATCCAGATCGTCGACTGGGGAAGCTGGACCTGGTTCTCGGGGCAGGAGATCCTGCCGGAATCGATCAAGCACGATATTCGCAAGCAGTTCGGTGCCTACCCGGCCGAGAATCACAGCAAGGTCGGAATGACGCCTCCGGTCGATCCGCTTGGCTTCCGTCAGCGTCTGCTCGAGGGAGTGAAAAAGAAATCGCAGGTCGCGCAGTGGCTGATGGAATCGCAGGACTGGGAGTTTTTCCTGCTGGTTTTCGGTGAATGTCATGCTGCGGGTCACTACTTCTGGCATTACATGGATACCGAGTACGCCTCCTATCCCGAGAAGTGCGAACAGGAGCTGCGCACCGCCCTGCTCGATATCTACGTCGCTATCGATGCCGCGATCGGCGAACTGCTTGCCAGGCGTGACGAAGACACGGTGGTTTACGTGGTCTCAGGTGATGGCATGGGGCCGAATTACAGCGGCTCGCATATCCTCAACGAACTGCTCAAGCGCATGAAGCTGATGAACAACAGTGGCGCGCAGTCGGAAGCTGCTACGCCACCCAAACCGAAGAAGAGCCTGTCCAGCACCCTGCGGGCGCTGGTACCCAAGAGCTTCCGCGCGTTCATTTCCAGGCACGTTCTGCCGCGCTCGGTCAATGAGCGCCTGAGCCTGCACTGGAAGACGGCGGATATCAATTGGGCGACGACGCGGGCCTTCGTCATCGAAAATGCAAATGAAGGTTATATCCGTCTCAACCTCAAAGGACGCGAGCCCGAGGGCATCGTCGATAAAGCCACCGAGTACGATGCGATCTGCGACTCGCTGGTCGATGTGGCCACGCACATGACCAACCCGGTCAATGACAAGCTGGCGGCGACGCACGTTCACAAGACGGTTGATCTGTACTCGGGGCCCTGCTGTGGCAGCATGCCCGACGTGATCATCAACTGGGACCCGGAAGCAAAGGTGATGACGCAGCTGGCGACGTCTGCGCATGGAACCGTCAGCACCCCGTTGCCCGGCTATGCGGTCACGCCGTATTACAGCGGCAACCACCGCGGCAATGCCTTCATTGCGGCTCTCGGGACCTCGGTCGAACCCGGAAGCGTGCTCGAAGGCGCCAGCATTCTCGATCTGGCGCCCAGCATCCTGGCGCATTTCGGAGTCGAGGTACCAGGGCATATGGATGGCAAGGTGGTTGGGGCGCTTGCCCGTCCCAAGGCGTAGATATGCCCCTGCCTGCAACTGCGCGCAACCGGTCAGGCTTCGAGCGATATGAGCACGCCGTGGCTGGCAAGCCGGGCGTGAAGAACTGTTTCAACATGACTCCAGAACCCACAAGGTCGTGATCAGATGTGCGGTATAGCCGGACTGTATTGTTTCGTCGCGAACTGTGAAGACGGGCACACTGATATCGTCGCGAAAATGTGCGCGATCCAGACCCACCGCGGACCGGATGACACCGGAACCGAATCGATGGGGCGGGTGACGATCGGTTCCAACCGATTGAGCATCATTGACCTCAGCGCGGCCGGGCACATGCCGATGCACGATCCCGAATCCGGGGCGTGGATCGTGTTCAACGGCGAAATCTACAACTTCGCCGGAATCCGCGAAGAGTTGATCGCGCGCGGTCACGGCCTGCACTCCAGAACGGACACCGAAGTGGTGCTGCACGCATGGCTGGAGTGGGGCGAGCAGTGTCTCGATCGCTTCGTCGGCATGTTTGCCTTCGCAATCTACAAGCCACAGGACCAAAGCCTGGTGCTGGTGCGCGATCGCTTTGGCAAGAAGCCGCTGTACTACACGCAGCAGGGATCGCACCTGCTGTTTGCCTCGGAGCTCAAGTCGCTGGTGGCGGTGTCCGGTCAGTGCCAGGTCAACTGGCAGCAGTTGATGGAATGGTCGCTTTACCGCAACATCGATTTCGGTCCGACCGATACCCTGTACTCGGGCTTCAGTTCGGTGCCGGCGGGCCACCTGATGGAAATTCGCGATGGGGTGGTGTCCGCTTCGCGTCCTTATTATTCACTCGAGTCGCATGTCACGCGGCAGGAATACGAACGTCTGGATCGACTGGCGCCGGATGCGCTGCGGCGCGAGATCGAGGCCCTGGTCCTCACCGGTGTCGAGGATCGCCTGGTCAGTGATGTTCCGGTTGGCACCCTGTGCAGCGGTGGCATTGATTCCAGCCTCATCACCGCGGTGGCGGCCCGCGGGCGCAAGGACCTGTTGGCTTTCAATGTTTCGGTTACCGGCGCGGGTGCCCAGGACGAGAGCCGTTTCGCGAAGCAGGTGACCGATTCGCTCGGCATCCGGCTCCTCACCCTGCAGGCCGACGGGCAGAGTTTTCGTGACAACCTGGTGCGCGCGATCTATTACAGCGATTACCCGCTGACCCATCCGAACTCGGTGTATTTCCTCCTGATATCGGAATTTGCCCGCTCCCACGGCGTCAAGGTGCTGCTGTCGGGCGAGGCAGCCGATGAACTGTTCGGAGGCTATGCACATCGCTATCGCCGCTATGGCCAATACCGCAGCCTGCAAAGACTTGTCGGTTATCTGCCCGCCAGGCTGCGCCGCCTGATCGTGATGGCGGGCTATGCCGCCGAGAACGTGGCGATCGCGGAATTTACCGGTTACGAAGGTCTGGTGTCGCACACGACCTCGTTCATCGACAAGTTCTCGCGCATGGAATTGCGGGAGCGCTGCACCAGTGCGTATGACTTCGTCGGCAACGAGGTGGATCGTGGCATGCTCGGTGGCATGCTGGCCGACATGACCAATTACCTGGCCCCACTGCTGCGCCGGCTCGATCGCATGAGCATGGGCGCCTCGGTCGAGTGCCGGGTGCCGTTTCTTGATCACCGGCTGGTTGATACCGTCGTCAACCTGCCGCTGTCCGCTCGCCTGCACGGCAAGCACGACAAGTGGTTGCTGAAGGAGATCGCGGTGCAGCATCTGCCACGAAGCATCGTGTATCGCAAGAAGCTCGGGTTCCCGCTGCCGTTGCAGGACTATATGACCCCGCTGGTGCAGCCGAAGTTTTTCAAGGACGGCTATTGCGTCGAGCAGCTCCAGTTGAACAATCGCGGCCTGAATCAACTCGTATCGCGGTGGACGGACAATGTCGATGGCATGTTCAGTCTGTTGGCGCTGGAAATCTGGGGAAGACTGAATATGCGTGGAGAAACCGTTGTTGCCGTCCGGGAGCATCTGATGAGTCTGGGCATTTGAGCCGGCAGGAGGATACGGCGCACGCCGAGGGTCTGGAGACGGCGCGAGGCACCGTGCAACTGTTGATCGGGCGTGGCCTGTTCATGGTCAGCGGCTATCTGATAGCCGTGATCCTGGCGCGTGGACTGGGTCCGGTCGAATACGGCGTCTACGGGATGGTCATGTCCCTGCTGTTGTGGCTGGAAGTCGCGGGCGACATGGGCATTCGACGAGCCGTAACCAAGTTGATACCCGAGGCGAGCGACCCTAAAGTAGTGGTGCAGCTGGCATCTGCGATGCTGCTGATCGTTTCGCTGGTACTTTTTGCCCTGTGCTGGATACTCGCACCATTCGTCGCCGATTTCTTCGAGCTCGGGGACAACGGCGCCTGGCTGTTTCGTGTCGCGGTGCTGGATCTGCCGTTCAACGGTCTTTATCTCGCCTACCAGGGAATCCTGCAGGGGCATCTGCTGCTGGGCACGCTGAGCAAGACGCTGGTTGTCTACAGCATTGCCAAACTTGCCGGTATTGCCTCCTTGCTTCTGCTGGGCATGTCGGTCGAAGCCGCGCTGATCGTGAATGTGCTGGCCACGGTGGCCGCGCTCTTCTATGCCTTTGTGAAGTACCCGATATCCATCGCTTTTCCTGCCGGTCCAATGCGCAGGACGATCATCGAAATTGCGATTCCGATCGGGATATTCGGTGGAACCATGCAACTGCTGCTATGGATGCACCTGTGGTCGCTGAAGGGGCTATCCCATGTCTCGAATGAGACCATCGGGTTTTACGTGGCAGCCTTGAACCTGGCTCGTCTGCCGACCGTCGTACCCTTTGTCCTGACCGGCGTCGTGCTGGCATCGGTTTCGCTTGCTCTTGCTCGCCAGGACGCCGCGCAGGCACTGCGCAACATCCAGGCGGCCTGCCGCTTCGTCTATGTGCTGCTGCTTCCCGTGTGCGTGCTTGGTGCAATCGATGCAACGCCCATCATGGTTTTCGTATTCTCCGAAAGCTATGCGGACGGCGGCCAGTTCCTGGCCCTGTTGCTCACGGCTTTCTGTCTGTTTTCCCTGCTGGATACACTGCTGCACACGATGATCGCGGCCGGAAAATATTACCAGGTCACGGTTGGCCTGATCGGGTTGCTACCGGTTTCCTTTGTCCTCGGAGAGCTGCTCATACCCCCATATGGAGCGGTGGGCGCCGCCATCGCGTTTGTGCTGACCCTGGGAATCGGTACGGCGGCATCGCTGTTCTGGATCCATTACCGGTTCGGCGCCCCGATGAAACTGCTGACATTCGTGCGCGCCACGATCGCCACCGTCGTGGTTGCGGCAATCAGTACCCGGTTCGATGCGTCGGGAATGTGGTTGATAGTCAAACTGTCTGTGCTGATGCTGCTTTATGGGGGTGTGCTGGCGCTGATGAAGGAGCTTGGCGCAAAGGATCTCAAGCCGCTGGCGGTGTGGAAATAGGCGTGAGCCGCTCGACCATGGACGATCGGGTGTCCGCTGCTGCAGATGATTCCGCTAACCGGCGAAGACGTTTTCCTGCAGGTTTTCTGTGGGGTGCGGCCACTGCCAGTCACCAGGTGGAGGGCGGCAACCGCTGGAATGACTGGTGGGAGTACGAGAGTTCGGGGCGCTTGCCCTTTGCCTCCGGGGACTGCTGCCGGCACTACGAACTCTACGAGCAGGACTTCGACCTGGCCCGCTCATTGGGGCACAACTGTCACCGCCTGTCGCTTGAATGGAGTCGCATCGAGCCGGAAGACGGGCAGTGGAATCCCGCTGCGATCGAACATTATGGGCGCGTCATCAGGGCGCTGAAGGCGCGTGGCATCGAGCCCGTTGTCACGCTTCATCATTTCACGCTGCCTGCCTGGTTTCTGCGCCGAGGGGGCTGGGAATGCGCCGACAGCGCAAGAATCTTCGCCCGCTTTGTGGCGTACGTGGTGCAACAAATCGGTGAAGCGGTCGGATACTGGCTGACCATCAACGAACCCACGGTGTACGTTCTGCAGTCCTACATCAATGGCGAATGGCCGCCACTGCAACTCAGGTCCTGGCTGAAGGCGGGCAGGGTGCTGCGCAACCTGGCCAGGGCTCACGTCGCCGCGTTCGATGTCATAAAACGGTTGCAACCGGATGCGAAGACAGGGTTCGCTCACAACGCCTTGTGGATGGAACCCTGCGATCCCGGGCGATTTCTGGATCGAATGGCGGCACGGATTCGCGATATCGCATTCAACCGGGTGTTTTTTGGATTGATCGGGTTGGCGGCCAGGGGCTCGTCGCGACGCAAGCTCGATTTCGTGGGGCTGAATTACTACACCCGATGTTGCGTGCGCTTCGAGAGCGGGGGGCCGAGCGCGTTGCTGGGGCGCAGCTGCAAGCTGGAACATCATGCCGATGGCGGACCGAGAAGTTCCATGGGCTGGGAAATCTATCCGCGCGGGCTCGCCGCTGTGCTGCAGCGCTATTCGGCCATGGGCCTGCCGCTTTTCATCACCGAAAACGGTATTGCAACCGGGGACGACGAGCTGCGATGCCGTTTTTTGCACGATCACATCGAGGTGCTTGCCAATGCGCTCGACAATGGACTCCAGGTGCTCGGATATCTTCACTGGAGTCTGCTGGACAATTTCGAGTGGAGCATGGGCACGGAGCCGCGATTTGGGCTGGTTGCAGTGGACTATTCCACGCAGGCTCGTATCGCTCGGCCATCGGCAACGTTTTTTGCCGGGATCTGTCGGCATAATGGGCTATAGTTCCAATGTATTGAATTTGTCTGGTTTCGGGTGCCCCTGCCGCCCGCTTCGTCCGCCCATGCCGAGGCGTTCATCGCTTGCGCGAGGATGCCGCCCGGGCCAATGGTTTCAAGCGTGAATTCGCTCGCTGATATTGCATTTCATCTGCTGGTAAAGACATGAAAGGAATCGTTCAAGGCTGCTTTTTGACCGTTGCCAGCGTGCTGCTGACGCTCGCTCTGGCAGAGCTGCTTTTTCATTTGTTCCCATCCCTGCTTCCGCTGGCGATCAGCACCGCGGCGAACGACCGCGGCATTGCCCATCCGCTCATCGGCAATGTGAAGGCGCCCGACAGTTCCGGGGTGATTCGCACAAGCGACTTCAGCCAGCACTATCAACTCGACGAGCTGGGCTTTCACAACAAGGGCCCGTTGCCTTCGCAGGCGGATATCGTCGTTATCGGCGACTCCCTGGTATTTGGCTATGGTGTCGATATCGAGCAGGCATGGCCCCAGATACTGGCCCGCCTTTCCGGCAAGTCTGTGGTGAATCTCGGGTTGATCGGCGCCTCGCCGCAACAGTATCTGCGCATTTACCAGACCTTCGGGCGTGCGCTCAAGCCCAGGATCGTGGTGCTGGGGTTTTTTGCAGCCAACGACTTCTGGGACGCGGAGCAATTCGAGCAATGGCAGCGCTCGGGCGTGGGCGGAAATTACCTGGAATGGCGCGACTACGGGCGTCCGAAGGCGGCAGACCTGGAGCATTTCCTCGGGCGCATGGAGTATGCGGCAAAGAAGCATTTGTACCTGGTGCAATTGCTGGGGATCGGCGTCAAGGCGTTGACCCGGCATCCGGCCAGTGCCCCGGAGATGCTGGACTGGGATGGCGAAGAAATCATCCGGCTGGATGCGGGATATCTGGAGCAATTGACGGCCAACGCCAAACCCGGCAACCCGGTGTTCACGCTGGTCATGGATTCCATGGTGCAATTGCAGCGCCTCGTTGAGGCCGATGGCGGCCAACTGCTCGTGGTATTCGAACCCGGCAAGGAAGTCATCTATCTTCCGTTCACCGGGGGTTCGCCTTCGCACCCATCCGTCGCGATCGGTGCCGCGCTGGAGCAGCGCAATATCGCCACCCTGCAACTGATACCGGCTTTCCAGGCCAGCGCCGAGGCCGGGAACATGCTGTTTTTCCCCACGGACGGCCATCCGAATGCGCTGGGTTACCGGCTGATTGCGGAACAGGTCGCGCAATGGCTGGCGCGCAACGAGCAGGAATCGCCGTCGCCAGGTTCGCAGTGAGTGGCTTTGTTCGCAGGGTAAAACATTACAAGGGCAGGTTGATGCGCTATAACATGTGCGGGTCAAGAGCTTTCGAGGCGTAAATGACAAATCCAGATATCTCCGTGGTCATCCCGGCACTCAACGAGCGGGACAGCATTCCGCACCTGCACCAGGAATTGACCGATGTATTTGCCGCGCTCGGCAAATCCTATGAAATCATCGTTGTCGATGATGGCAGTACCGACGGCACGACGGAGTTCTGCCGTGAACTCGCGGCGAAAGATCCGGCCGTGATCCTGGTCGAGATGCGCCGCTGTTTTGGCAAGGCGACCGCGCTGCAGGCGGGCTTCAAGGTGGCGCGCGGCGAAATCATATTCACCATGGACGCCGATCTGCAGGACGATCCCAAGGAAATACCCCGTTTCCTTGAAACCCTGGACCAGGGCTTTGATCTCGTATCCGGCTGGAAAGAGAATCGCAAGGATCCGATCAGCAAGACCATCCCGTCGAAGCTGTTCAACTACGTGACCTCGCGCTCCAGCGGGCTGTATCTGCGCGACTTCAATTGCGGCTTCAAGTGCTATCGCCGCGAGACGATCGAAGGCCTCGATGTCTACGGCGAGTTGTACCGCTATATCCCGGTGGTCGTGCACGCGAAGGGCTTTCGCGTCGGCGAGATCGCCGTTTCGCACCGGGCACGCCAGTACGGCAAATCCAAGTACGGGCTCGAGCGTTTTATCCGCGGCCCGCTCGATTTGTTCACGATCCTGTTCCTGGTGACGTTTCGCAAACGCCCGCTGCATCTTTTCGGGCCCATAGGTGCGCTTATCGGATCCCTCGGCTTCTTCGTCAACTGCTACCTCGCGGTTCTCTGGTTCATGGGCAAGGGGATCGGTGATCGCCCGCTGCTGATGCTGGGAACATTGATGATCATCGTCGGAATCCAGATGCTGATCTTCGGCCTGCTGGGCGAGATGATCGCCGCGGCCTCCTATCAGCCCTCCGAAGTCGACAAGCTCATCAGGCGCATCGATCGCAAGACTGCCTGAGTCCGGAGGCGGTTCATGGCTATCATCCGGGCAAATCAGCTTGCCGACGGCGCCACGCTCGATGCCGATATCTGCATCGTCGGTGCCGGCGCGGCCGGCATCACGCTGGCGCGCGCCCTAGAGGAATCGGGCTTGCGCATCTGCCTGCTGGAGAGCGGTGATTACCATCCGGACGAGAAGGTGCAGTCGCTCTACGATCTGCAGAACGAGGGCTACCCGATCCGCGAGAATTTCATGTCGCGGGCGCGCTATTTCGGCGGCAGCTGCAACCTGTGGGCCGGGCGCAACATGCGCATGAGCCGCATCGATTTCCTCAAACGCGACTGGGTTCCGAACAGCGGCTGGCCCTTGAGTTATGAAGAGCTCGAACCCTATTACCAGCACGCCGAAAGAGTGCTCGGGGTGCCGGCCTTCAGCCGTTTTACCGCCGTTGACTCGGTTCCGCATATCGAACCCAGGGAAAAACAGCTGTTCGTCGCCGAGGAACTGGATCCGACCGTCGCGCTCTGGGGCATCAAGCCCATGCGCTTCGGCAAGGTCAACAAGACCGCGCTGCGCAGGAGCCGCAGTATCGATGTCTATCTCAACGCCAATGTGACCGAGATCGTTCCGACGCCGGATGGGTGCGCGGTCGAGCACCTGGCGGTACGCACGCTCGAGGGAAAGCAGCTCACGGCACGCGCGCGTACTTTTGTTCTTGCCAGCGGCGGCCTGGAAAATGCACGGCTGCTGCTGGTCTCGCGCCGCCAGCACCCGCAGGGGCTGGGCAATCAGCACGACGTGGTCGGGCGCTATTTTCTTGATCACCCGCGGGCGATCCACGGGCGCATTCGCGTCAATGATTCGGTCAGCCTGCCGTGCCTGACCGGCATCCCGCTGGCTGACGGCAAGTTCCAGCTGGGCATCGCCCTGTCCGAACAGGAGCAGCGCAAGGCCCGGGTGCTCAACAGCTATGTCAGCCTGGAGCCCGCGCTTTCGGAAATGGCCGAGAAGCAGTACGGGCGCTCGATCAACGTGATGAAAGTCCTGTTGCGCCACGGTTATGCGGGTAAGCGCACGAGTCTGTCCCGGATCGACACCAGCGGCGCGCGCGACCTCATCTATCTTCTTACGCCAAAGGAAATCATGCCCCACTTCCTGTATCGGCCCTATGCGATGCTCAAGAGAAAGGTGCGCAAGAACCGCTCGGTTGGCCACCTGACGCTGATCAATTTCTGCGAGCAGGTGCCCGATCGCGACAGCAGGGTGATGCTGAGCGACAAGCGTGACGCCCTCGGCATGAACATGCTGAGGCTGGACTGGCGGGTCGGCGAAGCGGAGCGCCACAGTGTTCGTCATTTGCACCAGTTGATCGGCAGCTCGGTGGAGGAATGCGGCATCGGGCCATGGAGACCAGCCCGGAAAGCGCGGCGGAACTCCAGTTCACCGACGCCTCGCACCATATGGGCACGACGCGCATGAGTGACGATGTGCGGGAAGGTGTGGTGGACCGCAACTGCAGGGTGCACGGGCTTGCCAACCTGTTCGTGGGCGGCAGTTCGGTGTTTGCCACCGCCGGGCATGCCAATCCGACGCTGACCATCGTGGCATTGACGCTGCGCCTGGCCGAGCATC